>NZ_CP102267.1:685000-780000 GCF_025148125.1 Blautia wexlerae DSM 19850
CAGTAACACAAGATTTTGAGATAACAGCCGCAAGGTGACACTTTACAATGGAAAAACGGATAAAAATGTGCTATGCTATCTATCAACAGACAGAAATCCGTTGATTAAGGAGAGTGAATTATGCGTTTTGTAATTCAGAGAGTAATGCATTCAAAAGTGACAATTAATGGTGAAGTACGAGGCCAGATAGGCAAGGGCTTTATGGTTCTTATCGGAGTAGGAGAAGAAGATACCGTTGAAATCGCAGATAAAATGATCCATAAAATGGTTAATATGCGTATTTTCGAAGATGAAAACGGTAAGACAAACCTTGGCCTGAAGGAGGTGGGCGGAAGTCTTCTGCTTATTTCCCAGTTCACATTATATGCTGACTGTAAAAGAGGAAACAGACCTTCCTTTATAAGAGCAGGGGCCCCTGATATGGCTGAAAATCTGTACAAATACATAATTGCCAGATGCAAAGAACACATTGATATTGTCGAGCAGGGAGAATTTGGGGCAGATATGAAAGTGGAGCTTGTGAATGCCGGTCCCTTTACAGTCATATTGGACAGTAATGAATTATAATTATCTGTAACTGTTCAGTATTTTACGGCAGATTGCTGGATGATTATCATTATCTATAACAAGAAAAAGATATGAAAAAAGCAGTTATAAATTATCAGAAAACAACAGGAATTGCAAGAGAGGAGCAGATTTATGAAAATCGGATTTATCGGATGCGGAAATATGGCTTCTGCCATGATCAGTGGTATGCTGAAAAAAGGACTTTATAAAAAAGATGAGATTATTGTTTCCAATCTTACAGAAGAAGGAAGCAAACGAAGCAGAGAAAAGCTGGGAGTGGTTACAACCCTGGATAACCATGAAGTGGTAAAAAACACAAAACTGGTTTTCCTGGCCGTGAAACCGCAGTTTTATGAAGAAGTGCTGAATGAAGTAAAAGATGAACTGACACCGGAACACACAGTTGTAGGCATTGCGCCGGGGAAAACTCTTGCCTGGTTAGAAGAAAAATGTGGACAGCCTCTGAAAGTGGTAAGAATGATGCCGAATACTCCTGCTCAGGTTGGGGAGGGTATGACTGGTGTATGTGCCAATGAGAAAGTATCAGCAGAAGAACTGGCTCAGATCTGTGAGATCACAGACAGCTTTGGACGTACAGAAGTAGTTCCGGAGCGTCTGATGGACGCAGTAAGTGCTGTAAGCGGATGTTCACCTGCATATGTTTTTATGTTCATAGAAGCAATGGCAGATGCTGCGGTAGCCCAGGGAATGCCAAGAAAACAGGCTTATCAGTTTGCTGCACAGGCTTTACTTGGAAGCGCAAAAATGGTACTGGAAACAGGCATGCATCCGGGAGAACTGAAGGATATGGTATGTTCACCGGCCGGAAGTACCATTGAGGGAGTAAGAATCCTGGAACAGAATGGATTCAGAAGTGCTGTTTTTGAAGCTCTGAATGGAGCTGCTGAAAAAGGTAAAAAGATGTAATCTCAGTAACTCTAAGGCTCTGAAAATCCGCTAAAACCACAAAAAATCCGCTCAAACTCGCCGCAAAGCGGCTCAGACAGTGAGCGGATTTTTTATAACGCGAATTTCCAGAACCTAAGAGTTACTACAATTCCTGCAAATGCATATTAACAGAACAATATTTCGGAGCTGTTTTATTATAAATTCCTCTGACTCAGATGACTGTTGTGGTATTTACCGGAGTTTGTAACATCTTCTCCAAACCATACAGGTGGATTATAGCTGAGCGCCTGTTCTTCAGAAAAAAATTCCACTTCTGCGAGATAGAGTCCCTCATAGGGGGCATCAAATATATCCAGTTCAATGGTGAGTCCATCCTTTTCAGGAATAAGATAGCGGGTTTTGGAAATAAGGATTCCGTCAGCTTTTGGACGCATATGTTCGTAGGATTCTTTTGTAAGTGGAAGATTATATTCTTCGCGGGTCATAAGACCTTTGGATTTATAGGTGAGATAGTAGTTATCATCCTCTTTGCGGATACGGACTACCGGTGCGGTGGATAAATAGCCCTGTTCGAGTTTATGGTGTGGATAAGCGTCAAGATCTGCTGGCAGATTTTCTTTGGATATTAAAAATTTACGTTCGATTTCCATTTAAATTTCCTCCATAGAGTTAAAATGTGTCAATCCTTTAGTTTGTGCTATAATGATAATAGCATAGATGAAAAATAATGAAAACGCATATTTTACTTAAATCAAACGGTGATATCGTTACTGTTCACTCCGTTCTCAGTAACGTAGCCAAAATTCATTCCAGATTGCCTGCGGCAATGGAATTTTGGCTTGTATGTCTCGGGATAGTGGTGTGTGAACAGTAACATGATATCTGCTTAATGTAAAATAGATAAAAATGTTGTGGGGAATGAAGAAGAAAGTAGGAAACAGCATGGGACAGGAGGAAAAATATATGGATGAATACATAAAAGAAATATCAGAAAAAATTGAAGATAAAAAAGAATATTATGCCAAAATCAGCGATAAAATCTGGGAGTATGCGGAGCCGAGATTTCAAGAATATAAATCTTCTGAATTACTTCAGCAGACATTAAAGAAAGAGGGATTTTCCATAAAATCAAATCTGGCAGGAGAGGAAACAGCATTTATTGCAGAATACGGTTCCGGAAAACCGGTTATAGGATTTCTTGGCGAATTTGATGCCCTGCCGGGACTTTCGCAGAAAGCAGATACTACCGAGAGAATCCCGGAAGAAAAAACATCAGATTCAAAATATGAAAGCGTGCCGGAAAGAGAAAAGAAACAAAATCCAGGTTCAGGATATACTGATAATTGTGGCCATGGCTGCGGTCATCAGCTTATCGGAACAGGCACCCTTGCCGCCGTCATAGCATTAAAAGACTTCATGAAAGCACACAACCTGAAAGGAACAATCCGCTACTACGGCTGCCCAGCCGAAGAAAACGCAGGCGGCAAAGCATTCCTTGTACGTGACGGCTATTTCAATGACTGCGACCTCGCCCTCTGCTGGCACCCGGAGCAGGGACGACGCGCATGCTACGGAAGCACCAAAGCAAACTTCAGAGTCTTCTTCACATTCTACGGAACCCCGGCACACGCCTCCATGTGCCCGGAATTAGGCCGTTCCGCACTGGATGCAGTAGAATTAATGGACGTAGGCGTAAACTACATGCGTGAACACATGATAGACGAAGCCAGAATCCACTATGCCATCACCGACACAGGCGGAGATGCCCCAAACGTAGTCCAGTCCAGAGCCCAGGTACTCTACGCCATCCGCGCCCCGAAGATCACTCAGGTAAAAGAACTCTACAACCGCGTATGTAATATAGCCAAAGGCGCCGCCCTCATGACCGAAACTACCGTAGAAATCCGTCAGGTGGCTGCCTATTCCAATTTAATCTCCAGTAAAATCCTTGCAGACCATATGAACACCTACCTGGAAAAACTTGGCCCGATTCCATATACAGAGCAGGAATATGCCTACGCACAAAAATTCCAGCAGTCCCTCTCGGATCAGGATAAAAACCAACTCCCTACAATCGCCCGGGACTACTTTGGATCAAACGCCGCCGAAGCCATGAAAAAACCAATCTTCCAGCCAATAGCCAGCCAAAACCTGTACAGCGACCTCAAATACTCCACCGATGTAGGCGATGTAAGCTGGATTGTCCCAACCGTCCACCTCAACATCCCCACATTCGCCGCAGGAACCGCCCTCCACTCCTGGCAGGCAGTAGCCCAGGGCAAATCCTCAATCGCTCACAAAGGAATGCTCTACGCCGCCAAAATCATGTCCCTCACAGCTCTGGATTTTTTACAAAATCCAGAACTGGCAAATCAAGCCAGAAAAGAACTGACAGAAACATTAGACGGAGAAACATATCCCAATCCATTGCCGAAAGACTTGAAACCAGAGCTATGGTAAAAATAACATTTTGCCAGTTCCCAGCGCGAAGCCATCTGTCTCCTGGGGTGAATTTGACGAGTCTTAGTAACTCTTAGGTTTGGGAAATCTGCGTTATGGAAAAGAATCGCAACGTGTCTGAGCGAAGTTTGCAACGGAGCGAGTTTTGCATTCTTTTTCATGTTTTTAGCAGATTTATCAAACCTTAGAGTTACTTAGGCTCACGAAACTGAACCCCAGGAGACAGATGGCTTCGCGCGTCCCTACCCAATCCAAACAAACATTGTAACTATCCATAAAAAATGCTATAATCCATTTCAGAAAAACAAGATAAAAATCTTAAAAAATACAACAATCAGGAGGCACAAAAAAATGAGTAAAAAAGTATACATCTTCCTCGCCGACGGATTCGAAGACATTGAAGGTTTGACCGTAGTAGACCTTCTCCGCCGCGCCGGAATCGACATCAAAACCGTATCTATCAAAGAAACCACCAGGATTCAGACATCCCACGGCATCACCATGCTCACCGACGCCATATTCGCTGAAACCGACTTCGCCGACGCCGACATGCTCGTTCTTCCTGGAGGAATGCCGGGAACCAAATACCTTGCCGGTTACAAACCACTCATCGACCTCCTGACAGACTTCAACAATAAAGGCAAAAAAATCGCAGCCATCTGCGCAGCTCCAAGCGTATTTTCCGGACTGGGATTCCTCAAAGGCCGCAAAGCAACTTCCTATCCGTCATTCATGGAAGTTCTCTCCAAAGATGGCGCAGTAACAAGTGAAGACAGCGTAGTAGTAGACGGAAACATAACCACCAGCCGCGGCCTGGGAACGGCTGTAGACTTCGCACTCTCCCTGATTTCACAGCTCGAAAATGAAGAAAAAGCAAAAGAAATCGCAGAATCTGTAGTTTACACACGTTAAAACATCCCAAAACCCTTATTTTTATGCGAAAAAACACTAGCACTTTTGGATTTTTTGTGCTATACTGCTACAATGACTGTAAATATATAATTGAGTTATAAACAGACTTCTTGCGTTACTGACACAGAGTGAACAGTAACTCTCCCGCTTCTGCAATGGTGGGAGCGGAGCTCAGACTTGAATATATAGAAATAGGTAAAAACTGTGAATGATATAACGCAGCTGAAAAACCAGTCGCAAAATATAACCTGAATTTAAGGAGGAACATTGTAACATGAGTTTACAGGTGGAAAAAATGGAAAAAAACATGGCGAAACTTACTATCGAAGTTGCCGCTGAAGATTTAGAAAAAGCAATGCAGAATGCATACCAGAAAGCAAAAGGAAGAATTTCTATCCCTGGATTCCGTAAAGGAAAAGCTCCAAGAAAAATGATCGAGCAGATGTATGGCAAAGGAGTATTCCTTGAGGATGCTGTTAACGCTCTGATTCCGGAACACTACAGCAAAGCATTAGCTGAATGCGAACTTGAGATCGTTTCCCAGCCGACAATCGACATTACACAGGCTGAGCCTGGAAAAGCATTCATCTTCACAGCAGAAGTTGCTGTTAAACCGGAAGTTACATTAGGTGATTACAAAGGTGTAGAAGTACCGAAAACTGAAATCACAGTAACAGACGAAGACGTAGAAGCTGAACTCAAGAAAGAGCAGGAGAAAAACTCCAGAACAATCAGCGTAGAAGACCGCGCAGCTCAGTTAAATGATATTGTAACAATCGACTTCGAAGGATCTGTAGACGGAGTACCTTTCGATGGCGGACAGGCTACAGAGTATCCTCTGACACTTGGTTCCAACACATTTATCCCGGGATTCGAGGAACAGCTTGTTGGTGCTAAAGTTGGCGATGATGTAGACGTAAAAGTTACATTCCCTGAAGAATATCAGGCAAAAGAACTTGCAGGTAAAGAAGCAATCTTTAAATGTGCAGTTAAGAAGATCGAAGCAAAAGAACTTCCTGAACTGGATGATGATTTTGCAAAAGATGTCTCTGAGTTCGATACACTTGCAGAGTACAAAGAGCATGTAAAAACAAATCTTGAAGATAAGAAAGCAGACGAAGCAAAACGTGCAAAAGAAGATGCAGCAGTAGATAAAGCAATCGAAAATGCACAGATGGATATTCCGGAAGCTATGCTTATGACACAGTGCCGTCAGATGCTTGATGATTTCAGCAGAAGAATGCAGTCTCAGGGATTATCCATGGATCAGTACTTCCAGTTCACAGGCATGACTGCTGACAAGATGATGGAAGACATGAAACCACAGGCATTAAAGAGAATCCAGACAAGACTGGTTCTTGAGAAAGTAGCAGAAGTTGAGAACATTCAGCCAACAGAGGAAGAAGTAAATGAAGAGATCTCCAAGATGGCTGAAGCATACAAAATGGAAGCTGACAAGTTAAAAGAATTACTTGGAGAGCGTGAACTTGAGCAGATGAAGAAAGACATGGCTGTACAGAAAGCAGTTACTGTTATCGCTGACGCTGCTAAGGAAGTTTAATTTTAAAGTAATCGAATTTTAAGAACCGAAAAGAGACAGGCTCAGATGTCTGCCTCTTTCGGAAAAAAGTCAGCCGCGTAAATGGAGGCGTTTATATGAGTTTAGTACCTTATGTCATTGAACAGACAAGCAGGGGAGAGAGAAGCTATGATATCTATTCAAGGCTTCTGAAGGACAGAATCATTTTTCTTGGTGAGGAAGTAAATGATGTGAGTGCAGGACTGATCGTATCACAGCTTCTTTTCCTGGAAGCAGAAGATCCTGGTAAAGATATTCAGCTGTATATCAACAGCCCGGGCGGTTCCGTAACAGCCGGCATGGCGATCTATGATACCATGCAGTATATTAAATGCGATGTTTCTACCATTTGTCTTGGAATGGCTGCCAGCATGGGCGCCTTTCTTCTGGCAGGCGGTGCAAAAGGAAAGAGATTTGCTCTTCCGCATTCCACTATCATGATCCATCAGCCATCCGGCGGTGCGCAGGGACAGGCAACAGAGATCCAGATCGTGGCAGATCATATCGCACAGACAAAGAGAACTTTAAATGAGTTATTGGCTGCAAATACCGGTCAGCCGATAGAAGTTGTTGAGCGTGATACAGACCGGGACAACTATATGACTGCTGAAGAAGCAAAGGCATATGGACTGATTGACGGTGTAGTCATGCATAAATAATGCGAAAGATAAGACTCCTGTGAATCGTCACAGGAGTCTTATTAGTTAGTATAGAGAAAGGACAGACATAAATTCATGGCAGAAAAAATGAGAGAAGGAAAAGTAAGATGCTCCTTTTGCCAGAAGACAGAAGATCAGGTAAGAAAGCTGATCGCAGGTCCGGATGGCAAAGTATTTATATGTGATGAGTGCATTGGCATCTGCTCAGAGATCATGGAGGAAGAATTAAATCCTTATGATGACGAGGTTTTGAATTCTGATATTAATCTGTTAAAACCGGAAGAGATCCATGCAGTTCTGGATGATTATGTAATTGGTCAGGATGCAGCAAAAAAGGCTCTTTCCGTTGCTGTTTATAATCACTATAAAAGAATCCTTGCATCAAAAAATTCTGATGTAGAGCTTCAGAAGAGTAATATTCTGATGCTTGGACCTACAGGTTCAGGTAAAACTCTGCTGGCTCAGACACTTGCCAGACTTCTGAATGTACCGTTTGCTATTGCAGATGCTACCACACTGACAGAAGCCGGATATGTAGGAGAGGATGTTGAGAATATTCTTCTCAAGATCATTCAGGCAGCAGATTATGATATTGAACGTGCACAGTACGGAATTATCTATATTGATGAGATTGATAAGATCACAAGAAAATCTGAGAATCCATCCATAACCCGCGATGTTTCCGGTGAAGGCGTACAGCAGGCACTTCTGAAGATTCTGGAAGGTACAGTGGCAAGTGTTCCGCCTCAGGGCGGCCGCAAGCATCCTCATCAGGAGTTTCTTCAGATTGATACAACAAATATTCTGTTTATCTGCGGCGGTGCTTTTGACGGAATCGAGAAGATCATTGAGTCCAGACAGGATACCAAGTCCATCGGTTTCGGTGCAGAGGTTTCTGTTAAGGAAGACAGAAATGTAGGTGAGATCCTGAAGGATGTAATGCCGGAAGACTTTATCAAATTCGGCCTGATTCCTGAGTTTATCGGTCGTGTGCCGGTAGTTGTAACTCTGGATGCGCTGGATGAGAATGCGCTGATCAGTATTCTGAAAGAGCCGAAGAACTCACTTACCAAACAGTATCACAGATTATTTGAACTGGATGGTGTTGAACTTGATTTTGAAGATGATGCACTTGAACTGGTCGCAAAGAAATCTCTGGAACGTAAGACAGGAGCCAGAGGTTTGCGTGCGATCATGGAAGGTTCACTGATGAATCTGATGTATAAGATTCCGTCAGATGACACGATCCGCAAATGTACAATTACCAAAGATGTAGTAGATGGCACCGGTGAGCCGGAGATCGTCCGCGGAGAAGCTCCTGCACAGGCGAAGACAGCCGGAAGCAGAAGAACGTCCCGGACACACAAGAAGGATAAACCGGAAACAGCCTGATGAAAGGGACTGAACAATAAATGACAAATCAGAATATAGTGCTGCCTGCGATCGCTCTCAGGGGGACTACCATCCTTCCCGGGATGATCGTTCATTTTGATGTGAGCAGGGAGCGTTCTGTCAAGGCGATTGAAGCTGCCATGCTTCATGACCAGAAGATTTTTCTGGTTACTCAGATTGATCCTGAGGTGGAATCACCGGATCTGGCAGGTGTATATCATGTAGGAACCATTGCCTATATCAAACAGGTTGTGAAACTTCCGCAGAACCTTTTGCGGGTACTTGTAGAGGGAACGGGAAGAGCCACACTTGTGAAATTTGAGCAGGAGTTTCCGTTTATCAGAAGTGAGATCACACCTGTTGATGAAGAAGAAATGCAGATGCCGGAACCAGTGATGGAAGCCATGCACAGAAGCCTTAAGGAATTATTCCACAGATACTGCATGGAAAATGGAAAAGTCAGCAAAGAGCTGGTAGCACAGATTTTAAATATAGATAATGTTGAGGAACTGGTTGAGCAGATTGCCGTAAATATTCCTTTATCTTATCAGAATAAGCAGAAGATCCTGGAGGCACTTACACTGGAGGAACGTTATGAAGTTCTGGGTGCAATCCTTGGAAATGAGATTGAGATCATGCAGATTGGCAGAGATCTCCAGAAAAAAGTGAAGGCCAGAATTGATAAGAATCAGAGAGAATATATTCTCAGAGAGCAGCTGAAACTGATACGTGAGGAACTGGGTGAGGATAATACTGCGGATGACGCAGAGGAGTTTAAGAAGAAACTCCAGGAACTTCAGGCCGGCGATGAGGTAAAAGAGAAGATCAGCAAAGAAATCGAGAGATTTAAAAATACCAACAGCAATGTATCCGAGAATGCAGTACTGCGTGGTTATATTGAAACCATGCTGGCACTTCCGTGGGAGAAGAAATCCACAGATTCTGATGATCTGAAAGAAGCATGGAAAGTACTTCAGGAAGGTCATTACGGTCTGAAAGATGTGAAGGAGCGTGTGATGGAGTTCCTTTCCGTCCGCAAACTGACACATAAGGGAAAAAGCCCGATCCTTTGTCTGGTAGGACCTCCCGGAACAGGTAAAACCTCCATTGCCCGATCGATTGCAGAAGCAATGCATAAGAAATATGTACGTATCTGTCTGGGCGGTGTGAGAGATGAGGCTGAGATCCGGGGCCACAGAAAGACTTATGTAGGAGCAATGCCGGGAAGGATCACTGCAGCATTACAGCAGGCAGGAGTGAGCAATCCTCTGATGCTTCTGGATGAGATTGATAAGACCAGCAGTGATTATAAAGGAGATACTTCTGCGGCACTTCTTGAGGTGCTTGATCCGGAACAGAACAGCAGATTTATGGATCATTATATAGAGGTTCCACAGGACCTTTCAGAAGTACTGTTTATTGCAACTGCAAACGATGTTCAGGGCATTCCGAGACCACTTCTTGACCGTATGGAACTGATCGAGATCGCAGGTTATACTGAGAATGAGAAGGAACATATTGCAAAGGAACATCTGATTCCGAAGCAGATGGAAGAGAACGGTATCGAGAAAGGTAAACTGACAATCCAGTCAGCGGCTCTTAAGAAGATCATCAACAATTATACAAAAGAGGCCGGAGTTCGAAACCTGGAGAGAACCATCGGACAGATATGCAGAAAAACTGCACGTCTGATCATGGAAGAAGATAAAAAGAAAGTTACAGTGACTTCAAAGAATCTGTCAGATTTTCTTGGAAAAGAGCATTTTAACTATCTTATGGCAAATAAGAAAGATGAGATTGGTATTTCCCGCGGGCTTGCCTGGACACAGGTGGGCGGCGATACACTGCAGATTGAAGTCAATGTAATGCCCGGCAAGGGTGAGCTGATGCTTACCGGACAGTTGGGTGATGTTATGAAAGAGTCTGCACAGGCAGGTATTACTTACATTCGTTCCATTGCTTCTGACTATAAAGTTGAGCCGGAATTTTTCCAGGAAAACGATATTCATGTGCATATTCCGGAAGGGGCAGTACCAAAAGACGGACCATCCGCAGGTATTACCATGGCAACTGCAATCCTTTCCGCAATTATTAAGAAGCCGGTAAGGGCAGACCTTGCAATGACCGGTGAGATCACACTGAGAGGAAGAGTTCTTCCGATCGGCGGTTTGAAAGAAAAACTTCTTGCGGCAAAATATGCTAAGATTAAAGAGGTGTTAGTGCCGGCAGAAAACAAACCGGATATTCAGGAATTAGATAAGGAAATCACAGACGGACTTACCATTACCTTTGTAAGTTCGATGAAGGAAGTGCTGAACAGGGCACTGGTATAAAATAAATGGTCAGTCGGTAAGGATTGACCATTTGTTGTGAAAAAGTGAGGAAATCAATGGTTATTAAGAATGTATCATTAGATATCGTATGTGGTATCACCAGTAAGCTTCCGGATACTGACAGACCGGAGGTTGCATTTGCAGGAAAATCAAATGTGGGAAAATCATCTCTGATCAACGGACTGATGAACCGGAAATCTCTTGCCAGAACAAGTGCACAGCCGGGAAAAACACAGACCATTAACTTTTATAATATCAATGAAGCCATGTATCTGGTAGACCTCCCGGGTTACGGATACGCAAAGGTTTCACAGTCTGAGAAGGAAAAATGGGGCAAGATGATCGAAAGATATCTTCATACATCCAAAAACCTGAAGGCGGTTTTCCTTCTTATTGATATCCGTCATGATCCGTCTGCAAATGACAAGATGATGTATGACTGGATTCTGAACAATGGCTATGAGCCGATCATTATTGCAACGAAGCTTGACAAGCTCAAACGAAGCCAGGTTCAGAAAAATATCAAAGCAATCAAAGAAGGGCTGAAGCTGAGCAAAGATGGCATTATTATTCCTTTCTCTGCTGAGACGAAGCAGGGAAGAGATGAGATCTGGGCTCTGATTGACGAGTTGACCGGACTGGCAGCTACTGAAGAAGCCTGAAAAAATAAATATTCGCTGTTTACTGACGGGATTCTTTTCCTGTGAAAATAAGCAGCAGACAGACAAAATACGAGGACAAAAAATATTATGGGAATTATCAAGGCATTCAAGCTGGGATTTGACTATCTCAAGTATGATGAAGATGGTAACGTGCAGGATACGCAGCGTGCTGTCAATGATGTAAACCTGGACATTGAAGCCGGACAATTCGTGGCTGTTCTGGGACATAATGGTTCCGGAAAATCTACTCTTGCAAAGCACCTGAATGCGCTGTTGCTTCCGACGGAAGGAACTTTGTGGGTAGATGGGATTGACACGTCTAAAGAGCCGGAATTATGGAAAGTCCGACAGAAAGCGGGCATGGTTTTTCAGAATCCTGACAATCAGATCATAGGAACTGTAGTAGAAGAAGACGTAGGGTTCGGACCGGAGAATATGGGTGTGCCTACAGAGAAAATCTGGGAGCGTGTAGATGAGAGCCTGAAAAAAACAGGAATGACATCCTATCGTTATCATTCTCCGAATAAACTTTCCGGCGGACAGAAGCAGAGAGTTGCAATTGCCGGTGTCATGGCAATGCGTCCGAAATGTATCATTTTGGATGAGCCAACTGCAATGCTGGATCCGAATGGACGAAAGGAAGTTCTTGAGGCAGTCAGTGACCTTAACAGACGGGAAGGAGTGACAGTCATTCTGATCACCCACTATATGGAAGAAGTTGTTCATGCGGACAAGGTATATGTTATGGACAACGGAGAAGTGGTGATGCAGGGAACACCCAGAGAGATTTTCTCACAGGTGGAAACTCTGAAAGAATACAGACTGGATGTGCCGCAGGTAACACTTCTGGCACACGAACTTCATAAAGCCGGAGTGGATGTTCCGGAGGGAATACTGACTACAGAGGAGCTGGTGAATGCCTTATGTCAATAGAATTAAAAAATGTAACTTATACCTACAGTCCGGGAACTGCCTATGAGATCCATGCGCTGAAAGATATCAATCTTTCTATTCCGGACGGACAGTTTATCGGAATTATCGGACATACAGGAAGTGGGAAATCTACACTGATCCAGCATTTCAATGCGCTTATCCGTCCGACTTCCGGTACGATCACTTATAATGGAGAGGATATCTGGGGAGAGAAATATGATCGTCGTGCCCTGCGAAGCGAGGTTGGTCTTGTATTTCAGTATCCGGAGCATCAGCTCTTTGAGAATGATGTGCTTTCTGATGTATGCTTTGGTCCCATGAATCAGGGATTATCCAGGGAAGAGGCAGAAGTAGAAGCAAAGAAAGCACTGCAGCACGTAGGTTTCAAGGAGAAAAATTTCAGTAAATCCCCTTTTGAGCTTTCCGGCGGACAGAAGAAAAGAGTTGCCATTGCCGGTGTACTGGCAATGAACCCGAAAATTCTTATTCTGGATGAGCCAACTGCAGGTCTGGATCCGAAAGGACGAGATGATATCCTTGACCAGATCGCAGAGCTTCATAAAGTAAGAGGGATTACTATTATCCTTGTATCCCACAGCATGGAGGATATTGCGAAATATGCGGAGAGACTGATTGTAGTCAATGACGGAGAAATCGCCTATGACGATGCTCCCAAAGCAGTATTTGCTCATTACAGAGAGCTGGAAGCCATGGGACTTGCAGCACCGCAGATTACTTATATCATGCATGCGTTGAAGGAAAAAGGCCTGGATGTAGATGTAACTGCTACAACGGTGGATGAGGCAAAAGAGAATATCCTTGCAGTTTTAAGAAAATGTAATCCCGGGAAATTGTCCGGTGACAGACAATCTGTTTCAGACAGTCAGTCGAAAAAAGAAAATGCCAAAGCAGAAACCTTAATTAGTGAGATGGAAGCTGATCTGACTGAGGATGGGACGAAAGAGTCTCATTCAGATGCGCCTGATGAAGATTTAAGCATTCAGAAGGAAACAATGGATAAAAAGTCTGCAGAACAAGAAGAGAATGAGGGAGGGCAGGAAGTATGATCCGAGACATTACAATAGGACAGTATTATCCTGCAGATTCCGTTCTGCACAAAATGGATCCGAGAGCAAAGCTGGTGGGTACGCTGGTGTTCATCATCTCTGTCTTTGTATTCCATACATTTCCGGGATATGCAGTGGCAACTATATTTCTGGCAGCGATGATCATTCTTTCCAAAGTTCCTGTGAAATTTATGTTCAAGGGACTGAAGGCAATCGTGATGCTTCTTATGATCACAGTGGTATTTAATATATTTCTGACACCCGGAAAGGTTCTCTGGCAGTGGGGAATCCTGCATGTGACAGAGGAGGGCCTGAAGCTGGCCGGAAGAATGGCCATCCGCCTGACGTATCTGGTGATCGGTTCTTCTCTTATGACGCTGACTACCACACCCAATCAACTTACAGATGGTCTGGAACGACTTCTCAGGCCGTTAAATAAACTTCATGTGCCAATCCACGAGATTGCCATGATGATGTCTATTGCGCTGCGTTTTATCCCGATCCTTATGGAGGAAACCGATAAGATCATGAAAGCACAGATTGCACGTGGCGCAGATTTTGAAACCGGAAATATAATTCAGAAGGCAAAAAATATGATTCCGCTTCTGGTTCCGCTGTTTATTTCTGCGTTCAGAAGAGCAAATGATCTGGCCATGGCCATGGAAGCAAGGTGCTATCATGGAGGGGATAACAGAACCCAGATGAAGCCATTGCGTTATGAGTCCAGAGACTACATTTCCTATGTGGTGATGTGGGCTTATCTGGGAATCGCCATTGTTTTCAGAATTGTGGGAATCTGAGAAAGTACTGATATAATTTATAAAGATATTTTATATGCTGTAATCCGGTAGGAAAGGATTACAGCATATTGTTTATTTTGTTATAACAAAAGTTTTCAATTTTTATGGAGGAAAACAGATGAAAAGAATTGGTCTTGTAGTTGCATATGACGGCACAAACTATTGCGGCTGGCAGACACAGCCAAACGGGATTACTGTACAGGGGGTATTAAATGATACATTGTCCGAGCTTCTTGGCGAGAAGATAGAAACGATCGGTGCAAGCCGTACAGACGCAGGGGTTCATGCCATGGGAAACGTGGCAGTATTTGACACCAACACACGCATTCCCGGGGAAAAGATTTCCTATGCACTGAACCAGCGTCTTCCGGAAGATATCCGTATTCAGCTCTCTGAAGAAGTAGAACCGGATTTCCATCCCCGTTATTGCGACAGCGAGAAAACATACGAATACCGCATCCTGAATCGCAAATTCCCGGTTCCGACAGAGCGCTTATACACCTATTTCTACCACTACAAACTGGATGTAGATAAGATGAAAGCAGCAACCTCATACCTGATCGGACAGCATGATTTTGCTTCTTTTTGCGGTGCAAAAGCGCAGGTAAAAACAACTATCCGTACAGTGACAGGAATTGATGTATGGCGTGACGGAGATATCGTAACCATACGTGTAACAGGAACAGGATTCCTCTACAACATGGTACGAATCATCTCCGGAACTCTGATCGAAGTAGGAAACGGACAGTATCCACCTGAGAGAGTAAAAACAATCCTGGAAGCCTGCAACCGGGAAATGGCAGGACCGACAGCTCCGGCCCAGGGACTGACACTGATGGGGATTGAATTTTTTGATTGATGATAGTCAGGAGGAGAAAATCATCCGTTTCGATAATTGCCGGTGGGATAACTGATCAACAGTTTTTTTGCTGAAAACAAAAAACGGGGGAGTAACGAAAAAAATTGAAAAAACGACACAAAACCTATTGACAGAACAGAACCCTTATAATATAATAACCAAATGTGACGTAGTGCGAGATGCTTAAGCCAAATAGCCCAGGCGAAAGTATTTATCAGCGGTTTCGGACATTTCCGCATTTTTAGCACCGGCGTTTCCAATAACTTATATTCGCGGGAAATTCCGCGGTTAATTAAACTATCGTTGATAAATAACAGGAGGTAAAACCATGCAGACTTATATGGCTAATCCAGATAAAATCGAAAGAAAATGGTATGTAGTTGACGCTGATGGATGTACTCTTGGCCGTCTGGCATCCGGAGTAGCAAGCGTTTTAAGAGGAAAAAATAAACCACAGTTTACACCACACGTAGACACAGGTGATTATGTAATCATCGTAAACGCTGACAAGATCAAAGTTACAGGTAAGAAATTAGAGCAGAAAATCTACTACAATCACTCCGATTATGTAGGTGGAATGAGAGAAACCACATTAAAAGAAATGTTAGCAAAGAAACCTGAGAGAGTTATCGAGCTCGCAGTTAAAGGTATGCTTCCAAAAGGACCTTTAGGAAGAAGCATGTACACAAAACTTTTCGTATATGCAGGACCGGAACACAAACATGAAGCTCAGAAACCAGAAGCTTTAACATTTTAATTAGGAGGTAGAAAACATTGGCTAGCGCAAAATTCTACGGAACAGGAAGAAGAAAAAAATCAATCGCAAGAGTTTATCTTGTACCTGGAACCGGTAAGATCACAATCAATAAAAGAGATATCGATGAATATTTTGGATTAGATACACTGAAAGTTATCGTTCGTCAGCCTTTAGCTGCAACAGAAACAGAAGGCAAATTTGACGTATTAGTTAACGTTCATGGCGGTGGATACACAGGACAGGCTGGTGCCATCAGACATGGTGTTGCAAGAGCCCTTCTTCAGGCAGACAACGACTACAGACCAGTTCTGAAAGCTGCTGGATTCTTAACTCGTGACCCACGTATGAAAGAACGTAAGAAATACGGTCTCAAAGCAGCTCGTCGCGCTCCGCAGTTCAGCAAGCGATAATCGACTGCTCAGACTATATCAAAAGGTTTACAAAACCCCGGAAAATCAAGGTTTTCCGGGGTTTTCTTATACCTAAACGGGCTGATATAGTTTGACCTCATTTGACCAAACGAGAGCCGTTTTCACTCAATTTTTAGGTTAAATATAGGACAACCGGCAAAAATGGGGTCAAAAAACGGCCTTAGTGGAAATAGGACAACCAGAAAAGGTGCTATGTGCCAGTGGCACATGTTCAGCACCGACCGGAGCGGGAGCGGAGAAGCGTTGGCAAAACAACAACCTGTGCGAACTTGGGAATAGGTCTGGCACAGGCCGGAAAGAAAGTGCTTTTAATCGACGGGGACCCACAAGGAAGCCTGACAATCAGCTTGGTTTTGAAATGTTTGCTGATGATTGTAACTGCACCGGTCATTTGGGTGTTGACGCTTTTTGTCTGGCTCTGCATGGGGCTGATCTACATATCCGGTCTGGTGCTTGGTCTGCTCAGCACGGTAATTGCTCTGCTTGGCGTGGCTGTGCTGATTACCTATTCCCCGCAGAATGGTGCAATTTTGCTGGTTATGGCATTTTTGATTAGCCCGATGGGACTGCCGCTGGCTACGATCTGGCTGCTGGGCAAGGTGCAGAGTTTGAAATTTGCGATCCAGGATTGGGCGTATGGGTAAATGATGTGAATATAATTTGGAATGAAAAAGAAGCAGGACAATGGGAGATGAGACCCAATGCCCTGCTTCTCTGTTTATTCGGAACGAACTGTAATATATTTTTGATTGCGACTTTTAGGTTTATCGGGAATAGTCATTTCTAATTGCCCGGATTCTAAAAGCGGATTGATATGCTTCAAAGTGAAGTTTCTTAAATCTTTGAAGCCGCAAAATACTGCAAGCTCTTTCTTGGATTTTGGTGTTGTGCAAAAAGCCAAAATCTGTTTGGACATCGTTGATAGTTCAATATCTTGGTGGGTAACTTGGTGGGTAACTTGGTGGGTATCACCCTCTAAGTTGTAGTTTACATTTTTCAAAATAACTCTGAAATCTGTCGCTGTTGAGGAAAATTCGGGCTTATATGCCTCTGTGTATCCAGGCAGCTTTTCAGTTTCACTGACGATTTTGCGCAGACCACTTCCACGGCGTTCCATGTACTTCATGCGGTGGAACAGGTCAGCAATCACAGGGTTTCGTCGCATGGAACGGATACCGCGCAGCCACAGAATGAAATTCTGTGTTCAAAGGGGCTTGGGGGCGCTGCCCTCAACAAGCAAGCGGAGAGGAAAATCACGGAGGGATTTTCTTCTCTGCGGGCCTGTGTGTATTAACACAGGCATTGCTTGCCTCTTTTCTCCGAAATTGAAAAGAACCAGTGAGAGAATCGTTAAATTTCACTCACTGGCTCAATTCATTTCAAATATCTCGGACAACTCTGTCAGTTCTTTCACCGTTTCCTGGGTGTGATGCAACAGGGTGTCACGCATTTCTGGCGGACAGCTGGAATAAAGCATTTTCATCTGATTGACACCCTCATCCTCCAGAGAAACATCTGGATTTATAAGTGTATCTAAAGAGATGTGCAGGACCTTTGCCAATGCTCTTAAAATTAAATAAGAAGGATTCATTTTCCCCTTTTCGATATTGGCGATTTGCTTTACAGAAACATGGCTCAGATCCGCAAGCTCCTGTTGTGTCAGTTCTTTATTCTTTCGGGCTTCCCGCATTTTTTGCCCTAAAGCAGTTAAATCATCAATCGGCATAATCGTTCACCTCAATAATATTGTATCGTTCCGGTTTATGTGATGGAATGACCTTATTATGCCTGAAAAACTGTACGATTATGCCAATTTTATAAAGCTGCGATTGGTGATAAACTTGTATTGTTCGAGACAAAGAACTATAATGTACTCTGTGGAGGTGCAGAATGGATTATATGACACTAAAAGAGGCCGCCGAAAAATGGGGCGTGACACCTCGTAGAGTAAATTACTATTGTGCCGCCGGGCGCATATCTGGAGCTGTAAAGATGGCAACTATCTGGCTAATTCCAAAGGATGCGGAAAAGCCGATTGATGGTCGAACAAAACAAGGAAAGGCAGAAAAGTATGAGTAATATATTACTTCTTGAAGATGATCTAAGCCTGATTAACGGGCTTTCTTTTGCTTTCAAAAAGCAGGGATTTGAATTAAATATCGCCAGAACGCTCAAAGAAGCGGAGGAATTGTGGACAGACGGAAAATATGATTTGTTGGTGTTGGACGTATCTCTGCCAGATGGGTCTGGCTTTGAATTTTGCAAAAGAGTTCGACTTACATCAAAGGTGCCAATTATTTTTCTGACGGCTTCGGATGAGGAAACAAGTATTATTATGGGGCTGGATATTGGAGGTGATGACTATATCACAAAACCGTTCAAACTGGGGGTTCTCGTTTCAAGGATTAACGCCTTACTTCGACGTGCAAATTCTTTTCAAGCAGCAGACACAGAATTGCAGTCGAATGGCATCAAGGTTCTTTTGCTGCAAGGACAGGTTTTCAAAAATGGGGAGCTGTTGGATTTGACTGCCGCGGAATACAAGCTACTGTGCTTGTTTATGAGAAACCCAAGCATGGTGCTGACAAAGGGACAAATTTTAGATAAGCTATGGGATTGCGACGGGAATTATATCGACAGTAGTACCCTTACGGTCTATATGCGTCGGCTTCGTATGAAGATCGAGGATAATCCAAGCGAACCACAAATGCTCCTGACTGTTCGAGGTATGGGATATAAATGGAATATTATCGGGTGAGGTGTAGTATGAAGATACTGGCAAATAAAGAAATCAAAAATCTATTTCTTTCGCTTTCACTGGTTTTGGGGGTTACATTTCTCTTAGCCGAGGTTTTTCTATGGCTGTCATATCGCCGGCTTTCTCTGTTATTGCTAATCCTTTTTCTATTGGCTGGCGGTGCTGTATGGGCAGTCTGCTTTGTATATTTTAATCGGCAAAATCAGATCATGGAGCAGGCGATATTAGAAATCAATGCGTATCTTGATGGTGATCGCAATGCCCGTATTGAATGTGACAATGAGGGCGAATTGTACCGACTGTTTCATTCTATCAATTCTTTAGCGGCAGTGTTAAATGCCCATGCAGATAACGAGTTACGAGAGAAAGAGTTTTTGAAAAATACAATCTCCGACATTTCACACCAACTGAAAACACCACTGGCGGCTCTGAACATTTATAACGGACTGCTTCAGGACGAGGATATAGAAGTGTCATCTGTGAAAGAATTTGCGGGTTTGTCTGAGCAGGAACTTGACCGTATCGAAACACTGGTGCAAAGTCTGCTCAAGATTACAAGATTGGATGCCGGAGCCATTGTCTTGGAAAAGAACGCAGAAAATGTTGCAGATATGATGCAGGATATTGAACTGCATTTTGCATATAGAGCCAGACAGGAAAAGAAAGAAATCATTCTGTCTGGCTCGGATCATCTTTCTCTTTTTTGTGATCGTGATTGGTTGAATGAGGCAATCGACAATATTGTGAAAAATGCGTTTGACCATACAGAAAGTGGTGCAACAATTCATGTTGCGTGGAAGGAGTTGCCGTCTGGTGTCCAAATTGTGATAACGGATAATGGATGCGGCATCCACCCAGAAGATATACATCACATCTTCAAGCGGTTTTATCGCAGTCGTTTTTCTAAGGACAAGCAAGGGATTGGACTGGGATTACCTTTGGCAAAGGCAATCGTTGAAGCACATAATGGCACCATTGAGGTTGACAGCGAATTAGGTATCGGGACAACTTTCACAATGAATTTTCTGATTCCTACAAAATTGTAGGCTGGCTGTAGGCTTACAGTAAGATTCAGGTGCTATTCTCTCACACATAGGCAGGACAAACAAAGACAGCCTGCCTATATCGCAAAATCATTCAGAAAGAGGTGTTTACACTATGAACTTATTAGAAGTCAAAAATATCAGTAAGACCTATGGCAACGGAGAAACCGCTGTCAAGGCATTAAAGGATGTCAGCTTTTCTGTTCCAAAGGGCGAGTATGTGGCAATCGTCGGAGAATCCGGTTCCGGCAAAAGTACACTGCTGAACATGATCGGCGCATTGGACACGCCTACGTCAGGCAAGGTGCTGATCGACGGCAAGGACATTTTTTCCATGAACGACAAGAAGTTGACCGTGTTTCGGCGTAGGAATATCGGCTTTATCTTTCAGGCGTTCAACCTTGTGCCGGAGCTGACCGTGGAGCAGAATATCATATTCCCTGTGTTGCTGGACCACCAGAAGCCGGACAAAAAGTATCTGGAAGAACTACTGGCGGTGCTGAATCTGAAAGAGCGCCGAAATCACCTGCCGAGCCAGCTTTCCGGTGGTCAGCAGCAACGTGTGGCAATTGGGCGGGCACTGATTACCCGGCCAGCCCTGATCTTAGCTGACGAGCCGACCGGCAATCTGGACACGCAGAATAGCAGCGAGGTTATTGCCTTGCTAAAAGAGGCGTCGAAAAAATACGAACAAACCATCATTATGATTACCCACAATCGCAGTATCGCGCAAACGGCTGACCGGGTTTTGCAGGTATCGGACGGTGTACTGACCGACTTCGGGAGGTGCCGCGAATGAAAAGCTATCTTAGCCTTATTCCGATTTCTGCAAAGGTGCGGAAGAGACAGAATAGGATGACGATGCTGTGCATCATTATCTCAGTGCTGTTGGTTACGATGATTTTCAGCATGGCAGATATGGCGATCCGAATGGAAAAGACACGAGTGATCAAAGAACATGGGAACTGGCATATCATGTTGAAGGAGCCATCCGAGCAACAGATTGAGCAAATCGCACAGCGAACAGATGTGATGACGTCCTCCCGTTATGACGGACTGAACTTTGATTTATCCGAAGACTATACGATCAATGGAAAAAGCTGCGTCATCGTAGGTGGTGATAATGCGATTCTAACGGAGATCTATGACAATTTGACTGAAGGCCGATATCCTACAAAAGAGAATGAAATTTTACTTTCGAATCGTTCAAAAGAACTGCTTTCTCTGAAGATTGGAGAGGCGATTACCGTACATACACCAGCTGGAGATTTTGGCTATACGATTTCCGGTTTTGGAGGAGATGTTACCATTACCACAGATGCAGACATTGTGGGGGCTTTTCTAAATTGGGACTCCTTCCAAAGTCTTGCAAAAGCAGAAGGAAGTAAGCTTGCTCCCGTTTGTTTTGTGCGCTTTTACGAGAATATCCATATTCGTAAGGTGATTGCAGAGTTGCGGAAAACATATGGCTTTACAGACGAAACATTATCCGAAAACACGGCTTTGCTGGGATTGACGGGCTTCAGCAGTGATTCTTATGTCATGGGAATGTACCTTGTAGCTGCAATCTTGTTTGTTCTGGTTTTGGCTGCGGGAGTCTTTATGATTGCGGGAAGCCTGAACAGCAGAACCGCAGAGAGAACACAATTTTTTGGAATGCTTCGTTGTATTGGAGCAAGCCGGGCACAAGTTATGCACATAGTCAAGTTGGAAGCACTCTATTGGTGCAAAACAGCGGTTCCGATTGGCGTGATAGTTGGGATTGTGGGCACGTGGATGCTTTGTGCACTGCTCCGGTTTGGTGCGGGCGCTGAATTTGTACAGATTCCGCTATTTGGGATTAGTAGTGTCGGTATCATCAGCGGAATTGTTGTTGGTGTTTTGACCGTGCTGTTATCTTCCATCTCTCCCGCAAGGCGGGCGGCAGGTGTTTCTCCGGTTGCGGCTGTTACCGGAAATCTTTCCGAAAATTGGAACACATCCCGGCCAATCAAGCAGAACTTTTTGAAAATTGAGATGGCCTTGGGGATTCATCATGCCGTATCCTCTCCAAAAAATCTACTTCTCATGACTGGCTCCTTTGCACTCAGCATCATTATGATTTTGAGCTTTTCCGTTCTTATACAATGGGTGAATATGGCACTCAATCCCTTAAAGCCATGGGCACCAGATGTCTTTTATAGTAGTCCTGATAACCTGTGCGACATTAAACAAAGTTTTGCCAAAGAGGTGGAAAGCCGGCCGTATGTAAAGCGGGTATTTGGGCGGATGTATCAAAGCCTTCCTGCAGAATATGAAGGGAAATTGGGGCAAATTGATTTGATTTCTTATGAGAATCAGCAGTTTCAGTGGGCAGCTGAAGATTTGATTGCAGGTGATATATCGGCTGTCTCTGAAGGCAACGGTGTACTGACGGTTTTTGATAAAAGCAATTCTTTGAAGGTTGGAGATACGATTCAGCTGGAGCAGACAGAGCTTACCGTGGCTGGAGTCTTGAAAGATAGTCCCTTTGATACATCGGATCAGCCAACTGTGATTTGCTCAGAGAAAACGTTCAAGGAAATTACAGGCAAAGATGCCTATGCTGTTCTTGACGTACAGCTGTCCAAAAAAGCAACAGAGCAGAATGTAAATGATCTTCACGTATTGGCAAATGGACATTATCGCTTTTATGATCGACTGGCGCAAAACAAAGACACACAAAATACCTATTTTATGTTCTGCCTGTTTGTTTATGGATTCCTCGCCGTGATCACATTGATTACTATTATTCATACGGTAAACAGTATTTCTATGAGCGTGTCTGCAAGAACAAATCAATACGGAGCCATGCGTGCAGTGGGGATGGATAGTTTACAAATCAAGAAGATGATTCTCATGGAAACCGCCACGTACACTACGCTTGGACTCCTCGCAGGTTGTGGTCTGGGGTTACCGCTGCATCATTTTCTCTATTCGCAGATGATTACAAATTATTGGGGAACGGCATGGCAAATCCCTTTAACATCTATTGGAGAAATACTGGTGTTGCTTGTGTTCACTTCTCTTCTTGCACCTTTCGCTCCGGCAAAACGCATCTGTAACATGCCGATTACTGCAACCATCAATGAATTGTAATTCAATATTTTAATCTGCCGGACGACGGCAAAAGAAAAAAGCCGTCGTACAGCAGACACATTTTCACGCGCCTATGAAACGGCGGCTTTGATTTTCAGAGCCGCCGTTTCTTTGCGTTTACACAATCCTATGGCGACTTGCAGGGACACGGTAGCCGATTGGAGGTTATTTTGCCGTGCCCCTTTTACTTTTTCAAAGCTCACATGATCTACATCAGTTAAAAAAAGCATTGCTCCTCCTCCGGGCAAGTATAACATTGCATCGGCATTATCGTTCCATGTAATTCAGTATAATAATGGCTGTTCTTGGCGCGCCAGTTTTCCCTCACGGAAATCTGGCGTTTTTTGTTGCCATTTTTTCGGAGATGACCCGGTTGTCTGCCGGTGTCGGTCCCCGCCTCCATTCGATTCACCCGTCAATCACCCGTGAATCGAAATGGAGGTACATAATGAAGAAAATTAACCTTCGGGAACTTTATCCTGATGTTTATACAACAGACTTTTTTGTAGATGTGACAGAGGAAGTAATGGAGACTATTCGGGCAGCTGAACGTGCGGAGGCTGCGTATGAGCGAAAGATGTATCGTTATAAAGCACAGTATTCTCTGGATTGCGAGAATGGCATTGAAAATGCGGTGCTGTTGAAGCCGCAGACACCGGAGATGGTTCTGGAGGAAAAACAGTTTCAGGAGCAGGTCTATGCCGCTGTGATGAAGCTGCCGGAGAAACAGGCAAAGCGAATTTATGCCCGATACTATCTGGGAATGACGGTAAATGAAATTGCCGAAGTAGAAGGTGTAGACCCAAGCCGTGTCCGAGACAGTATCCGCCGTGGATTAAAGCAGCTTGTAAAATATTTTTGATAAAATTTCATTTGATGCGCCTGTTTTTTGCCTTTTTTGTCAGTGTTAATAAGAAGGACAAGTTTTCCTCCTTCATCAGTACATATGGCACAGTTATGAAAAGAGGTGTCCTATATTATAGGACCAGAATCAAAGACGCGAATGGTAAGCTCGTAGCTATCTACGCAAAAACACCTGAAGAACTATACAACAAAGAAACGCTTGCGTTGGAACAGATAAACTTGTATTGTTCGAGGCAAAGAACTATAATGTACTCTGTGGAGGTGCATAATGGATTATATGACACTAAAAGAGGCCGCCGAAAAATGGGGCGTGACACCTCGTAGAGTAAATTACTATTGCGCTGCTGGGCGTATCCCCGGCGCTGTAAAGATGGCTGGTGTTTGGCTGATCCCAAAGAACGCAGAAAAGCCGATTGACGGAAGGACAAAACAAGGGAAGGGGTTGCACCATGAATAAAATCCTGATTATAGATGATGACAGAGAACTGTGCGCTTTGATTAAACGTAGCGTACAAGCAGAAAACATAGAAGCTGATTTTTGTAATACCGGAAAAGAGGGCTTACAAAAATTAAGAGAGCAGGAGTATCAGCTTGTGGTGCTGGATGTGATGATGCCTGGTATGGATGGCTTTGAAACGCTGGAAGAAATCCGCAAAGAGAACAGTCTGCCGATTTTGATGTTCACATCTAAAAATGACAGCATTTCTAAAGTACGGGGCTTACGGGCCGGAGCGGACGATTATCTTACAAAACCGTTTGATATGGATGAACTGATTGCCCGTATTGCGTCTCTTATTCGCCGCTACACTCGCTTTAATCAGCAAGCTGGAGCCATACAAAAGCTAAATTTTGACGGATTGCAGATTGACCTTGAAAATCGTTCTGTTACTACATCAAACGGCACTTTTGAACTGCCCCCAAAGGAATTTGATTTGCTCCTGTACTGTGCAAAGCATCAAGGGAAAATTTTGACCAAACAGCAGATTTATGAGGAAGTATGGGGCGAAGAATATTTCTATGATGACAGTAACATTATGGCGATTATCAGTCGACTTCGTAAAAAATTAGAAGTCAATCCTTCAAGCCCAAAGTATATACAAACGGTCAAAGGGATTGGCTACCGGTTTAATAAGGAGGTGTAGTCAGCATGGAAATTATCGTATTCTTGTCCATTGTGATTGCTGTTGGGGCTGTATTGACTTCCATCGTTCTCGTTCGGCGTGTAAAAAAACAAATAGCAGAAATGACCGATGTGCTGGTTGATGTGAAAAACGGAAATGGCAACCGGCGTATTCTATCTGCAACAAATGAACTGACAGCACCTCTTGCCTATGAAATTAATGAGATCGTTGTGGCCTATGAAAGCAGACTTTCAACTGTACGGCAGACAGAAGAAACCAACCGCCAGCTTATGACGAGCCTTTCCCATGACGTGCGAACGCCCCTTACTACTCTGCTTGGGTATCTTGACGCTGCACACAAAGGACTGGTCACAGGAAAAGACCGGGATGATTATATTGAAACCGCCCGTCGGAAAGCTCATGATCTGAAAGAATACATTGATGTACTTTTTGACTGGTTCAAGTTAAATTCCAACGAGTTTGCTTTGGAGATCCAGAGCGTTGAGGTGGCAGAGCTGACAAGAAATATTCTGATCGACTGGATACCGATTTTTGAGGATAAACAGGTTAATTATGACATTGATATTCCTGAACAGCCTGTCCGGGTAAGATTAGATATGGATAGCTATATGAGGATCATCAATAACCTTATTCAAAATGTAATCGCTCATAGCCATGCAGACAAAATTAAAATTTCCCTGTCGAAGAAGGAAAACAGTATGGAGCTGTTGCTGGCGGATAATGGAGTGGGAATTGAGAAGGAAGATTTGAAACACATTTTTGAACGGCTCTATAAGTGTGACAAAGGACGGTCTGAAAAAGGAAGCGGTCTTGGTCTTTCTATTGTCCATCAGCTTGTAGAAAAGATGGGTGGGAGTATAACAGTTGAAAGTTTGCCGGGAAAAGGAACTGAATTTATGTTGCTTTTTCCTTTGGAGAGTTAAGCGGGTTCCCGTCTTTATGGCGGGAGCCTTACTTATTTTCAGAAGTCTTTTAGAAAATGGCATGGGAACCTTCTCAATCCCCAAACGGATTGAGAAGTAGCGGAATAGGATTTGCATTGCAATTCATTCCTTAATTGCAAGGTTAATGCAAGGTTGCGGCAAGGTTAATGCAAGATTAGCATGATAGAATACCTTACAGAACAGGAGGTTTTGAATATGGATACAAATTATATCATTGAAACAAAAAATCTGATGAAGCAATACGGCTCACAAAAGAGTGTGGCTGACTTAAATATCCATGTGAAGCGTGGGAGAATTTATGGTCTGTTGGGTAGAAACGGAGCCGGAAAAACCACAACTATGAAAATGCTGTTGGGCTTAACGAAGCCGACTTCCGGGGAGGTCAAAATCTGGGGAAAGTCTTTGCAAGGGAATGAAAAGAAGCTGCTCCCCCGCATTGGCAGTCTAATTGAGTCCCCCGGCTTTTATCCGAATCTGACCGCAACGGAAAATCTGCGTATTTTTGCTACTCTACGGGGAGTGCCGAACAGCCATGCAATCAAGGACGCTCTGGATTTGGTCGGGCTTCCTTACAAGGATAAAAAGCTGTTTTCGCAATACTCTCTTGGTATGAAGCAGCGGTTGGCGATTGCCCTTGCCGTCATGCACGATCCGGAGCTTTTGATTTTGGATGAGCCGATCAACGGCCTCGATCCCATCGGTATTGCAGAAGTACGCTCCTTTATTCGGGAGCTTTGCGACGCAAGAGGAAAAACTATTTTGATTTCCAGTCACATTCTTTCGGAGATTTCCTTGCTGGCTGACGATATTGGAATTATCGACCACGGCGCGTTGCTGGAAGAAGAAAGCCTTGCTGAGCTGGAGCAAAAAAGCAGTAAGCATATCCGTTTTACGCTCTCTGATACTGCACAGGCGGCAAGAATTTTGGAACGCAATTTCCATGAAACCCATTTTTCCATACAGGACGACCACAATCTGCGTCTACACAATATGGAGCTACCCGTGGGGAAAATTGTAACTGCTTTTGTAGAAAACGGATTGGAGGTATCAGAAGCACATACCTGTGAAGAAAGTCTTGAAGATTACTTCAAGCGTGTGACAGGGGGCGAAGGAATTGCTTAAACTAATCAAATGCGAATTTTTGAAATTAAAACGGAAGCCATTGGTATTTATTTCCCTACTGCTTTCTGTTTTCATGCCATTGGCTTATGCTTTCTTTCTGGCAGATGTAAACACTGATGTGGATGCTGTAAATGGAGTGATGTCCAGCCTATTCCAGCTTAGTGCATATTTGCTTTTGATGCCGCTTCTTGTGATACTGGCTTCGAATCTGTTGTTTGAGGAATTTGATAATGACACACTGAAAAACCTTGTTACCGTACCGGTAAATAGAACCAAGCTGGTGCTGTCCAAGATGCTGGTTTTACTGTTGTTTGCCGTTGGCTTTATGGCAGTTGGAGGATTGGTAAATCTTGCGGTTTTGTTGTTTCAGGGTTGGGAACCGGTTGGGTTTTGGACCTTGTTTGGCGTTGGAATTGAAGAAGGGCTGATTATGTGGGTGGGCGCACTTCCCTGTATTCTGCTCGTTGTTCTTCTTAATAAAAACTATATCGTGTCTGTTGTGATTACCTTTTTCTATACGATTGCGAATTCTATCCTTTCCACGAACGATATGTTTCTCA
Source organism: Blautia wexlerae DSM 19850 (assembly GCF_025148125.1). Classification (NCBI taxonomy): domain Bacteria; kingdom Bacillati; phylum Bacillota; class Clostridia; order Lachnospirales; family Lachnospiraceae; genus Blautia; species Blautia wexlerae. The sequence continues at coordinate 712,871 of NZ_CP102267.1, forward strand.
CACAGCCTTTTGGTTTGAACATAGGAACCCTGTTTCCGGGGCCGCTGGCCTTCCGCTGGACATTCCAATTTTATGACCAAAGCCAGACCAGTGCGGAGTTAGCAGATTTGTTGGAACGGGTCAGTCCGTATTTTCTGAATGGTGTTCAGGTATTCGGTGTGATTATTGTGGAAGCCATTGTATTTCTTGCGCTGATTGCATTTGTTTACCGGCGACAGGAAATCTAAGGGGGTGTGACTATGTGGAACTTATTAAAATCGGAATTATTGAAACTGCGCCGGTGCCAAATCCTTTTGGTAGGGTTGGTAGCGCTTGCACTTTGTCCTTTGGTGCAATATGGAAGCCAGTTGATTATGGAGGCGGAGTACCGAAATCCAAACTATGATTTTTCTGCACTATTTGAAAATGTTGTTTGGGGAAACACTCAGATATTCCTTCCAATTTCACTGGTAATGATCGGAGGATGGCTTATAGACAGAGAATCCACTCATGATACACTGAAAAACATCATGACAATTCCTGTTTCTATGCCGAAAATGTTGGGAGCTAAGTTACTTTTAGTCGGTATGCTTGCAGTTCTGCTGGGAATATACAGCGTTGGCATTACCTTGATTACTGGTTTGACGGTTGGATTATCGGGATTGACAGCGGAAGTGTTTTTTCATGGAGGTACGCAGATCGTGTTAGCGGCTCTGACGACCTATTTGGTCTGTATGCCGCTGATCCTGATTTTTGGGCAGATCCGAGGGGCATATCTGGGCGGTTCCATTCTGGCGTTCTTCCTTGGATACAGCATGTTGTTTTTCAAAAGTGGTATCCTTGCCAGCATCTATCCGTTCTCTGCTGCGCTGATTTTAGTGGGATTTGACATGAGTGAATATGCCGGAACAACCACATCCTCAACCCCTTTGTTGGCGGTCATTGGGGTTGGCATCATGGTTCTCTGGGCGGTGCTGTTGTTACTGATGTCCAGTAACAAAAAAGAAATGAAATCCCGTAAACAGGCAAATGCCAAGGGAAAAGGAAAGCGTGCTGTACGCAGGAAAGGAAGGTGATAGCTGTGAAGAAAATAGTTTTATCATTATGCCTGATACTATTGGGTGCTTCTGTGCTTTCAGGTTGTACAAAAGACGAATTTCTCGATCAGTATAACAATATTGTTCAGTCTGCTGGTTCCATAGCGCTTACCGGAAATTCATCCTTACAAGGTACGAAAGAAAAAGGAATTGATGATTATACAGGAAGCTATACAGCCAACTATGAGGATTTTTCAGGTACAGAGTATTTGTTCGGAGGAACTTCCATAAAGCGTGAAGCTGGTAAGGATCTGTCTATTGACTGCGCGCTGGAGGTTACGGAGGGAACTGCAAAAGTATTTTGGATTTCTGGAGCTGATGAAGCAGTCACTTTGTTTGAAACAACCGGAACATATAGTGATACAATTACACTCCCTGAAGGTGGAAACTATATCGGCATTGAATGTGAGAATTTCACTGGAAACATTGAATTAAATATTGAATAATACTCTGCCGGACGACGGCAAAAGAAAAAAAGCCGTCGTAGAGCTGACATATTTTCATGCCCATTTGAAACGGCGGCTTTGATTTTCAGAGCCGCCGTTTCTTTGCGCCTACACAAACCTATGACGACTTGCAGGGACACGGTAGCCGATTGGAGGTTATTTTGCCGTGTCTCGTTTGCTTTTTCAAAGCCCACATGATCTACATCAGTTAAAAAAAGCATTGCTCCTCCTCCGGGCAAGTATAACATTGCATCGGCATTATCGTTCCATGTAATTCAGTATAATAATGGCTGTTCTTGGCGCGCCAGTTTTCCCTCACGGAAATCTGGCGTTTTCTTATAGATTTGTACTTGCCTGTTTATCCGATATACGGGAATATTAAAGTGGCTTCACACCCTTTCGGGAAAACATTAGTAAGTTTGAAAGTGCCGTTATGAGCTATGGCGACTTGTTGGACAATCAGCAATCCAAGCCCATGTCTTAAATCAAGCCGTTCATCTGTGCTTTCCATATAATGCGGTTTTTCTTCCAGCTCTTGCAGCTTTTCAGCAGGCAGACCCATTCCGTTATCCGTAACCGCCAAGATAAGATGGTTTTGCGATGCTGTCAGAGAAATGCAGACTTCACAGCCCTGTGGGTTGTGTTTCATGCTGTTCTGGACAAGGTTGTTTACAGCTCGCGAAATCAATCTGGCATCACATTCCAACACAGCATTTTCGGCGTCAGGAGTGATCTTAATTCCGATGTTGTAGCTATCGGAAATTCCTGTATTCAACAGGTCTGCTACATAGGATCGCAGTAGTTTGGATAAGCGAACCATCTCTTTATGAAGCGGCTGCATCTCATATTCCAACTGCGATACTAAATTCAAATCCTGCACGAGTTCTTTGATTTTGGCGCTTTGCTTTTGCACGATCACAGCCTGCTCTTTTACCCCCTCACTGGCTGTTTTGTCTGCGGCGATCCGGTCTGCATAGCCCATAATCATAGAAAGCGGAGTTCGGATGTCATGAGAGACCCCGCTGATCCAGTTGGCTCTGGCTTCGTTTTGCCTGCTTAATATCAGAGAGGCTTTATTTACGCTGTTCGCAATTTCGGATAACTCTCTATCAATATGGAGAGAAACGGGTTTGCCATCGGCCAATGTTTCAATGGCATCTACAATCGGTTCCGTGTTCTGGATGATCCTGCGTTTTGAAAAATAGTAGGCCAAAAACAGGCACAGCACATCCATGCCCAACATTCCTATCACATAGAGGGGAATTTTCTGAATAGTCTCCATGGAATAGTAGTTGCTGGTGAGCTTCATATAGCTATTCTTTGGATACCCTAAAACTAACAATCCATCCTCTGTACTCCAGACAAAAACAGGATAATCCTCCAGATAGCCTTTGGAAAATAAAGCTACCTCTTGAATGCTGTAATGTTGCGGCACTTCTTGTGGCACATCGAGCCGCCAGAAGCATTCGCCCGTTGACGTTAGATACATGGCCCAGATATTGTACTGGCGCAATTTCTGCTCTGCATAATCGGGCAAACCTTCTGTGGTAGCCGCAGTAGAGGTCAGCTCAAGCATGGCGTGCGGGGACGCTTCTCCGTAATCCTCTGAAACTGTGTGATAGAAAGTCACGCCATACAGAACGACATTGACAATTACCAGGATCAAAAGAAACGCAGCGAAAGACGCCAAGTGCTTTGAAATATAGGTTCCAAAAGATTTCATGGCGTCACTTCCTTGTAATCAGTTTATAACCCAGCCCCTTGATCGTAATCAGGGAAACGGGCTTTGAGGGATCGGCTTCAATTTTTTCCCGAATCCGCCGTACATGGGCATTCAGGCTATTTTCATAGCCGAAAGGATTGTCGCCCCATAATGCTTCACAAAGAGCGTCAACCGTAACGATCTTTCCCTCGTTGCGGGCCAGCGTTTCCAGCAGGGTATGCTCTTTTGCGGTCAGGGGGATAATCTCGCCGCCCTTGTTGACCTCTGCCCGGCTAAAATCAATCGTACATCCATCCAGGAAAACCCGCGGGCTGTCCTCTTTATAAGTTCGGCGCAAAACCGCATAGACACGCAGTAATAGCTCCTGCGGCATAAACGGCTTTGAAATATAATCGTCTGCTCCAAGGCCAAGACCGGCCAACTTGTCTGCTGCTTCGTCTTTTGCGGTCAGAAAGATGATTGGCACATTTGTAAAAGTGCGGAGCTGCTTCATCAGGGAAAAGCCGTCCCCATCTGGCAGCATGACATCCAAAACCATCAAGTCGGGTTTTTCTTTTTCTGCCGTTATTATAGCCTCTTTTACCGTTGCGGCAGTAAGTACCGTTTCAAAACCAGCATCGCTTAAAATATCGGATACCATTTTCAGCAAATCTGGCTCATCGTCTACAAGCAAGAGCTTCTTCCGATGCAGAAAAGAGTTGTCCATAGCGTCACCTCCCGAAAGTATTATAACATAGGATTTCAAGTCTGCGGAGGGCATCCTCAAAAAGTAAGGTAAAAGTAAGGACGGGAGAATGTAGATGTCAGGTTGAAGTTGTACCATAGAAGCATCGAAAGGAGATGTTTCTATGGACTATATCATTACAACGGAACATTTGACCAAGAAATATAAGAACTTCACTTCAGTCAATCATGTTTCGCTTCATATTCGCAAGGGCAGCATTTATGGTTTTCTTGGCCCGAACGGGGCAGGCAAATCCACTACCATGAAAATGCTGTTGGGGTTGACCGCTCCCACAAAAGGCAGCTTTACCATTGATGGGAAACAGTTTCCGCAGGATCGGATTGCCATTCTCAAAGAGATCGGCTCTTTCATCGAAGCGCCATCTTTCTACGCAAATCTCACCGGGCGGGAAAATCTTGACATTATCCGCCGCATTTTGGGACTGTCGAAAGCTGATGTGGAAGATGCTCTGGAACTGGTAGGGCTGACCGAGTTTGGCGACCGGCTGGCAAAACAGTATTCGCTGGGAATGAAGCAACGCTTGGGCCTTGCCGGGGCGCTCTTGGGGCGTCCGCCGATTCTGATTCTGGACGAACCCACAAACGGTCTTGACCCGTCTGGTATCCACGAAATCCGCAATCTGGTAAAATCCTTGCCCAGCCTTTACGACTGCACGGTGCTGATCTCGTCCCATATGCTGTCTGAAATCGAATTGATTGCAGATGACATTGGGATTCTCAACCACGGGCGGCTGCTGTTTGAGGGAAGCATGAATGATCTGCGTCAATACGCCCTGCAATCCGGCTTCGCTGCGGACAATCTGGAAGATGTGTTTCTTTCTATGGTTGAGAAAGATAACATGGACAGAAAGCAGAGGGCAAAATTATGAAAACGCTGGCAATCGAACTTCGGAAAGGAAAGCGAACCGGCGTGATTCCCGTGCTGCTGGCCGTTGGTGTCTTGGGAGCTGCCTACGCATTTGTCAATTTCATTGTGCGGAAAGACACACTCCTGAATTTGCCGCTGGCCCCGATGGATGTCTTGTTGACCCAGCTCTACGGCATGATTATGGTGCTGAATCTGTTCGGTATCGTGGTTGCTGCCTGCATGATCTACAACATGGAATTTAAGGGAAGTGCTGTAAAGAAGATGTATATGCTTCCCGTCAGCGTCCCGGCCATGTATCTGTGCAAATTTCTGATTCTGACGGTCATGTTTTTGGTTGCAATCGTGCTGCAAAACCTGGCACTTGCACAGATTGGAATGACGGACTTGCCGGACGGAGCATTTGAGATGGGTACGCTGGTACGCTTTGCCGGATACTCTTTTCTCACATCCATGCCGGTACTGTCGTTTATGCTGTTGATTTCCGCGCGCTTTGAAAATATGTGGGTGCCGCTTGGAATTGGTGTTGCCGGTTTTCTGAGTGGTATGGCCCTTGCAAATTCGGGGCTGACGCTTTTGCTGGTGCATCCTTTTGTGATTATTCTGAAACCAGCAGTAGCCATGAGCGCCCAGCCTGATTCGACGGTTGCCCTTGTCGCTTTGGTGGAAACACTGTTGTTCCTTGCTGTGGGCTTGTGGCTGGCGAAGTACAGACGCTACGAGTAAGGAGGGATAATAAGAAATGAGTTTTTTGGATTTACTCAAAATCGAGTTTATGAAAGTAAAACGCTCCAAAATCGTACCCCTGATTTTCATTGCACCTTTATTGGTGGTGGTTTCCGGGGTTGCGAATTTGAGCAACTACTTTACACCGGAATACACCAATGCGTGGCCTGCCATGTTTATTCAAAGTGCGCTTGTTTACGCCTACTATCTGCTTCCATTCAGCATGATCGTGGTTTGCGTGATGATCGCAGGACGAGAAACAGGAAATAACGGGATTCTGAAAATGCTGGCGCTGCCAGTCAGCCGCTGCGCATTATCCATTGCCAAATTCTGTGTGCTTACCTTTTATCTGTTTATGGAGATGGTGGTGTTTCTTGTCGTATTTGTAATCGCTGGGTTGATTGCGACACAGACAATGGAAGTAACAGAAACCCTGCCGATCCTGTATCTTCTGAAATGGTGCTTGGGGCTGTTTCTGACTATGCTGCCGTGCATTGCGGCTATGTGGGCCATCACTGTGCTGTTTGAAAAGCCGCTTCTTTCTGTGGGATTAAATCTGCTGCTTGTGATTCCCGGTGTATTGGTTGCGAATACGCCGCTGTGGATCGCCTACCCGTACTGTTACAGCGGTTATCTCGTTTCCTGCTCTCTTCATGACTTTACAGCAGAAACTTCCGACGCCGCTTTTTCGGTGTTTCCGTTCCTGCCGTGCGCGATTGTAGTGTTTGGCCTGTTTTTCGCGCTGGCTGTCACCCAATTTGGGAAAAAAGAAATGAGGTAAAACTATGGAAAAGAAAAAATTTCAATCAGTTAGTATCGCTGCGCTCATTGTGAGCATCCTACCGCTGGCGGCTCTTGCCCCATCGCTTCTGCACCTTTCGCTGTCGGATGGAGTCCGAACCGCTTGGGCCGGAGCCAATATCGTTTTTGTCCTGCTGGGTCTGATCCTTTCGGTGGTATGTGTGCGGAGCAGGGAAAGCCGCAGCATAATCAATATTGTATCAACTGCAATCAGCGTTTTTTGTCTGCTGCTGATGGTGGGAATTGTTGCGCTTGCCATGTTCCTTACTTTCGTTCAGTGAGGAAACAGTTATGCGTAGAGTTGGGAAATTTATTGGATGCTGCCTGATCGCGGTTTCTTTGCGTTTACACAAACCAATGACGACTTGCAGGGACACGGTAGCCGATTGGAGGTTAATTTACCGTGTCCTGTTTGCTTTTTCAAAGTTCGCATGATTTACATCAGTTAAAAAAAGCATTGCTCCTCCTCCGGGCAAGTACAACATTGCATCGGCATTATTGTTCCATGTAATTCAGTATAATAGTGGCTGTTTTTGGCGCGCCAGTTTTCCATCGCGGAAATCTGGCGTTTTTTGTTGCCGTTTTTTCGGAGATGATCCGGTTGTTTGCCGGTGCCGTTCCCCGCCTCCATTCGATTCACTTGTCAATCACCCGTGAATCGAAATGGAGGTACATAATGAAGAAAATTAACCTTCGGGAACTTTATCCTGATGTTTATACAACAGACTTTTTTGTAGATGTGACAGAGGAAGTAATGGAGACTATTCGAGCAGCTGAACGTGCGGAGACTGCGTATGAGCGAAAGATGTATCGCTACAAGGCTCAGTATTCTCTGGATTGCGAGAATGGCATTGAAAATTCGAAAAAGTATATTGAGTATATTGCAAACAAAAAATGCATATGATATAATGCCAGTAGGCAAAATGATAAGGTTAAATTCATTTATAACACAGCAAAAGCCCCAGAGTTGCGACCTCTGAGGCTTTTTTATTCCGTTTGGGCAGGGTGGCTTATTCCCCCAGGCTGGCTACCAGCTGCTATTTTCTATCCAACCATTTGCAAATGTAGTAGGCGATTACACTTGCCAAGACAGAAAGCATAAATGATAAGATCATATCCATTTACAACACCCCCCCTTTCTGCACCTGTCTAGGGGTGGTAGCTCAACTATTATATCATAGAACAATGTGTACAGAAAGACTATACTTGAAATATATACTGGGATAGTGGTGTGTGAACAGTAACTATGTTACAATTAGGTCTGTAATTATTATTAGTCTTTGACATTCCCGCATCTTTTTGATACTATAGAATCAGTAAAAAACTAGCAGACCTCCCATGGGAGAAATCCTATGGGAGGTTTTTGTAACGAGGTGAGGTGTATAATGAAAAAAGAAAACAATTCTGCACATAACCATAACAGAGGAAGCTTTTCCGGAAGGATTGGTTATGTGCTGGCAGTTGCAGGTTCTGCAGTAGGACTGGGAAATATCTGGAGATTTCCATATCTTGCAGCGAAATATGGAGGCGGAATTTTCCTGCTGATCTATATTCTTCTGACAGCGTCATTTGGTTATGTACTGATCATGTCAGAAACAGCCCTTGGACGAATGACCAGAAAGAGTCCGGTAGGTGCATTTGAGCATTTTGGAAAAACGAAATCATTCAAAATCGGCGGATGGTTAAATGCAGTGATTCCAATGCTGATCGTTCCTTATTACAGTACGATTGGCGGATGGGTAATTAAGTATCTTGTGGAATATTTCAAAGGAAATGTCCAGGCAGTAGCGGAAGACGGATATTTTGGAAACTTTATTTCCGATTCCTGGCAGGTGGAACTCTGGTTTCTGGTATTTGCGGCGCTTGTATTCATCATCATTCTCGGTGGTGTACAGAACGGTGTAGAGAGAATGTCAAAGATCATGATGCCGGTTCTGGTAGTTCTGGCAGTCGTAGTTACAATCTATTCTGTCACACGTCCGGGTGCTGTTGAAGGTGTGAAATATTTCCTGATTCCGAATGTGAAAAATTTCTCCTGGATGACAGTAGTAGCAGCGATGGGACAGATGTTTTATTCTTTGTCCATTGCAATGGGAATCCTGTATACTTACGGTTCCTATGTCCGTAAAGATATGGATATTGAGAGATCTACCACACAGGTTGAGGTTTTCGATACAGGTATCGCAATCCTTGCAGGTCTGATGATCATCCCGGCGGTATTTTCATTCTCCGGTGGAAATCCTGAAACACTTCAGGCAGGACCATCTCTGATGTTTATCACATTGCCAAAAGTATTTGCAAGTATGGGATTTGGTACTGCAACAGGAATCGTATTCTTCATACTTGTATTACTTGCAGCCCTGACAAGTGCAGTTTCCCTGATGGAAACCAGTGTTTCCACATTCATGGACGAACTTCATTGGAGCCGTAAGAAATGCTGCGGTCTGATGGTCGTGATCATGATTGTACTTGGAACCGCATCTTCCATGGGATATGGACTTCTGGATTTCATTCGTATCTTTGGAATGAACTTCCTTGACTTCTTCGATTTTATAACAAACTCAGTAATGATGCCGCTGGCAGCACTTGCAACCTGTATTCTGATTCTTCGTGTTGTTGGTATTGATGGAATGGTAAAAGAAATTGAACAGTCTTCTCCATTCCGCAGAAAGAAACTGTACAGAGTATTTATCAAATACTTTGCAACGATTTGTCTGATTATTATTTTGCTGAGTTCTATTGCAAACGTTTTGGGAATTATCAGTATGTAAAAAATATATGACTCTTTTTACAAAGAATGCAGCATGGATCAACTGCAAGACAAGAGAAGAAGCAACTGCACAGTTCACCAGGAAGAATGGCTGGCAGGCAAACATGGCAGGAAATCTGCCAATGAATGTGTGAAATGTGGTAAGTGCGAAGAAGTATGTCCGCAGCACATTAAGATCAGAGATGAGCTGGAGAAAATTGCAGCAGAACTTTTGGGGTAAATTGCTATAGATAAGAGTAGAAAAGAGGAGTGAAACATGAAATTCGATAAAGAGAAAATGCGCTTATACGCAATAACGGACCGTCACTGGCTTAATGGGCGGAACCTTAAGGAAGTGGTAAAGGAGAGTCTGGATGGAGGCGTAACCTTTCTGCAGCTCAGAGATAAAAATTCAGATGATGAAACTTTCCTGCAGGAAGCAGCTGAACTTCAGGAATTATGCAGAGATTATAAGGTACCTCTGATCATAAATGACAATGTGGAAATTGCTTTGAAGATGAATGCAGATGGTGTTCATGTAGGGCAGAGTGATATGGAAGCAGGTGCTGTGCGTGAGAAACTTGGACCGGATAAAATCCTGGGAGTTTCGGCACGAACGGTAGAGCAGGCATTGCTTGCACAGGAGCGTGGTGCAGATTATCTGGGGGTGGGTGCAGTATTTGCAACCGGTTCAAAAGCAGATGCGGCAGAACTTCCCCATGAAACACTGAAGGCAATCTGTGAAGTGGTATCTATCCCTGTGGTGGCAATCGGGGGGATCACAGCAGAAAATATATCTCAGCTAAAGGGAACAGGGATTTGCGGTGTGGCAGTGATCAGTGCCATTTATGCTCAAAATAACATTAAAGAAGCAGCAGAAGAACTGAAAGAGGCAGTAGATAAGATTGTATGATAGCAGAAATGAGAGGAAGACAATTATGAGAACTGCACTGACGATCGCAGGAAGTGATTCCAGCGGAGGCGCCGGAATCCAGGCAGATATTAAGACAATGATCACAAATGGTGTATATGCAATGAGTGCCATTACCGCATTAACTGCACAGAATACAACCGGTGTACAGGCAATATTAAATGTAACACCGGAATTTCTGGGGCAGGAATTGGATTCTGTTTTTCAGGATATTTATCCGGATGCGGTAAAAATCGGAATGGTATCAGATAAAGATCTGATTCATGTAATAGCAGAGAAACTGAAACAATATAAAGCGGAAAACATTGTTGTGGATCCTGTTATGGTTGCAACAAGCGGTGCCAAGCTGATCAGTGATGATGCAGTGGAGATATTGAAGCAGGAACTGTTTCCACTGGCTGATGTGCTTACTCCGAATATTCCGGAGGCAGAGGTTCTGGTTGAAATGTCAGTGACCAATGCAGAGGAAATGATAGAGGCTGCCGGAAAGATTTCTGAGACATACCATTGTGCAGTACTTTGCAAAGGCGGACACAGCATTAATGATGCAAATGATCTGCTTTACTATGATGGAAAATATTGCTGGTTTGAAGGAAAGCGTATCGATAATCCAAACACACATGGAACAGGCTGTACGTTGAGCAGTGCCATTGCTTCCAATCTTGCAAAGGGATATGACCTGCAGACTGCTGTAAAACGTTCTAAACAGTATATTTCAGGAGCACTGGCGGCAATGCTTGACCTGGGAAAGGGAAGTGGCCCTATGGATCATGGATTTGCAATCCGAAATGAATATGTGAAAGAAAGTGAAAAGTGAGAATAGCTATGGAAGACAACAAAAAGAAAGGCCTCGGAATGGTTCTGGAAGGTGGAGGTATGCGGGGACTGTATACAGCCGGAGTTCTGGATGAGCTGATGGAGCAGGGGATTTATGCAGATTCTACAGTTGGCGTTTCCGCCGGTGCAATTTTTGGATGTAATTATAAGTCCCGCCAGATTGGACGAACCCTTCGTTATAATACCAGATTCTGCAAGGATAAACGATATATGGGATTGAAAAGCTGGATCACTACCGGCGATCTTTACAGCAAAGATTTTGCATATGGGGAGGTGCCCTGGAAGCTGGATGTTTTTGACACAGAGACATTTGCCAGATCACCCATGAAGTTTACGGTTGTATGTACAGATATTGAAACAGGAAAACCCTGCTATCAGGAATGCAGAATGGGAGACAGGCTGGATGTGGAATGGATGCGCGCATCAGCTTCCCTGCCACTGGCCGCCAGACCGGTAAAGCTGAATGGAAGAATGTATCTGGACGGAGGCATCTCAGATCCGATACCTGTAAACTGGATGCTTTCACAGGGGTATGAGAAAAATGTGGTAGTGTGTACCCGTCATCCGGGATACAGAAAAGAACATAATAAGCTGATGCCACTGCTCAGACTGAAGTTCAGGGAGTATCCGGAGCTTGTAAAGCTTCTGGATGAACGTCATATTCAGTATAATCGTATGCTGGATAAAATCGCATATCTGGAAAAAGAGGGCAGGATCCATGTTATCCGCCCGGACAGAGACATCAGTGCAAAACCGGTTGAGCGTGATCCCGCCCATTTAAAGGAGATTTATGAGGTGGGACGGAGAGTGATGAAAGCTGATATGGAGAAACTGAAGGCGTATTTGGCAGAGTAATGTTTAGTCTATCAGCAGGTAGCGAATCCGGTGATAGATTTCCATCTGATTGCAATTGACTTTGGGTGAGGAATTATGAACAGCAGCAAGTTATCAGTAAAGCTGTCAGATACAACGAAGTCAGTAAAAACAGACAGGAATAAAAATTGTATAAAACTGGTACATAAACCAATTAAAACAGTACTGATTTATCAGTTGCTGTTTTTTTTTCGCAAAATAATACTTTTGTTCTATTGCTGTAAACAGCAAATATATCAATGTGTTTTCCTAATCTAAATGCTATAATCCGAAAAAAGTCCCATAGAGAAAATGCTATTAAAGGCTATATAATAAAACCATCAAAAACAAGCGCGCTGATAAAAAACAGGAGGAAATTTTATGAAGAGAAGAGGAATGGCTTTAGGTCTGGCGGCATTAATGACCTGTACTGCTTTATTTACCACAACTGCGAAGGCAGAAAACAAGGGTAGTGACGAGAAAGAAACTATAAAATTCACTTACTGGGGAAGCGGAGACGAAAAAAAGGCTATTGAGGAATCTGTAGATAAATTCATGGAAGCAAACCCCAATATTGAAGTGGATCTGATGCATATTCCATCTGAGGATTTCCTGACAAAATTGAATGCTATGATTGCAGCCGGCGAAGCACCGGATGTAAGTTATTCAGCTTCATGGAAATGTCAGATGGGTGAGGATGGCCTGATTTATAATTTCTATGATCTTCTGGATGATATGGGACTTAGTAAAGATGATTATCTGTCTACCTGTTGGTGGAACTGGAGTCCTACAGAATCAGCAGGACCTGTTCAGGCCAATGTTACAACAAATCTGATGTACAATGTAGACTGCTTCGAAGAGGCAGGGGTAGATCTGCCGCCGACTAAGGTAGAGGAAGCCTGGTCATGGGATGAATTTGTAGAGATGGCACAAAAACTGACGCTGGATACAGAAGGAAGAAATGCAGCTGATCCGGATTTTGATGCAAATAATATTAAACAGTACGGTGTAATGTTTGGAACAGACTGGAATGTATATATGCCGTTTATTCTATCAGCAGGCGGCGGTTACTTAGATGAGAGTATGGACGGACTTGGATTAAATGATGAGAAGTCAGCTCAGATTTTACAGAATTTTGCAGATCTGATCAATGTGTACCATGTATCTCCTACAGCAGTACAGAAGAATGCAATGCCAAGTGCAGCAACAGCACTGGCTGCAAAACAGACAGCAATGTACATTGACGGAAGCTGGAACCATCTGGATCTTATGAATTCAGGATGCAACTGGGGCGTAGGTGTTCTCCCAATTGATGAAAACTATACTACTTTCTTTGATGGTGGTTCTTTGATTATATTCAAGAGTACAAAGCATCTGGAGGCTTCCGAAAAACTTTATCTGTGGCTTACAAATCCAGAAAGTTCAGAAAGAATCACAGAATTATACAGAACTTTATGGATGCCTGTACAGACAGAATATTATACTGATCCGGATAAGATTGATTTCTGGGCATCTGAAGAATTGCCTGCAAGACCAGAGGGCTTTCAGGACGCTATTGTAAAGGCAACTTATGATCATGCAGTAGTGGCAACCGAAATTAACGTAAAGAATTTTAATGAGATTAATACATTAGTGGGCTCTGCACTGGAACAGGTGTGGTCTGGAAAGAAAACGGCAGAAGAAGCAATGACAGAAGTAAAAAGCCAGACGGATTCTTTGGTAGAAGGAACCTATTCAGGAGAACGTTCTTAAAGTATTCAAGTGAAAGGCTGCTTTTGGCAGCCTTTCCTGATTGAAATAGCTATAATGCCAGAAAGGAATAAATATGCAGACGAAAATAAAGTATAAAATGACAAATCGCGAGAAAAGAGAAAATCGTTGGGGAATTTTATTCAGTCTTCCCTGTATTCTGGGATTTTTGATTTTTGCATTGCTTCCGATGGCAGTCAGTCTGGGATTGAGTTTTACAAATTTTAATTTTACAACAGGCGGACAGTTTATAGGAATCAGCAACTATAAAAATCTGTTCAGTGGAAGTGATCCGTATTTTTATAAATCATTACTTGTAACAGTAATTTATGTTGCGCTTTCTGTACCGACAGCTATCATATTTTCTTTTTTTATAGCAATGCTGTTAAATACAAATGTAAAAGGAAAAGGATTTTTCAGAACAATCTTTTATCTTCCGACTGTAGTTCCGATCGTAGCAATGGCAGCGATTTGGATGTGGATTTTCAATCCGGACATGGGATTGGCAAACAATATTTTAAAGGCAATGCATTTACCGGTAAGTACATGGCTTTCAGGTGAAAGTTCAGTTATTCCCACACTGGTTTTTATTAATCTGTGGACTACCGGATCAACAATGGTAATTTTCCTTGCCGGAATGCAGGATGTACCAAGACAGCTTCTGGAAGCAGTTGAGATTGATGGAGGCGGATTCTGGGCAAAGCTGCTTCATGTTACGATTCCTATGATGACTCCTACAATTTTTTATAATGTGGTAATGGGAATCATCAATGGATTCCAGATATTTACCCAGTCTTATGTTATGACACAGGGTGGACCAAACAATTCCAGTTTGTTCTATGTATACTATCTGTACAGAGAAGCATTTGAGTTTGGAAGAATGGGAAATGCCTGTGCAGTTGCCTGGGTATTGTTCCTGATCATTATGGTACTGACTGCAGTCATATTTAAGTTTTCCAACCGTTGGGTTTATTATGGAGGAGAATGAATATGAAGAATACAAAGAAAATTATTTCAAAAATTCTAATATACTTTGCGCTGATTTTAGGTGTTTTGTTTTGTCTGGTTCCTTTGTACTGGATGATCAGAAGTTCACTGATGAACACAGTGGAAGTGTTTATGATGCCGCCTCGCTGGATTCCTTCTAAATTTATGTGGGAAAACTATCAGGAAGTTTTTGATACACTTCCCTTTGGAAAATATTTCCTGAATTCATTTATTGTAACCGGAGGATGTGTAGTGGGAACAATGCTTACCAGTTCCATCTGTGCATATGGATTGGCAAGAATTAAATGGAGAGGCAGAAATGTGGTATTTGCCTGCATTATCAGCAGTATGATGCTTCCAGTTGCGGTTACTTTGATTCCTACATTTCTGATGTGGAGAACTATTGGAATAACAGACAGCTTTATTCCACTGATTGTTCCGGCATGGTTTGGAGGCGGTGCATTTTACATATTCCTGCTTCGTCAGTTTTATCTGGGAATCCCGAAGGATTTTGATGAGGCAGCATATCTGGACGGTGCTTCCCATATTCAGATTTTTACAAAAATTATCCTGCCAATTACAAAACCGGCCCTGGCTGTTGTAGGTATGTTTGCGTTTTTAAATTCCTGGAACGATTTCCTGAGTCCGCTTGTATATTTAAATTCTGAGAAAAAATATACAGTTGCACTGGGACTTCAGTTGTTTACTGGTTCTTACAGAGGTGAATGGAATTTAATGATGGCAGCAGCCTGCCTGGTGCTTGCACCTGTTGTGATTGTATTTGCCATTGGTCAGAAGTATCTTGTTGAGGGTGTAACAATGTCTGGTGTGAAAGGCTAAGAATAGGAGGAAAAACAATGCATTTAAGAGGAAATGTGATTTATAATACATGGGAAAATTTCTGGAAAAAGGCATATAAGTCTTCTTATTTCAGAGCACAGTATGATGAAACTTCGGAGCGCACAGACTGGTCATTAAGTGAGAGACAGCTATTTACACAGTCAAATGGAAGAACACTTTTGGGCCAGGATACCATGGGCAGACTGCACTTTTTGTGCACTCCTCATGATAAAATTTATGCAGTACCATCCGGAGGAACAGATCTGGGAGGACAGTTTAAAGGATACATAGGTCAGTATTATCAGAATGATACAGCATTACTTCTTGGAAAAATGAAATATGATCTGGAGCTGGACAATGGTCTGATGATCTCAGGTGCAAATAAGCAGTCATGGACAACTTATTATGATGATTTTCTTCCGGTTACTGCTACAGAGCATCCGGAACTGGAAACCAGAATATTCTCTTTTGCGCCGATTCTGGAGAAAGAAGCAGTTCCGGCATCATCAATCCATCCGGTTCCTGGACCTGCAGGAGCATTCTACTGTATAGAAGTAAAAAATATTTCCGGATGCAAAATGAAAGGAAAACTTCGTCTGTCATTTGACCAGAAGTTTGTAAATCAGTTTGAGCATTATGGGAAATATTTCGATGATTATACAGTAACACCATATAAATCAGAATGGGATCAGAAATTGCTGGTATTATGGCACCCGGAAGCCTGTGCAGCAATTCAGCTTCTGGATTCCGTATGTGAAGGCCAGGGAGATAATCCTAGAATTTATGTACCATTTGAATTAAAAGCAAATGAAAGCAGAACATTTACAACAGTAATTGCTCTTACTCCAAAGAGAGAAGAGATTTATTCTGCCCTTGGAACACTGTATCAACATACACCGCTGGAATGGTTGAATGTTACTGATGATTTCTGGAAAGAAAGATTTGGAAAAATCACTACAGATATTCGGGAAAACCAGGAGGCTGGTGAGAAATACCGTGATATGCAGGTACGGTTTATTCTTGATAATTTTAACTGCCTTTCTTTCAGAGAAGATGGAAGTCTTCTGACCAACTGGCAGGGGGCACCGTCCCATAGTCTTTCGAGGCTCTGGGGAATTGATATTACTCCTGATGTGGTAAGTGTTATGTATGCAGTACCTGAGGTAGGAAAAAGTGCAATGTTTTATCTGGCAGAAAGAAACCGGCCACGTTATAGCCTGTATTCGGATCATAGTATGTTTTACTACATTTCTTTGCTTGTAATAGCAGGAAAATATCTGGAGCTGACAGGAGATGAGAAATTCTTCAGAGATCATCCGGAACTGGTTGCTGCTATTGATGAGATCTACGATGGAATGATGAAGCATAAACATAAAGAAAAAGCACTGATTTCTAGCAGATACGCCAGCGATCTTATTGTATTCCGCAAGTATGATTATGGTGCAAATGTACAGTGTTATTATGCGTTGAAATCTTACAGAAGAATTCTGAAACTTCTGGAACGGGATGCGACAGATGTGGACAGATTTATGGAACAGATGAAAGCAGACATGAAAGAACTGATGGAAGGCAGCGGACCATTCGGCAGACAGATTACAGGCGGAAACAACTTAGGTGAGAATGAGGAACGCTTCTACATCCAGGATGATCTGAATTATTATGGTGGTGAGGATACTGCTACAGTTATGGCACCTTTGTATGGACTATATGAGTTCGATTATGAGCCATATGTAAATCTTCATAGATATGCACGTTCTATGTATATCACAAACTATGATCCGGAATTCCAGACAATGCGTGAATTACATTTTGGCATGAATCCATCTGCAACAGGCTGTACTTTAAAACTTGGCGGAAGTCTTACCAGACAGGAAATGCTTGATAACCTGAATCTCCTTTACGAACGTCTGGATGAAACAGGCTCACTTTTCTGGTGGCCAAGAGCAACAAATAAGAAAAGATGCCTGACTAGATGCAGCCAGGGACAGGGGGCATGGATTCAGCAGAGTATTGAGCAGTGGTTTGGTCTCAGGATGGATGGAACACAGAAAACGCTGGTCATCAAGCCACAGGGACTGCTTTCCGGTTATAAACTTCAGAAAACACATCTTGGAGCTTATGTTTTTGATATTGAATATAGAGAAGAAAAAGGAAAAACTGTTATTAATATTAAAAACTATAATGAGGAAGCAATAAAGGTTATTTTTGAAGTACGTAAGTACGGTGCAGGTGCACAGGGAGAATGTAGAAAAGTAGAGGAATTAGTATTGGCAGGAGCTCTTGTTGAGAAAGAGTTTGTTACAGAGACAATGGCTGTGCAGGAAACGGATATTGCAGGAGCTGAGTGCAGCACAATGACAGAGGATGGAATTTTGTTTAGTCCATATGGAATTATCATGCCTAAACTTTATAATTCAGACTGTGGAATCTTTTTATTCCGTTATCTGATCAGCCAGTCAACAGACACAGAATGGAAAAATGCAGAAGTGAAGATAGAAGTTCCTGATGGATGGAAAGTACAGTATAAACAATTCTATCACTGGGATTATCAACCTGTATTTTCAGACAATAAGGCAGTATGCATGGTGGGAGAAGTACCACAGAATACCCATAAGGTAGCTGGTTTTTACATCAGTTTGCCAGATGAACTGGCAGGAGGCGAGAAGAGCGTGATGCTGTCAGAGCATCCTTTCCCTCAGGATACACAGCATAAAATGAAACAGGTAACCCTGTATGTGGAGGGACAGAAAACACAGGCAGCAGGAGTGATCAGTGCAAGTCTTGAGACGGATGGAAAACAGCGTAAGGTTTCAGAAATACCGGTACTGATTCTTTCCAAGGAAGACTATGCCGATGCATTGGATAAGATGTATCACGGAACAAAAAAATAGAATTTGTAAAGACAGGTGTGCAATTGTTCATGCACACCTGTTATGCTATAATCAAAACGTATATATCAGACAGAACAGGAGATAAAATGTACAATATATTAGTAGTAGATGATGAGCGAATTCACAGAGAAGGACTTATTATGCTTCTTGAAAAAATATGCCCGGACGATATGCTGTGGGAAGCATCAAATGGTCAGGAGGCAATGGAGATCATGAATAATATTTCCTGTGAGATTGTGATCAGCGATATACGTATGGCAGAAATGGACGGCTTACAGCTGCAAAAAAAAGTAAAAACAGATTATCCAGAAACTGCATTTGTGATTGTAAGCGGATATGCAGATTTTTCCTATGCAAGAGAGGCGTTACAGTTTCATGCAAGTGATTATCTGCTAAAGCCTGTAGATGCAGAAGAGTTAAAGCGTGCCATTAAGAAAATAAAGAAATCAAAAAATCAGGATCAGGTTCAAAAACAAAAAGTAGATCAGATGGAACGACGATTGAAGGAATCTGCATATGGATATATGGAGTGGCTTCTGAATCAGTATATCCACCATACACGACGTAAGGTATGGGAGCCCTTAAGTGAGATGTTTCCTCTGAGACAGGAAGGCTATCTGATGTTGATCCGGATCAATAAGCAGCATCTGATTCTTAATGAAGAGATGAAACGGGAGATAGGGTATTTTATAAAAAAACATCTGATAGATACATCGTCAATTACATTTCAGGTCAACGGAACAGAAAATCTGCTGGCTGTGTTGGCCTTGTCAGGATCAAGAATTGAACAGGAACAGATCACTCAGATAGAGGAGTTTATTCAAAATATCCTGGTACTTGAGAAAAACAGAATTTATTTTGCAGTCAGCTCTCTGTATTCGGATATGGAAAGCTGCGGAAACAAGGCATATGAAGAGGCTATGGCCGCGATGAAGTATTCTTTTTATGAAGAAGAAAGATATTTGCAGGCAGAGAAATATCTGTCTGATGAAAAGCAGGAGGATTCTGTAGGCAGTGAAGCAATTCTGAATTCTATAAAAGAAGGAAATCTGGAAAAAAGCGAAGCAATTTTTGAAAAAATAACAGAGGTTCTGTCAGAGCATAAAAGTGTTCAGCCGGATATTTTTAAAAGAAAAATCGTATTCTTTTTTTTCAGAATCTTACGTTATATGGAGCCCTATCTGAAAGCTGAACACTTGTCAGAATTAAATGCATTGGATAATTGTCTGATCGAAAGTCAGTGGTATTCTGAATTGAAAAAAAGGTCAGCGGAATTAATAAAAAATATAATCGCTTTCCGGGAAATAGCAGATTCACAGGAGACAGATCCTTTGGATGAAAGCAGGCGGTATATAGAGGAACATTACCAGGACGAGATCAGCCTGGAGCAGATTGCTGCATTGTATCATTTTAATGCTTCGTATTTCAGTACTTTATTTAAGCAGAGATTCGGAATTTCCTTTTCTGAATACCTGTCAGATATTCGTATGGAGAAAGCAGAGAATCTTTTGAAAACATCTTCTGATAAGGTAAGGAAGATTGCATTGGAAGTAGGGTATAAGGATCCCAATTATTTTAACAGGGCATTTAAGAAACGTCATAATATGACACCTGAAGAATTTCGCAAAAGAGTTGGGTGATGATGGAAAAATTAAAATATACAAAATTTAAAACTCTGCTGATTAGTTCATTTATTTGTATTTCCATTATTCCTGTTGTGCTTTTGGGTTTATTTATCTTCCATTTGTCAAAACAGGAACTGATCAGGCAGTCAGAAAAACAAATGTGGCAAAATTCTGAGAATGTCAGTGATATTCTGGATGAAAAGTTGGATTATATTGAGGAATTTTCATTAAAAATAAATGTAGATACGAGAATTTATAAAATATTTCAGAATCTGGATACGTCTGACAGTATGCAGCTTGAAAGTGCCAGTCAGGAAATTTCAAAAATTTTATTGGACTATCTGCCGTGGAATAACACGGTTTATTCTACGCATATTGTGACTCCGTATTATCAGTTTGGCGAAAAGGAAAAGAACTATTATCCAAATTATAGCTTTATGGGTTCTAAAATACAGAAAGCAGCAGATGAGGCAAATGGAAAACTTGTGTGGATTCCGGCATATAATTATATGGACATGTTTTCAATTGAAGATATGCCGAGAGATTTTCTGGAATATGAGCATGTATTTACGGCTGTCAGAAAGCTGCAGTTAAGCAGGGTAGAATCAGGACATATTGAACATCTGGAAAATAAGACTGATCAAATGTATCTGGTGGTTAATTTTACAGAGGATAATCTGAATAATATGCTGAAAAAGTATACAAAGGCAAATTCTCAGATTCTTTATTATATCATGAGTGAAGATGGCAGTGTTGTTGGTCCTTACGGTGAGAATGAATCAAAGCTGTTTCGAAATGTAACTGCAGCTGATATGGGAATTACGGAGAATAAAGGAACTGTAAAATACTACGGTGCAAATAATCAGGAATATATCGTAACCTATTCCAAAAGTATGGTGACGGGATGGTATACACTTGCCATGATTCCAGTTAATGTTTTCAGCAAGAATATTGCTACAGATCTTACCAGGGCAATATTGATTCTGGTAACTATAGAAATTATTTTATCTGTTACTACGGCTGTTCTTATTTCCAGAAAGATTGGGAAAAAAGTTTATAAACCGCTGCACATGATAGAGAAAACAGGAGAGGGTAATTTTACTGCAAGAATTGTATATGACAACAGGGATGAGTTTGCGTTTTTTTATAAAAAACTGAATGAAATGAATCAGAACCTGCAGATGTTGGTTCATGAGAAATATGAGATGATGATCCAGAAACGAGACACGGAGATCATGTCGTTAAATATACAGATGAATCCCCATTTTCTCTATAATTCGCTGAATATCATTAACTGGGTATGCCTTAAAGGAGAACAGGAAAATGCCAGCAAAATGCTTTTGGATCTGTCGAGAATGCTTCAGTATACCAGCCAGAATGGTGATGTTCTGGTTCCGCTGTGGGAGGATCTGGACTGGCTTAAACGGTATATTGGAATTATGCAGAAAAGATATCAGGATCAATTTGAAGTGAGTATGGATATACCGGAGTATTTAAGAAGTCTGGAAGTTCCAAAGTTATTTCTGCAGCCGTTTGTAGAGAATGCCATTGTGCATGGATTTAAAAATTATCAGGATTCTGGGAAGATCTGGATTTCAGCAGAGGAAGAAGAAAATGATATTCTTTTTTATGTAGAGGATAATGGATGTGGAATCTGTGAGGAAGATTTGAAAGAGGTTCTGAATAAAGAGCGAAAGAGTATAGGCGTCAGAAATACAAATAAAAGGATTCGTATGATTTATGGAGAGAAATATGGGGTTACCATAAGCTCACAGCTGGAAGAAGGCACAGTTGTAACCATAAGACTTCCACTAAAAGTTAATTCGAAAAAACAGAGTTAGATTAAGGTTATATGGATATTCAATTTTATGAGAAGGCGATTGTGAAAGATTGCCGGAAATAAGGTTGAATATCCATTTTTGATTATAAGCAAATAAATATCATGTATAACAGTATAAAACAGTTGACAACAGTTATGCACTGTTATATACTGTTTGCAGATGGAGGAGAAACATATGCATATAATAATCAATAATTCATCCATGGTACCTATTTATGAACAGATCATAGACCAGATTAAGTCTGCGATTATCAGAGGAGAGTTACAGCCGGACACTGTATTACCTTCAGTACGCAGTTTGTCAAAGGAACTGAAGATCAGTGCCCTGACTGTGAAGAAAGCCTACGACAATCTGGAAGAAGAGGGATTTACCGTCACTGTTCATGGAAAAGGAACCTACGTTGCAGCCACAAATAAAAACCTGATGAGGGAAGAACAGCTCAAAGAAGTGGAACATGATCTGGAGCAGGCGGTCATGAAGGGAAGAAGATGTGGACTGAACGATGAGGAAATCAGAAATCTTTTTGAAATGATCATGGAGGACTAAGACATGTTGAAAATCAGTCATTTGCAGAAACATTACAGAGGTTTTTCGCTGGACTGTTCTATGGAAGTACAGCCTGGGATGATTACAGGACTTATTGGAAGAAATGGTTCCGGGAAATCCACCACATTTAAAGCTCTGCTCGGCTTGATTCATCCGGATGGCGGAGAGATAGAGGTCTTTGGGAAAAAGGCAGAAGAGCTTAGGCCGGAGGATAAACAGAAACTGGGAGTTGTTTTTGCAGATTCAGGCTTCAGTATGTATCTGACAGCAGCGGGCGTGGCCAATATTATGAAAAGCATATATCCGGATTTTGACAGAGAGAAATTCCTGCAGCAGTGCAGAAGATTCAATCTGCCCACAGACAAGAAAATCAAAGAATTTTCCACTGGTATGAAAGCAAAGTTTAAAGTACTGGCAGCATTAAGCCATAAGGCAGAACTGCTGATTCTGGATGAGCCCACAGTTGGTCTGGATGTGATAGCCAGGGATGAAGTGCTGAACATGCTGAGAGAATATATGGAAGAAAATGAAAGCAGTTCTATTCTGATCAGTTCACATATTTCATCAGATCTGGAGAGTCTTTGTGACGATTTTTATATGATCCATGCCGGAAAAATTATCCTTCATGAGGATACAGATGTACTGCTGTCAGATTATGCAGTTCTTAAAGTTGCAGAAGAAGAGTACGAAAAACTGGATCAGCAATACCTTATTAAGATCCGGAAAGAAGCTTATGGATACAGGTGTCTGACAAACCAGAAACAATTTTATATGGAAAATTACCCGGATGTTGTAATTGAGAATGGAAAGATTGATGATCTGGTAATGATGATGGAGGAACAGGTATGAAGGGATTATTTGTAAAGGATATAGAACTGATGAAACAGCAGAAACAGTTTTTTATCCTGGTTGTTGTAATGGAAGTCATCCTGAATCTGGCAGGAAGCGGGAGCGTCAGTTTTGCTACAGGATATTTTACGATTGTCACAGCAATTTTTGCCATTACGACTATAAGTTATGATGAGTTTGATAATGGTCTTGCGTTTCTTATGACCTTGCCGGTTACCAGAAAACAGTATGTGGCGGAAAAATATCTGCTGGGAGCAGGGCTTACGGCTGTAGCGTGGGGAATTGCAACGATAACGGGAGTAATCTGCAAAGGTGTGGCAGAACTTCAGGGGTGTCTGAGTGAGACTATCATTGGCAGCCTGATATACATTCCACTGGCACTTCTTATGCTGGCGGTATCGCTCCCGCTTGTAATACATTTTGGAGCGGAAAAAGGACGTTATATTGCAATGGTCATGTGGGCTATTATATTTGCCGTAGTTTATATTCTGATAAAAACAATGGGACTTTCAGCAGACGCAGTCGATGCATGGCTGAATGGACTGAACTGGGGAATGGTATTGGCCGGAGTTGTATTATTTACAGTAATTGTATATATGGGGTCTTTTTGGATTGGTGTCCGGCTTATGGAGAAGAAAGAATTCTGATGTGTCTCGAATATGGTTGTAATTATAAAAGCAGTGTGCTAAAATTGTATCAGCGTAATTGAATAAGCTGTTAAGTGAACATTATCATATGCAGATTTTGTGTATGGTAATGTGAGAGGGAATCAGGTGAAATGCCTGAACGGTTGCGGCCACTGTATACAGAAAAAAAGCGGGATTGTAATATGTCATTGCATAAATATGTGAGAAGGCGGAATCCGGCTGTCAGAGAGTATCTGGAAATATTTCTGATACAACATTCATGAACTGCTGAAGCATGGATGTTGTATCAGTTTTTATTTTGTGGAAATTTTCTGTGATCTGTGAGTCAGGAAACCTGCCTGACAGCGTAAAGAAGGAGCTTCCGTAAAAAGTATCCGTTATTCTTATCACTTCTATTTTACTTTTTCTGAAGTCCCATCTTTTCGGTTACACGAACAGGTAAATAACATATACGAAAAGAGAGGAAGTCAAATGAAAAACAGGTATTTATCCACAAGAATCATGGCAATTATGATGGCAGCAGCTATGGCAGTTTCCGCAGCTCCGGCAGCTTTTGCAGCAGAGAGAGCAGACTCTGAGACAATCAAAGAGGACAATCAGCCGGCAGCAGATGCAGACGCACAGGATTCAGCAGATGCAGATAAGACAGCAGACGCAGAAGGTACAAAGACAGAATATCCTCTGACCATCACAACCTATGATTATGATGGAAATGAAATCGAAACAACCTATGAAAAGGCACCGGAGAAAGTTCTTGCTGTATATCAGGGAAGCATTGAAACCATGCTTGCACTTGGCCTGGAAGACCGTCTGGTAGCTACTGCAGGTCTTGACAATGAAGTTCCGGATGAACTTAAAGATGCATTTTCAAAAACAAATTATCTTGATGAATTTACCCCATCCCTTGAGACTGTAACGATGTTGGAGCCAGACATGATCTTATCCTGGAGCTCCCTGTTTTCTGATAAAAATCTCGGAAATGTAACAGACTGGATCGACAAAGGCTGCAACACTTATTACAACACAAACACACGCCCTGACGGAGACAGAACTCTGGAAAATGAATTTACAGACATCTTAAATCTTGGAAAGATTTTTGATGTACAGGACAAAGCACAGGCAATCGTAGATGATGCAAAGGCAGTGATCGATAAAACTCTTACAGCAACAGCAGATGTAGAAGAGAAACCAAGCGTAATGGTTCTGGAACCTCTTGGAGAAGATATCACAAACTATGGTGCAAAGAGCCTTGGTGGAGATATGGTAACACAACTGGGTGCGACTCTGGCAAACCCGGATGCTTCTACAGCAGGAAAAGAAGATATCATTGCAGCAAACCCTGATGTGATTTTTGTTGTATACATGCCATATGCAGGTGATGATCCGGAAACTGTAAAAGAAAGCCAGCTTGCCGTTATCAAGGATGACGAAGCACTTCAGAGCCTTGACGCTGTAAAGAACGGTCGTGTTTATCCGATCATGCTCAGTGAAATGTACGCAAGTGCAACACGTACACAGGATGGTATTGAAACTTTCGCAAAAGGATTATATCCGGATGTGAATCTTGACTGATTGAGGACATAACAGTGAAAGAACAGGTTTCACAGACAAAAAAAGGCAATGTGCTCAGAACATCCATGTATGTGGCAGTCCTCATCGGACTTGCAGGATTTCTTATTTTTTCCATACTTGCGGCGATTACTTTTGGTAATGCTGACCTGTCACTGAAGGATGTGTACAGTGTCATTGTTTATAAATTATTTCATATAAAAAGTCTGTCCGCCTATGCAGAAGGTGCAATTCACGATGTTGTATGGCTGATCCGACTGCCCAGAGTCCTGCTGGCTCTGGCAGTTGGAATGGCTCTTTCTGTATGTGGCGTAGTAATGCAGGCAATCGTGCAGAACCCGCTGGCAGATCCGTATGTACTTGGTATTTCATCCGGCGCGTCTCTTGGTGCAACGCTGGCAATCATGCTCGGAATCGGAAGCTTTCTTGGCGGGAATTCTGTCGGAGTTACTGCTTTTATTGGCGCGATGATCACCTCCTTTGCAGTTATTGCTATTGCAAATATGGGAGGAAAGGCAACATCAGCTAAGCTGATCCTTGCCGGAATGGCGGTCAGTGCGGTGTGCTCTGCTTTTTCAAATTTTGTTATTTACATTACGAATGACAAAAATGCAGCTACGGAAGTTATGAAATGGAGCATGGGAAGTCTTGCAGGGGCAAGCTGGGCCAGAGTAGGTGTGATGCTTCCGGTTACTCTGATATGTGTGGTCATCTTCTGGACGCAGTATCGAAACCTGAATCTGATGCTTTTGGGAGATGAAGTTTCTATCACACTTGGAACAGATTTACACAGATTGAGAACATTTTACCTGATTGTTGCTTCTGTAATGATTGGATTTGCCGTATATTGTGCTGGCGTGATCGGATTTGTAGGACTTGTGATTCCTCATGTAGTCAGGATTCTGTTTGGAACTGACCACAGAAGATTACTTCCACTGAGTGCACTTTTTGGCGCGTCTTTTCTGATCTGGTGTGATGTGGCATGTCGTGTGATCCTGAAGAATTCTGAGATGCCGATCGGTGTGCTGGTATCCATTATCGGTGCTCCATGCTTTATTTATCTGCTTGTGCGGAAATCCTATGGATTTGGAGGTAGTAAGTAATGAAAATCACTACAGAAGATATTCAGGTTGGATTTCACGCCAGACAGATACTGAAGGGAATTTCCATAGAGTCAAAGGATAAGGAACTGGTAGGGATCATCGGACCAAACGGAAGCGGAAAATCTACATTATTAAAATGCATCTACCGTATCCTGAAGCCAGATGCAGGTGCCGTTTATCTGGACGGCGAAGAACTCCATTCCATGAGCGTAAAAAGCTCCGCCAGAAAAATGGCAGTTGTGGCACAGCACAATTACTACAACTTTGATTTTACCGTACGGGAAGTCGTGTTGATGGGACGTGCACCTCATAAGAAAGCATTGGAACGGGATAATGCAAAAGATTACCGGATTGTTGAAGAAGCACTGAAAACGGTACAGATGGATGCATTTGCGGATCGCACATTTTCTACGCTGTCAGGTGGAGAGCAGCAGAGGGTTATTCTGGCAAGAGCACTTGCACAGCAGACACCTGCACTGATCCTTGATGAGCCGACTAACCATCTGGATATCACACATCAGATCATGCTGATGGAACTGGTAAAGAAACTTAACGTAACTGTAATATCAGCTATCCATGACCTGAATATTGCGGCGGCATACTGCGATAAGATTTATGTATTGAAAGATGGTGTGCTGGAAGGATATGGAACTCCACAGGAAGTACTCACTCCGGGGCTGATCAAAAGGATTTACCAGGTAGATTCGGAAGTGGTAAATGACAGCCGCGGGAAGATGCATATTTTATTTTTATAATATGAGAATTGACAGGCCAGAGTCAGAAAAAATTTTGACTCTGGCCTGTTGTATATGGAGGAAAAAGATGAATAAGATAGGAATTTTAACAACCGTAGCAAGAATTCCCTCACCTATAGGTGATGGGATGAATTGCACATTCGAGCATGTCTGCTCAAATTTATAAAAAATTGCAAAAACACTTGTTCTGATACAATAAATATATTATAATGAAAAAGAACAATATGCTCTTGAAATTTAGACGGTCGAAATAAGCAATAAGTGAGTGTACATAATGAGTTTAGATAATAATTCTCATTCAGTGTTTTTGTTTGATTCTGGTTATGAAATATGGCAGAAAGATGCTGGACGATAAGATGTCAGAGAGAACAAAAGAAATCTTTGAAATATAGCACCTGTTGAAACAATCCATCAGTATATAGAGAGTCAGGGTGAGAAAGATAAACCGGGCAGTAAAAATAAGGATCTATCCAAATAAAGAACAGATAACCCAGATAGAGAAGACGATCGGCTGCAGTCGTTTTCTCTATAACCGGATGCTTGCGGATAAGATCCGTCATTATCAGGAAGAAAAAAAGATGCTGAAAAATACGCCGGCCGGATATAAAAAAGAATATCCATGGCTGAAAGAGGTAGATTCTCTTGCGCTGGCGAATGTACAGTTAAATCTGGAAGGGGCTTTCCGGAAATTTTTCCGGGAACCGGGAGTGGGATTTCCGCATTATAAATCAAAAAAACATTCGCGGAAATCCTATACAACGAATATGGTAAATGGGAATATCTGTCTGCAGGACAGGTTCCTGAAACTGCCAAAGATGCAGCCGGTAAAAATAAAACTCCACCGTATGATCCCGGAGGGATGGAAGCTGAAATCAGTGACTGTGAGCAGGGAACCATCCGGGAAATATTTTGCCAGCCTGCTGTTCGACTGTGAAAACCAAACAGCGGAGAAAAGACAGGCGGAAAAATTCCTGGGGATGGATTTTGCCATGCATGGGATGTGTGTATTTTCTACCGGTGAAAGAGCCGGATATCCCATGTTCTACCGGAATGCAGAGAAAAAACTTGCCCGGGAACAGAGAAAGCTTTCCAGATGTGAAAAGGGCAGCCGTAACTATCAGAAACAGAAGAAAAAGGTTGCTTTATATCATGAAAAGATAAAGAACCAGAGGAAGGATTTCCAGCATAAGCTCAGCCACAGCCTTGCAGAAGACTATGACGCAGTATGTGTGGAGGATCTGAACCTGAAGGGGATAGCCGGAGGCCTGCATTTCGGAAAAGGGATACAGGATAACGGATACGGTCAGTTCCTTTCCATGCTTGGATATAAGCTGGAAGAACGTGGAAAATATCTGATAAAAGTAGACAGATATTTTGCATCCAGTAAGATATGCAGCGTATGCGGACATAAGAAGAAAGAGCTGGCATTATCAGAACGGATATACCTATGCGAATGTGGAAACCGGATGGACCGGGATGTGAATGCGGCGGTCAATATTCTGAAAGAAGGAAAAAGAATATATAAAAAATGTGCATAATAGCACAGAAAAGATCCGTAACCGGATAAAAAAGAACCGCGGGACACGCGGGGATAGCCTGTTTTAGCTTTGCCCTGAAGGGCAATTGAGCAGGAAGCTCCCACTTCAAAATCTGTAAGATTTAAGTGGCGAGAGCATGTCACCGTGTATTCATTCTAATAATGTATGCGCCAGAGTTGGATGCCTGGCAGCATTTCAGAACAGAACCGATTTCTTTCAGGATTATCCGGAAGATACCTGTCTGGCAGCAATGATGACCTGTAACGAATGCAAAGGCGTCAACCCGATAGAACCCATAGAAGACAAAGGAATCCTGGAAAAGATAGACAGACTGGTCAGTGAAAAAATCAGTACCATCCACGTAGGTGTCTGTCGTCTCCCGGATGGAAAGCATGAATGTCCAAGGATGACACAGATCTGCAATATGATAGAAGAACGTGGAATCAAAGTAGTCAGAGGGTCACATAAGGAATAAAAAAGTTTCCATACGTTACTGTTCACTCCGTTCACAGTAACGTAGCCAAAATTCATTCCAGATTGCCTGCGGCAATGGAATTTTGGCTTGTATGTCTCGGGATTTTGGCATATTCATGCCAAAACACCTCGCGGGACAGTGGCGTGTGAACAGTAACTTCCATACAATTTATAAAATAAAAAGAATATAAAATGCCTTGAAAATAAGAGTAAGTAATGCTAACATAAGTATAAAGCATATTTCTCTTATATTTCAAGGCATTTTTGCCGTCTGATTATTCTAATCTCAATTCAGAAATCCATGCTTTTAATTCCAGTTAATTATGAAAAGCAGGAGCTGAGAAGTGATAAGAATAGCACAAAATGTTCTTTGACTCCTGCGGAAAACAGGAGGTATTGCCAATGGCAAAAAGAAAGAACAAAAAAATTATTGTGAAAAGAAACCGATTGAAAGGCAACACAGCAACTGCAAACCGTAAGTACAAAGATACAGTCTTCCGTATGCTGTTTTCAGACAGAAAGAATCTGTTGTCGCTGTATAATGCAATCAATGAAACTTCTTATACAGATGCTGCTCAATTAGAGATTGTGACACTTGAGAACGCAATCTATATGGGAATGAAGAATGATCTGGCGTTTATTATAAATACGAATCTGTTTCTGTATGAACATCAGTCTACGTATAACCCGAACATGCCTTTGAGAGACTTATTCTACATTTCCAGCGAATATCAGAAAATGGTGGATTGGAAGTCCTTGTATACCTCAACAAGACTGAGAATACCCACACCGAATTTTATCGTATTTTATAATGGAACAGAGAAAAAAGAAGATAGGTGGGTAGATTATCTGTCAGAATCGTATGAAAATATGTCAGGAGAACCAAATCTTGAACTAAAGGTCATCACATTAAATATCAATGTAGGGCATAATAAAAAACTAATGGAAGAATGCCGGACGCTAAGAGAATATGCTCAGTATGTTGATAAAGTACGCAGATATTCTAATGAAATGGAACTGAATACGGCAGTAGAACGTGCAGTGAGCGAAAGCATTCAGGAGGGAATTCTCAAAGAATTTCTGCAAAAGAATCGAGCGGAGGTAGTTGCTATGAGTATATTTGAATACAATGAGGAAGAGGAAAAAAGGAAACTTCGGAAAGCTGAGTATGAAGCTGGAAAAAATGATGGGATAAAGATTGGGCGAGAAGAGGAAAAACGTAAAATTGCAAATTCCCTTTTTAAAGAGGGAGATTCAATTGAAAAGGTAGCCAGGATTCTTTGCGAGAGTGAAGAAACTATCAGAGGATGGGTGAATGAAAAAATGGATATAAAGGTGGAGTAACAGAAAAGAGCGTGCATTTGCCATGCGCGCTCTTTTCTGTTACTCCAATGATGCCAGTTAAAGATATAGATACCTGTTTAACTTTGGCAATGAGAAATTCCAATGTGGAACAACTATTAATTCTGTGAAAATTTATAATACTTTTTACATTCCAATGTGGAACAACAGATACAATTAAAGTATATAACAAATCAGTAAACAAGTGCAAGAAATAAAAAAACAAATATAAACCAAGTATTATAAAATTATACTTAATAATAAAAACTATTGCATATGCAATGTCGATATGATGAAATGGGATATTATAGAATTGAATTTGCAGATGATGTAGATTAATAATGAAAAATTCTGTCGATGTTCGATAAAATAAAAATGCGAAGAGGTCGACAATGGTATGTAAACAAAGGGAATGAGTGGTTTTTTGATGAAAAACATGATAAAATGAATGGGAAAATAGAACAGATATAGTGAAGTCGACAAAAATGAGTAAATAAGCATAAAAAATATGCGGAACTGACAGCTATGGATTAAAGTAGAACCATATTGGAATGTAAAGATTGATGCACTTATGGAAACGGTTAAAGAAATCCCATTAAAGTAGAACCATATTGGAATTATATAGATTCTTATGTTAAAATAGTTATTTAATTGATACAAATGATTAATTTTATTTAAGCCAATACGTATACATCAATTTATAAAGAAAAAGGAGCTTTTAAATATACTATGGAGAAACTTGTCATTGGTATCCTTGCCCACGTAGATGCAGGTAAGACTACGTTGTCGGAGGGGATTTTATATTTAACGGGAAAAATCCGTAAGCTGGGGCGTGTGGATCATAAGGATGCGTATCTTGACACCTATAACCTGGAGCGGGAGCGTGGAATTACGATTTTTTCCAAGCAGGCGGAGTTTGAATTGGGAAACAGGGGGATAACTCTGCTAGATACGCCGGGGCATGTGGATTTCTCGGCGGAAATGGAGAGGACACTGCAGGTTCTGGATTATGCGATTCTTGTGATAAATGGAGCGGATGGTGTGCAGGGGCATACTATGACCTTATGGAGACTTCTGGCAAGATACCAGATTCCGACGTTCCTGTTTATCAATAAAATGGATCAGGACGGAACTGATAAAGAGAAACTTCTGGCAGAATTAAAGAAGCGATTAAGTGATAATTGCGCTGATTTCACCTGGGAAAACACAAGTGGAATAGAAAATAGTACTGACGAAACAGCAGAGAAAGCAGAAGATGAAATATCAGATCTGCAGTCTCGGTTTCTGGAAGATATTTCCGTCTGCGATGAAGAACTGCTTGAAAAATATCTGGAAACAGAGGAAATATCAACATCAGATATCCGAAAAGTAATCAAAGAGCGAAAACTTTTCCCATGTTTCTTTGGCTCTGCGCTAAAAATGACAGGTGTAGAAGAATTTCTCCATGGTTTGGAAAAATACTGCGAGACACCGACATATCCATCTGAGTTCGGGGCAAAAGTATTCAAGATTGCCAGAGACGATCAGGGCAATCGTTTAAGCTATATGAAAATCACAGGTGGAACATTGAAGGTGAAGGAACTTCTCACAGATACAGAGAAAGCGGATCAGATCCGTATCTATTCCGGTGCGAAATTTGAGCTTGCAAAGGAAGCTCCTGCAGGAACTATCTGTGCAGTGACCGGCCTTTCCCAGACACATCCGGGACAGGGATTTGGGATTGAACGGGAATCTGAGATGCCGGTTCTGGAACCTGTATTAAATTACAGAATTCTGCTTCCTGAGGACTGTGATGTTCACCAGATGCTTAAGAAACTCAAAGAGTTGGAAGAGGAGGAACCGGAACTTCACATTGTATGGAACGAACAGCTTGGAGAAATCCATGCCATGCTGATGGGTGAGGTTCAGATCGAGATATTAAAGCATCTGATCTGGGAGCGTTTCCATGTAGCAGTAGAGTTTGGCACAGGAAATATCGTATATAAAGAAACAATCGCAGAGCCGGTAGAAGGTGTAGGCCATTTTGAACCGCTGCGTCATTATGCAGAAGTACACTTGCTTCTGGAACCCGGAGAACCGGGAAGCGGTCTGCAGTTTTTTACTGCATGCAGTGAGGATGTGCTGGACCGTAACTGGCAGCGTCTGATTCTGACTCATCTGGAAGAACGGGAGCACCCGGGAGTACTGACCGGTTCTCCGATTACGGATATGCAGATTACACTGATCACAGGGCGAGCTCATCTGAAACATACAGAGGGCGGCGATTTCCGGCAGGCGACGTACAGGGCTGTGCGTCAGGGATTAAAGAAAGCAAAGAGTGTCCTGCTTGAGCCATATTATGAGTTCAGACTTGAGATTCCGGGGGATATGATAGGGCGTGCTATGACTGACATTCAGAAAATGAATGGAACCTTCCAGCAGCCGGAAGCGGATGAGGATGATATGATGATATTGAAGGGGAGTGCACCTGTATCAATGATGCGAGATTATCAGACACAGGTAACCTCCTATACAAAGGGACGGGGCAGATTATTCTGTTCATTGAAGGGCTATGCCCCATGTCAGAATCAGGATGAAATTGTAGAGGAGATTGGATATGATTCCGAACGTGACCTGGACAATCCCACGGGTTCTGTATTCTGTGCTCATGGAGCTGGATTTGTGGTGCCATGGTATGAAGTAGAGGATTATATGCACTTAGAAGGGATTGACGAGTCTGAACTGGGGAATGCCATACCGGATAGTGAAGAAAGTATAGCAGGAAACAGGAACAGTAACAATCAGACAGATTCAGGTTATCGTCCACCCAGGAATGCCGGCGTAGGAAGCTATGAGGATGAAGAAGAGCTGAAAGCCATTTTCGAGCGCACATTCGGACCGGTCAAGCGTTACAAAGAACCACAGTTTAAGAGAACATTTTCTGCAAAATCTGACAGCGGCAGCTATTACCGCAACAGTTTTTCTGCTAAGAAGAAAGAAAAAGAATATCTCCTTGTAGATGGCTATAACATCATCTATGCCTGGGAAGATTTAAAAGAGCTGGCAGATGCAAACCTCCATGCAGCTCAGACAAAACTGATGGATATTCTGAGCAACTATCAGGGCTTTAAGAAATGTACGTTAATTCTTGTATTTGATGCTTACAAGATAGAGGGCCATGCAGAGGAAGTGATCACCTATCATAACATTCATGTAGTTTACACCAAAGAAGCTGAGACAGCGGATCAGTACATTGAGAAAACGGTTCATAAGATTGGCCGGGAAAATCAGGTAACGGTAGCAACATCCGATGGACTGGAGCAGATCATCATCATGGGACAGGGTGCCCACCGTATGTCTGCCAGAGGTCTTCGGGACGAAATAAAAGCTACAGAAAATCAGATCCGCCAGCAATGGCATGAGAAACGTCAGAGCAGTAAAAATTATCTGATCGACAATATTTCTGATGAAATGGCACAATATATGAAAGAGAAACGACTTGGAAAACAGTAAAAGGGAGATGCAGTCATGAAAGAAAAGCTTACACAGAAGGATGTTGAGAAAATCCAGCAGGAGATTGACCATCGCAAGCTGGTTGTACGAAAAGAGGCAATCGAAGCTGTAAAAGAAGCAAGAGCCCAGGGAGACCTGAGTGAGAATTTTGAGTATTATGCGGCCAAGAAGCATAAGAATCAGAATGAAAGCCGTATCCGCTACCTTGAGAATATGCTGAAAACAGCAACCATTGTTTCTGATGATTCCAAAGACGATGAAGTTGGAATGGATGATATTGTAGAGGTATATTTCGAGGAAGACGATGAGATTGAGAAATACAAACTGGTTACTTCCATAAGAGGAAACTCCATGGAAAACCGCATCAGCATTGAATCTCCCATTGGTATGGCTCTGAAAGGTCACAAGGTTGGAGACAGAGTGGAAGTAAAGGTAAATGATAACTACAGTTATTTCCTGGAAATCCGTTCTATTGATAAGACTGGTTCCGAGGATGAAGAAATCCGCGGATTCTGATAATAATACTGTCGAAATATAGGATCCGGATTGATAAAAGAACTATTGTAAGAGATGAACACCGGTTAGTGTCATATCTCCTGCAATGGTTCTTTTTATTTTTATATCAAAAATACGGATGGATTTATGGGAACCTTACACAGAATGAATATGATGACTGGAAATTTTACATGGATTTAACATTCTCATGGGGATGATTTTACAAAGCATGGTTATGATGGGAAACAAGTTAAATAACCATATACTTATGAAAAGGGAAAAGGAGAATAATCATGGATTTATTCAGTATATTAACATTGATCGGAGGCCTTGCATTATTTTTGTATGGTATGAATGCAATGGGAGATGGCCTTGCGAAGGTTTCCGGCGGAAAGCTGGAGAAGATTCTTGAAAATCTTACTTCAAATCCGATAAAAGCAGTGCTTTTGGGAGCAGGAGTAACAGCAGTGATCCAGTCATCTTCAGCTACGACTGTTATGGTAGTAGGTTTTGTAAATTCAGGGATCATGAAATTATCACAGGCAGTAGGAGTGATCATGGGTGCCAATATCGGTACTACGATCACCTCCTGGATCTTAAGCCTGACAGGAATACAGAGTGATAATTTTATTATTCAGATGTTTAAACCAACATCATTTTCCCCTGTGCTTGCGATCATTGGTGTGATCTTCATTCTGTTTATCAATGATTCAAAGAAAAAAGATATCGGAACAATTTTTATAGGTTTTGCAATCCTGATGTACGGTATGGATATGATGAGTTCTGCTGTAAAACCTCTTGCAGAAGTGCCGGAATTTACAAACCTGTTACTTAAATTCTCAAATCCGTTGTTAGGTGTTATAGCAGGTGCCCTTCTTACTGCAGTGATCCAGTCATCTTCTGCATCCGTAGGTATTCTGCAGGCCCTGTGTCTTACAGGTGCAGTACCGTTCAGTGCAGCAATCCCGATCATTATGGGACAGAACATCGGAACCTGTATTACTGCAATCCTTTCTGCAATCGGAGCCAAGAAGAATGCAAAACGTGCAGCAGCAGTACATCTGTATTTCAACCTGATCGGTACGGTTATCTTTATGACTGTATTCTATCTTATAAATGCAGTTGTTGGATTTTCTTTCTTCCATCAGGCAGCAACACCGGCAGGAATTGCTGTTATCCATAGTGTATTTAATGTTACTGCAACGATCATTCTCCTTCCTTTTGCAAAGGGACTGGAGAAACTTGCCTGTCTTACAATCCGGGACAAAAAAGAGGATGTTGTTGTTTCAGCAGAGGACAGAGAGTTTATGATCCTGGAGCCTCGTTTCCTGGAGAAACCGGCATTTGCAGTAGAGCAGAGCCGCAATGCAGCAAGAAAAATGGCAGAAGAATCCCACAATGCACTGTTTACAGCACTGAGTCTGGTGGATAAATACAGTGAAGAAGGCGTAGAACGTGTGGAAAACATGGAATCCAAGGTTGACCGCTATGAAGATGAACTGGGAACTTATCTGGTGAAGCTGAGCCACAAAGATATCTCAGAAGCAGACAGTCACAGCCTTTCCATTATGCTTCACTGTATCGGGGATTTTGAACGTATTTCTGACCATGCTGTAAATATTATGGAATCAGCACAGGAGCTTTATGAAAAAGGACTGAAATTTTCCGAAAATGCAAAGAAAGATCTGGAAGTGCTGGGACAGGCAGTAGAAGATATCGTAAATACGGCATATGAAGTTTTTGACAAACAGGATATGAAGCTTGCGGAGAAAATTGAACCACTGGAAGAAGTGATTGATGAACTTTCCAAAGAAGTAAAACGTCGTCATGTACAGAGACTGAGAAACGGTGAATGTACAATAGAGATGGGATTTATCCTTTCGGACATTACAACCTGTCTGGAACGTGTGGCAGACCATTGTTCCAATATTGGAGTCTGTGTGACGCAGGTGAATGAAGATCTGTATGATACTCACAGTCATCTGAATATCGTCAAGAGTCATCCGGACGAAACATTTTATCATGAACTGGAAGACGCACGAATCAAATATCAGCTTTCATAAAAATAAACAGGTGGATGATGGTTATCCGCATGATCAGGAAATCCGGGCACTCTGAAGTATCTGAGAGAGATATTTCAGAGAAAATGGCCGGATTTTTGTTTTAAAGAAATGAAGCAGATGCCGGATATTTACTTGTACAGGGATAAAAAAATAAGTATACTGAAAAAAGAAATACACTTGTGACGACAAAGCAGGTGATAAATAAAGGGGAGGCAAAGCAGAATGATCTATTGTGTAGAAGATGAGCGGAATATCAGGGAGCTTCTTATTTATACACTGGAAACAACAGGATTTAAAGCCAGGGGGTTTGGCAATGGCAATGAACTGATGAAAGCGCTGAAAGAAGAGATACCGGAGCTGATCCTGCTGGATATCATGCTTCCGGGAGATGATGGCTATACCATTCTGGAACAGCTGAAAAGTATGCCATCTGTAAAGGATGTGCCGGTAATTATGGTTACTGCAAAAGAAGCGGAATTTGACAAAGTAAAAGGTCTGGAAGGCGGAGCGGATGATTACATTACCAAGCCTTTCGGTATGATGGAATTTGTTGCCAGAGTAAAAGCAGTTCTCAGACGAAGTGCCCGTCAGAATGAAGACAAGGAACTGCATTACGACGAGCTTTATCTGAATGTAGGACGTCATGAGGTGCATTACCGGGAAGAAAAGGTCGATCTTACCCGAAAAGAATTTGAACTTCTTCAGTATCTGCTGGAGAATAAAGGACTTGTTATGACAAGAAATCAGATTCTCTGCCATGTATGGGGATATGACTTTGACGGTGAAACCAGAACTGTGGATGTCCATGTGAGAACCCTGCGTCAGAAACTTGGAGAGGCAGGAAATCTGATCGAAACGGTCCGGGGTGTAGGATACAGGATCGGCGCATAACAGATAAAACCGACGAAAACAGGAGTGGAAAAATGAAGCATAAAATATTCAGTCACACCAGTTTACTTATTATTTTATCCGTAATACTTACATTCCTGGCAGCAGGAACTGTCATGTATAACAGATATGATATTTATATGAAACAGGGTGTCAGAGATGAAGCCGCATATATTAAAACAGGTCTGGAAGAAGACGGAGACGTTTTTCTCTCAGACAGGGTCGGAGACGCCACCAGCAGCAGGATCACTCTTCTGGGAAAAGATGGTCAGGTGTTGTTTGACAGTATTGAGAATCCGGAAGAAATGGAAAATCACAGTAACAGACCGGAATTTATTGAAGCTGAGAAGCAGGGATCCGGTGAGATGGTACGCTATTCAGACACCTTATCAAAACAGACGTTTTACTATGCTGTAAAATTAAAGGATGATCAGGTTCTGCGAGTAGCCAGAACTACAGACAGTCTTCTGGTAACAATGTTAACCAGCTCTCTTCTGCTTGGCGGACTGGTATGCGTGATCCTTGTAATTGAACTTTTTCTTGTGCAGAAACAGACCAGAAAGCTGATAGAGCCTATCAACCGGATTGATCTGGAACATCCTCTGGAGCATGTATGCTACGAAGAATTAAGGCCATTGCTTTTTCGGCTGGATCAGCAGAACAGACAGATTCAGAAACAGCTGGAAGATCTTAAGAATGCAGAGAGCGCAAGAAAAGAGTTTACGGCAAATGTTTCCCATGAATTGAAAACTCCTCTTATGTCAATCTCCGGATATGCGGAGCTTATGATGAATGGAATGGTACCGCCGGACAAGATGCAGGATTTTTCCGGCAGGATTTTTCATGAGTCCGAGCGTTTATCAAATCTGGTTGCAGATATCATTCAGCTTTCCAGACTGGATGAGAAGAACGGAGAAACTATGTTTGAACAGGTTGACATCGGAGAGCTTGGGGAAGATGTGATCAACAATCTGCAGAACAGGGCAGCAAAGAAAAAGATTAATCTGGAATATACAGGCGGACCTGCACAAATGCAGGGAGTACGCCATGTATTATATGAAATGTTCTACAATATTACAGATAATGCTATCCGCTATACCCCGGATGGTGGAGATGTAAAGGTTTTTGTGGTAAAACTCAATGGGAAACCGTATTTTCGTGTGGAAGATAACGGAATAGGTATTCCGGAAAGCGAACAGCAGAGAATCTTCGAGCGTTTTTACAGAGTGGACAAGAGCCATTCACGTGAAACCGGAGGTACAGGCCTGGGGCTTTCTATTGTAAAACATGGCGCAGTTTTGCATCATGCGAAGATTCTTCTGGACAGTGAGCCGGGTAAGGGAACGAAGATGGAAATCCTGTTTGATCAGACTAAGTAAAGCTCCTGTGAAGCAGTTATTCGGTGTAGTGAAGAGGATGATTTTGTTTAGTGTTGAAAAGAGAGTGGACAGTATCCGACATGGTTGTTAGAAATGTATAAATTTTGGGGATTGACAGACAAGTGATTATTGGAGAAAATAAAATCAGACAGTTATCCATGTAAAAGCAGGTACAATGGAGGGTATTTTCAGTATGGAAAAATGGAGAAGCATTGCAGCGGGTATGAGCTGTTTGTCAATGCTGTTCGCAACAGGAGCGGTTACTGTATCAGCATCAGATGAAATCACAGAAATTCCGGAACAGAGTATTGTATACTGGTCCATGTGGGAAGAAGATGAACCACAGGCAGATGTGATCAGAGAAGCAGCAGAAGCTTATGAAGAAGCAACAGGTATTTCTGTAGAGATTCAGTGGAAGGGCAGAGGAATCCGGTCTCTGATAGAACCTGCCCTGGATGCCGGAGAACAGATTGACCTTTTTGATGATGATTATCAGAGGATGGCTCAGGAACACAGGGATTATCTGGCAGAATTAAAAGGAATGGCAGATACTGTGGATTATGAGAAGCATATTATGCCGGTACTGTTGGAGCAGGTGAAGAACTGGGGAAATGGAGAACTGCTTGCAATGCCGTATCAGCCTTATATCACAGGCGTCTGGTATAATAAGGATTTATGGGAAGAGGCTGGACTTACAGAACAGGATATCCCGGATACCTGGGAGAAACTGATCAGAGTATGCCGTAAGATTAAAAACAGTGACAGTGGCCTTAGTGCCATGACCTGCGATGAAGAGTATGTGAATCTTCTGTATGGATATCAGCTTGCCAGATATCTTGGACAGGAGAAAGTGCAGCAGCTGATCCGTAACTGTACCTGGTCACAGATTCCGCAGGCAAAAGAGGCGGCAGATGATATCAGAATTTTGTTTTTTGCGGGATATATGAGTCAGAGTGCACCGGCACAGCATCCGGAAGGTCAGGATGAAGTGGGAGATGGCGAGGCAGTCATGGTGCTGCAAGGCTCCTGGGTTCCGAATGAAGTGACAGAAGCTACAGAATCTGATGATTCCTGGGGATTTTTTCCATGGCCTGCAGTAAAGGCCGGAACAGACGGCACAGAAGGTGTTATGGTGGGAGCACAGGGATTTGGAGTCACGAAGGATTCGCAGATGAAACAGGAAGCTTTTGATTTTGCATATTCCATCTGTACCGGGGAAACAGATATGAAAATGACAGATGCGGTTAATTCCATCCCGGCAGATACGGACAATACACAATGGCCGGAAGTGCTGGCAGATGCAGTACCGTATATGAAAGAGATGTCAAAGCCGTACATGTGGGCTGCAGGTCTGGAGGCAGATCCG
Organism: Blautia wexlerae DSM 19850; assembly: GCF_025148125.1. Taxonomy (NCBI): domain Bacteria; kingdom Bacillati; phylum Bacillota; class Clostridia; order Lachnospirales; family Lachnospiraceae; genus Blautia; species Blautia wexlerae. The sequence goes on from NZ_CP102267.1 coordinate 753,059, forward strand.
GATTATAAAGAACAGATACAAAGCGAACTTCTGAAGCTTACAAGATTAGAAGAAACATCGGATGAATTTATAGAGAATCTCAGCAATATGAAGTAAGAAAAAGGCTGTTCAACATTATGAAAATATTGGTCTGGTATTACTGGCGCTCTCGTTCTGAGAGCGCCTTTATTGATGTAATATATTCTGTGGGTGTCATTCCGGAAATTTTTTTAAACTGTCTGGAAAAGTAATGGATGGAAGAGTATCCCAGAAATTCCGAAATCTGTGTAAAGTTCATCTGGTTCTCGCGGATCAGTTGTCTGGCATAGGCGATCTTTAACCGGGAAAAGAAATCCATGGCGCCGCACTGATGTTGTTCCTGAAATATTTTCTGAAGCTGGGAGCGTCCGATCATATTGTCATGACACAGATCGCAGAGTGTAATATTTTCCCGGATGTGGTCTTCCATATAAGCAATGACACGCTTATAGACAGCGGAATTATTTTTCAGATTCACAAATTGGCTGACAGGTACAGTCATGGGAGGAGAAGAATTTCTCCGGATCATGTAGATCAGCATCTGCTCAAGGTAAATGCGGATAAGTTGCTGAGAACCAAACAAAAAATCTTCTTTCTTTTCCATCTTTTCTGTATAAGGATCATCCAGAGGGGTTTTGATACAGCGGCGTGCCTCGGCAATCAGCATTCCCATGAGATTTCTCTCAGAATCAGAAAGTTTCAGCAATTTTTTCTCAAAGAATTTCATACATGGAGAATCGCATTCAAAAGAAACTACCACAATATTAGGTGCGGTATTTCCTATGGCAATAAGGTTATGAAATTCATTTGGTCTGTGAAAGATGAGCTGTCCGCTTGTCAGATGGTAGATACCGTTATCTGTCTCTATTTCTGCCTTTCCCTTATCTACACATTGAAATTCCCAGAAATTATGGCGTTCTCCTGCAAAGTGAAAATCACTTTTGTATTCAAAATAGTGGATTGTATAAATCCGGTCAATATGAATATCTTCTTCCAGATACATACTCTCAAAAGCCATTACTGCCACCTCCCTCAGCCTGTCCGAAAACTGCAATATGGTTGTTGTGTACAAGTATACAACAAAAACAGATGAAAAACCAGTTAAAAATGAATTTTTGTACAAAAGAAATGGACGTTTGTGCAAATACTATTTGTGCAAAAATGATAAAATAAGAACTACCAAAAGAAATAATTGTTGAAATTCAACAAAAGAGCGAAAAGAGAGAAAAAGAAGACAAAATGTCAAAACTGACCAAGGAGGAAAAAAGGTTATGGGTATGAAGAAAAAGATGCTTAGTGCAACATTATGTGCGGTTATGGTTGGTTCACTTGCAGCACCGGCTTTCACTGTTCAGGCAGCAGATGATACATTAGTTTACTGGTCAATGTGGGAAGCTACAGAGCCACAGGGACAGGTGATTCAGGAAGCAGTTGACGCTTATACAGAACAGACAGGAGTTAAGGTAGACCTTCAGTTTAAGGGACGTACCGGAAACCGTGAAGCACTTCAGCCTGCACTGGACGGCGGCACACAGATTGATATTTTTGACGAAGATATCGACCGTGTAAACGGAATGTACGGTAAATATCTTCTGGATCTGGAAGACCTTGCGAAAGAGAATGACTATGAAGCAACTGCAAATGCAGGTCTGATGGCAGCATGCCGTGATGCCGGCGGCGGTACATTAAAAACAATTCCATATCAGCCAAACGTATTTGCTTTCTTCTATAACAAAGATCTGTTTGAGCAGGCAGGAATCACAGAAGAACCGAAGACATGGGATGAATTCAAAGATGTATGCCAGAAATTAAAAGATGCAGGAATCACACCAATGACTATGGATGATGCCTATGCAACATGTGTGATCGGATATCATCTTGCAAGACTGGTTGGCGAAGATAAAGTAAAAGAGATCGTAACTGAAGGTGAATGGGATGATCCTGCAGTTCTTCAGATGGCACAGGATATCGAAGAACTTGCATCTAACGGATATTATTCAGAGATGGTTGGTTCCAACGTATGGCCTGCAGGTCAGAACACAGAGCTTGCACTTGGAACAGCTGCAATGTATCTGAATGGCTCCTGGTTACCAAACGAAGTAAAAGAGATGGCAGGTCCTGACTTCCACTGGGGATGCTTCGCATATCCGGCACTTACAGACGGAGCAAACGGAATCGAAACAAACAACTTTGGTGCACAGGTATTTGGTATTAACAAAGATACAAAACTTGCAAAAGAAGCATTTGATCTGATCACATTCCTTACAAAAGGTGAATACGACCAGAAACTTGCAGATGAAACTGTAGGTATCCCGGCTGATACAACAAACACAGAATGGCCGGCAATGGTTGAGTGTGCAAAACCTGTTATTGAGCAGAGCACAAACCGTTTCACATGGGCATGCGGTGTAGAATCCAACGTAGATATGACTCCGGTTATCAAAGAAAACTTTATCAAATTAATGGCAGGTTCCATTACAGCAGATGAATTTGTTTCCACTATGCAGGATGCAGCGAAATAAATAAAGAATTTATAGAGATGGTGGCATCGTATCTACGCTGCCGCCATCTGTCTTTTTGAATATCCGGGTTTCAAAGGCAAAAAGTCGTTCGTGCTTGCGCGATAAGACTTTTAGACTTGGAAACCGCCAGACATGAGGAAGTAGCGATTTACGAAGTAAATCAGCGGATTCCGAATGGCTGGAGGATTGCGGGAGCGAAGCGTAGCAATCCGTAGATATGGTATAACTTACAAAGGAGGTATTTATTTGAAGAAGAATAAAACGATGATCGTTGTATTTCTGACTCCGGCAGTTCTGCTGTTTCTGGGAATCTTTCTTTATCCGATCATCAGAACAGTGATCATGAGCTTTTTCAAGATCGACGGAGTTACAGATTCCATGGATTTATGGAAATTTGTAGGATTTGGCAACTATACAAAGCTGATGAGTACCAGCTTATTTAAGACTTCATTTTTTAACCTGTTTCGTATCTGGCTGATCGGCGGTCTGGTGGTAATGAGCCTGTCTCTTTTATTTGCAGTTATTCTTACCAGTGGAATCAGAGGAAAGAAATTTTTCCGCGCGATCATTTATATGCCAAATATTGTCAGTGCGGTAGCGCTTGCTACTATGTGGCTGCAGTATGTATACAGTCCAAGATATGGCTTGTTGAAAGATCTTTTTACAGCACTGCATCTGGACAATCTGGCAAAGATCCAGTTCCTGGATAATGACCACAAATTCTGGGCACTGTTGTTTGCATATTGTTTTGGAATGGTTGGATACCATATGCTGATCTGGCTCAGCGGTATTGAGCGTATCAGCCCTGAATATTATGAGGCGGCAACCATTGACGGAGCGACCAAACCGGCACAGTTCCGTTACATGACACTTCCATTGTTAAAGGGAGTATTTAAGACAAATATTACCATGTGGTCTGTAAGCAGTGTAGGCTTTTTTGTATGGTCACAGCTTTTCTCCACAGTAACTGCAGACACACAGACAATTACCCCTTATGTTTATATGTATATGCAGATTTTTGGCGGCGGTAATACAGTTACAGAACGAAATGCAGGTCTGGGAGCTGCCATCGGTGTACTGCTCAGTGTCTGCGTAGTCATTGTATTTACAATCTGTAACAGAGTGATCAAAGATGATGATCTGGAATTCTAAGGAGGGATGAGAAATGGCAAAAGAAAAAGAGGCACGCAGACCCTTTAATCTGAAAAGAGAAGTCAAACTCCTGCCGGGATACATCATCCTGCTGCTCTGGGTAATCTTTACCATTGCGCTTCTGGGATGGGTATTCGGGGCAAGTTTTTCAACAACAGCAGAAATCTTCCAGGGAAAAGCCCTGAAGTTTGAGTCCGGATTACATTTTGAAAATTATGCAAAAGCATGGAACGGAGCCGGAGTTGCAGGCTTCTTCGGAAACTCTCTGATCTATTCAGTAATTTCCTGCACAATACTGATTCTGGTGTGTGCACCTGCAGCTTATGTACTGTCCAGATTTGATTTTATTGCAAACAAATTTATCCAGACCAGCTTCGTATCTGCCATGGGTGTTCCGGCAATCATGGTTGTTCTTCCCCTTTTCAGCATTATTTCCGGTATGGGAATCCTGAATAATGTGGCTGCAGGAAGAACTGTACTGATCATATTGTATGTAGGAATTAATGTACCTTATACGACCATTTTCCTGCTTACATTTTTCAGCAATATTTCCAGGACCTATGAGGAAGCGGCAGCAATCGACGGATGCCCTCCCATGCGTACTTTCTGGAAAATCATGTTTCCCATGGCGCAGTCAGGAATCGTAACAGTAACAATCTTTAACTTTATTAATATCTGGAACGAGTATTTCCTGTCCTTGATCTTCGCAAGCTCGGATAAGCTGAAACCTGTTGCACCCGGACTTTATGGAATGATCAACTCCATGAAATATACAGGGGACTGGGCCGGAATGTTTGCAGCAGTGATCATTGTATTCCTGCCGACATTTATTCTGTATATTTTCCTGTCTGAGAAGATCATCGGTGGTGTTACCGGTGGCATTAAGGGATAATATTAGAGGACAGCAGGACAATAACAATTGTTTGCGATGTTACTGTTCACACACCACTATCCCGCGAGGTGTTTTGGCATGAATATGCCAAAATCCCGAGACATACAAGCCAAAATTCCATTGCCGCAGGCAATCTGGAATGAATTTTGGCTACGTTACTGTGAACGGAGTGAACAGTAACGTTTGCGATTGTGAAAGGTATTATGTAACACGTTTTGACCTCGAAATCATAGTATGATAAGATGAATGTAAAAAGTTACCAGGTAATCTGAGAGTAACGAAAAACATTTAAAGAAAAGAGGAAAAAATTATGAAGAAACCAGTATTAGTAGTTATGGCAGCAGGTATGGGAAGCCGTTACGGCGGTCTGAAACAGATCGATCCGGTGGATAAAGAGGGACACATCATCATGGATTTCTCCATTTATGATGCAGTACAGGCCGGATTCCAAAAAGTAGTATTTATTATCAAAAAAGAAAATGAAGCAGACTTCAGAAGCGCCATCGGTGACCGACTCAGCAATCAGCTGGAAGTATCATATGTTTTCCAGGATCTTCACAATATTCCGGAAGGCTATGAAGTACCGGAAGGACGTGTGAAACCATGGGGAACCGGACATGCCGTATTAAGCTGTATCAATGAAATCGACGGACCATTCGTTGTAATCAATGCAGATGACTATTATGGAAGCCATGCATTTAAGATGGCATATGATTTCCTGACAGAGAACGAAGATACCGCGGATATTTACAGATATATGATGGTCGGCTATAAACTGGAAAATACTTTGACAGAGAATGGCCATGTGGCAAGAGGTGTGTGCGTGACAGACGAAGAAGGACATCTTCTTAAGATCAACGAGCGTACCCATATCGAAAAGCATGACGGCGGCACAGCTTATACAGAAGACGATGGAAAAACATGGACCATGCTTCCGGAAGGCAGTACAGTATCCATGAATATGTGGGGATTTTCAGCAAGCATTCTGAAAGAGCTGAAAGACAGATTCCCTAAATTCCTGGATGAGAATCTGAAAGTAAACCCGCTGAAATGCGAATATTTCCTGCCATTTGTAGTAGATGAACTTCTCGGTGAGAAGAGAGCAACTGTAAAAGTTCTGAAATCTATGGATAAATGGTATGGTGTAACCTACAAAGAAGATAAACCTGTGGTAGTAGCTGCCATTCAGAATTTAAAAGATGGAGGGCTGTATCCACAGAAATTATGGGAGGAATAATTGAGTGGAAATTAACCGGGAAATAAAGAATATCACCAGTGCATTTGTTCTGGAAGATAATCTGACAGAATGTATTCCTTATGGAAGCGGACATATCAATGACACTTACCGCCTGACTTATGATACAGGCAAACATTATATTCTTCAGAAAATGAACAGGAGTATTTTTACCAAACCTGTGGAACTGATGGAGAATGTCAGCGGTGTTACTGCCTGGCTGAAGAAAAAGATCCAGGAAAACGGTGGAGATGTGGAGAGAGAGACTCTGAATCTTGTGATGACAAAGGATGGACTTCCTTATTATGTAGATGAGGACGGAGAATACTGGAGAGTATATTTATTCATTGAAAATGCCACATGCTATGATATGGTAAAAGATGAGGAAGATTTTTACCAGAGTGCAGTTGCTTTCGGGCATTTCCAGAGGCTGCTTGCAGACTATCCGGCAGAAACGCTTCATGAGACCATCGTAAATTTTCATAATACGGTGGACAGGCTGGATAAGTTTAAAACTGCTGTGGAAAAAGATATATGTCACAGAGCAGCAGATGTGGAAAAAGAGATTCAGTTTGTTCTGGACCGCACAGAACTGGCACATGTTCTGTGCGATATGCAGGATCAGGGAAAGCTGCCGTTGCGTGTTACACATAATGATACCAAGCTGAATAACATTATGATTGATAATGCAACGGGAAAAGCCATCTGTGTGATTGACCTTGATACCGTAATGCCGGGACTTTCCGTAAATGATTTCGGCGATTCTATCCGTTTTGGCGCAAGTACCGGAGCAGAGGATGAGAAAGATCTGACGAAGGTGTCCTGTGATCTTCATCTGTATGAAGTTTATGTCAAAGGCTTCATTGAAGGCTGTGGCGGTGCGCTGACTGAGACAGAACTGGATATGCTTCCCATGGGAGCAATCCTTATGACCTTTGAATGTGGAATGCGTTTCCTCACAGACTATCTGGAGGGAGATCATTATTTCAAGATTCACAGAGAGGGACATAATCTGGATCGCTGCAGAACACAGTTTAAACTGGTGAAAGACATGGAAGAAAAACTTTCCCGGATGAAAGAGATTGTAAATAAGTATAAACAGGTATAAAAAAATGTACATGTCCATAAAGACTTGTGTTTATGAACTGATTCGGATAGAATTATCCTGCGGGGATATGAGAGAAATCATATTTTCGCAGGATTTTCTACAATACATGATGTGCCAGTACAGCGAAAATTAAGTTTCTGCTATATTGACGCAGGATGATTTCTTCAGCTGCAAGGCGGAGGAATGAGGCGTAGCGGTGGCTACGGCGATTGACGACAACGCCGCAGATGAAAAATCAGACAAGTCAATATAGCAGTTACTTAATTTTCGCTGTACTATGCAACGGTATTTTACAGTTCTGAATATAGGGTGCTGTAAAATACAGAGGTAAATTTTGCAGATGTGAAACAGGATATCCGCAGAATTTTATAGATTACACTCAGAATTATCAAGGATATTTCTGATGCTGTGAACTAATATAGGTATTGTTGAAAGAGAAAAAAACAGAAATTGCAAAAACAGGTATTGTAGCAGGAAGACAGGTTAGGAGGAATTATTATGGCAATTTTAGTTACAGGTGGAGCAGGCTATATTGGAAGCCATACAGTTGTAGAATTGCAGAATGCAGGATATGATGTTGTAGTTCTGGATAACTTAAGCAATGCAAGTGAGAAATCTCTGGAAAGAGTTTCCAAGATCACAGGCAAACCAGTGAAATTCTACAAAGCAGACATCCTGGACCGCGATGCTTTAAATGAAATTTTTGATAAAGAAGATATTGATTCCTGTATTCATTTCGCAGGTCTGAAAGCAGTTGGAGAATCCGTTGCCAAACCCTGGGAATATTACGAAAATAACATTGCAGGAACCTTAACACTGGTAGATGTCATGAGAAAACATAATGTAAAGAACATTATCTTCTCCTCATCTGCAACTGTATACGGAGACCCGGCAATCATCCCGATCACAGAAGAGTGCCCGAAAGGACAGTGCACAAATCCATATGGATGGACAAAATCCATGCTTGAGCAGATCCTGACAGACATTCAGAAAGCAGATTCGGAATGGAACGTAGTTCTTCTCCGTTACTTTAACCCGATCGGTGCTCACAAGAGCGGAACTATCGGAGAGAATCCAAACGGAATCCCGAACAACCTGATGCCATATATCACACAGGTTGCAGTAGGTAAACTGAAAGAACTTGGGGTATTCGGAAATGATTATGATACTCCGGACGGAACTGGTGTGAGAGATTACATTCACGTAGTTGACCTTGCAAAAGGACATGTAAAAGCTCTTAAGAAAATCGAAGATAATTCCGGATTAAGTATCTACAACCTTGGTACAGGAAAAGGCTACAGTGTTCTTGATATTGTGAAGAATTTTGAAGCTGCTACAGGTGTTAAAATTCCATATGTGATCAAGCCACGTCGTCCAGGCGATATCGCAACCTGCTATTCCGATGCTTCCAAAGCAGAGAGAGAACTGGGATGGAAAGCCGAAAACGGTATTAAAGAAATGTGCGCAGACTCCTGGAGATGGCAGTCCAATAACCCGAATGGTTATGAAGAATAATTAATTAAATCAACTGAATGCAGGTGCATTTAGCAACTTACCTGTGGAAAATCAATATCCCCCACACATGGAAGGAATGTTCATGCGTGGGGGATGTTTTTAAATTATAATCCTAGTTCTCTTTTCAGATTTTCAGCAGAGATGGATGGTTGATAATCAGGCTCGCCAGCTTCATATCGGCGTAGTGCTTCCAATTCTTCTGGGTCTGGTTCTATTTCTTCAACGTCGGACAAAATAAATGATGCCTGAATTAAGTTCCAGACTTTTTCAGCCTCTTCTTCGCTCATAATTGTAACTGCACCTATAATTCTTTCTTTTACATTAGACATGATACTCACACTCCTTTATATATTTGTCCGCGATTTCCCACATCTATGATATCAACAACAAATCCGTTGACATCGAATAGTACTCTGTAATTTCCAACACGAAGTCGATAGCCGGAGATACCTTGTAATTTTTTGATATTTCCCTCTAATGGTAATTTGCTGATAGCAGTAAATAGTCGATACTGTGTTGTTTTATCTTGCTTTCGTAAAAATTTTTCAGCCTTTTTAGAATATGTGATTTGAAACAAAGAAATGCTCCTTTTCCGGGGTTTCCGGGATATTTAGAATTTTTATCTTTGGTAGAAGCAGATATGTTTCGGCTTGTTCTTAATATAGCATATAAAAATATTGGAAGCAACTTTAATGTAGGATTGGCGATGTGATTTTTTTCAGCTATAATAGAAAAAGAAAGGAGAGGACGCATATGAAAGTAGCAGCAATTCAGATGCCTACAGTAAAAGATAAAATACAAAATATCCGTACTGCCGGCACTTATATAGAAAAAATAAAGGCAGAAAATCCGGACTTTGTAATTCTTCCGGAGATGTTCTGCTGTCCGTATCAGACCGAAAATTTTCCAGTTTATGCAGAAAAAGAAGGTGGTCCATCCTGGCAGGAAATGTCTGATTATGCCAGAAAGTATCATATTTATCTGATCGCAGGTTCCATGCCGGAAGCAGATGATGTGGGAAAGGTTTACAACACTTCTTATATTTTTGACAGAGATGGAAAACAGATTGGTAAGCACAGAAAAGCTCATCTCTTTGATATCAATGTAAAAAATGGCCAGTACTTCAAGGAATCCGATACTCTGACTTCGGGAGATCATGCCACAGTATTTGATACTGAATTTGGGAAAATGGGTGTCATGATCTGCTACGACATCCGCTTCCCGGAGTTTGTCCGCACAATGGCACTGGACGGTGCAAGGATGATTTTCGTCCCTGCAGCATTTAATATGACCACAGGTCCGGCACACTGGGAACTGACTTTTCGTGCAAGAGCCCTTGACAATCAGATATATATGCTTGGATGTGCTCCTGCCAGAGATACACAGGCAGGATATATTTCCTGGGGACATTCTATTGTAACAGATCCATGGGGAAAGGTTATGAAACAGTTGGATGAGAAAGAGGGCATTTTAATAGAAGAAATAGATTTGGACCGGGAAGACCAGATCAGAGAGCAGCTTCCATTATTAAAACACCGCAAATCTGAAATGTACCATTTATAGGAGAACACATTTTTTTCGCAGACTGACCATAGATCAAACATATTTATTAGATATAGTAATACCATTAACAAAAACAAAAGAAACAGAGAAAATTCAAAATAGAAAGAACAGAGAGGCATATGGAAATGACAGAAACAACAAAGAGAACAACAAAAGTATGGGCACACAGGGGTGCCAGCGGATACAGACCGGAGAACACTCTGGAAGCATTTGAACTTGCCATCAGACAGGGCGCAGACGGAATCGAACTGGATGTACATACTTCCGCAGACGGCGAACTCATCGTTATGCACGACGAAAACGTAGACCGCGTCACAGACGGAACCGGACTGATCAAAGATATGACACTGGCTCAATTGAAAGAATTAAAAGTCAGTACACCCGCAGAACCATCAGGAATTTATCACATTCCAACTCTGGCAGAAGTACTGGAGCTCATGCGCACCACAGATATGATGGTAAACATCGAACTAAAGAACAGCATCTGCTTCTATCCGGGAATGGAAGGGAAAATCCTGAAACTGGTAAAAGAAATGAACATGGAAGACCAGCTGATCTATTCCTCCTTTAACCATTACAGCCTGTTACAGTTAAAACAGCTGAATGACCATGTACAGACCGGAATCCTTTTCAGTGACGGATGGGTAAATCCAGCCATGTACGCCAAAAATCTCGGAATCAACGCCGTACATCCTGCAGTTTATCACCTGAAATACCCACAGTTCATAGAAGAAGTCAAACGTGCCGGACTGAAAATGCACGTATGGACTGCCAACAAACCAGAACACATCCAGCTGGTAAAAGACGCAGGTGCAGAAGCAGTCATTACCAATTATCCGGACAGAGCGATTGAGATTATAGAGAAATAAAAAATTCCTGCCTGTTCATATGAAACTGTCATATGTTCAGGCAGGATTCTTTCTTGTATCATTATATAGATATTGTGGATTTTCAGAGTTTTCTGCTGCTATTTGAAAACCATTTCAGAAATTATTTCTGCAGTTTCTTAGCATGCTCAGATTTCGGCTCACAGGTAAGTTCAACACCCAGCTTACGGAACTCCAGGATATCCACCTGAGACAGAAGTACGGAAGTATGAACCTGGCAGCCTTTTAATTTCGGAATCTGCTGCAGGGCTAGCTTCGCATCTTCATTATCTGCGGCACTGATGGAAAGCGCGATCAGAGTTTCATCAGAGTGAAGTCTTGGATTTTTGCTTCCAAGGTATTCTGTCTTGAGCGCCTGAATCGGTCTTAATGCTTCCGGAGAGATAACATGTTTGTCATGCTCAATTCCTGCCAGTTCTTTCAGTGCATTCAGAAGCAGTGCTGAAGATGCACCAAGAAGTTCAGAGGTCTTACCTGTAACAATACGTCCGTCAGGAAGTTCCATGGCAGCAGCAGGTGCACCTGTTTCTTCTTCACGTTTCAGCGCTGCAGGAACCACCTTGCGTTCTTCGATGGTCACATGAGCCTGTTTCAGCAGAAGCTCAATCTTATAAACTTCTTCTTCGCGGCCTGTTCCGCGAACCAGAGCTTCCATGCTCTTATAATATCTGCGGATGATCTCCTGACGTGCAGCTTCCTTGCAGACTTCATCATCAACGATGCAGTTACCGGCCATATTAACGCCCATATCTGTGGGAGATTTGTAAGGGCACTCGCCCATGATCTTTTCAAACATAGCCTGAAGAACAGGGAAAACTTCAACGTCACGGTTGTAGTTAATAGTAGTCTCACCATATGCTTCCAGATGGAACGGGTCGATCATGTTCACATCATTTAAGTCAGCAGTAGCTGCTTCATATGCCAGATTTACCGGATGCTTCAGCGGGATATTCCAGATTGGGAAAGTTTCAAATTTGGCATATCCTGCCTTGACACCGCGCTTGTATTCATGGTAAAGCTGAGAAAGGCAGGTGGCCATTTTTCCGCTTCCGGGTCCTGGAGCAGTGATGACAACCAGTGGTCTTGTTGTTTCGATATAATCGTTCTTGCCATATCCCTCATCACTTACAATAAAGGAAGTATTATTCGGATAACCCGGGATCAGATAAAGCACGTATACTTTGATTCCAAGCTTCTCCAGACGTTTCTTAAACGCATCTGCGCTTTCCTGTCCGGAATACTGGGTGATGCAGACACTTCCGACATAGAGTCCGCGCTCGGTAAATACTTCCATAAGGCGGAGTACATCTTCATCATAAGTGATACCAAGGTCACCTCTGACTTTATTTTTATCAATATCAGCGGCGCTGATTACAATAACGATCTCTGCCTGATCAGAAAGCTGCATCAGCATACGCAGTTTGCTGTCCGGCTCAAATCCCGGAAGAACTCTGGAAGCATGGTAGTCATCAAAAAGCTTGCCGCCAAATTCCAGATAAAGTTTGTTTCCAAACTGGTTAATACGTTCCCGAATATGTTCGGACTGCATTTTCAGATACTTGTCGTTGTCAAATCCTATCTTCATTTGTTCATTTCCTTTCCTCATCACATTTTTAGTACTGCTCATTTAGAATATCCCGGGACATACAGCGCAAATTTATGCGGTCAGCATAAATTCTGTGTATTGCGGAGTGCATTACCGGGAACGAAGTGAGCAGTAATCAGTTTGTCAATAGTATACTACAAATAAAGCCATTTGTAACAGGTGAATTTGTAAAACTTCATATAAATTTTATAGGGTTTATAGAAAGATATGCACAACCGGACACAATTTTCACAATCTCGCAGTTGATTTATACCCGAATTCTCTTTATAATAAGAACGATAACGTTTAGGAGGAATGAAATGGATAATCATATGGATAACAATCCGAATGGCAATCGTCCTGATAATAATAAAGGTCCGGGCAGACAGGACCCGAACAAGAATCATCAGTCGATACTGGCCTTTCTGGTATGCCTCCTGGTAACTCTGGTATGTTTCGCCATGTTTACCAATATGCTCAAGGATAATTCGAGTGAGATCACTTATGATAAATTTATTGAGATGGTAGATGATGGAGATGTGAAAGAGGTTACGCTTCAGTCAAATACACTGACGATCACGCCGAAACATCAGTCATCAGGATTTTCAGAAGAAGTTTATTATGCCAATCAGATGGAGTCAGTAGATAAGCTGACGGAGAGACTTGAGGGAACAGGAATCAAGTTTGAGTATAAGAAGCCGGATGCAGCAGGGGAAATTATTTCTATGCTGGTCAGTGTGCTTCTGCCAACGATTCTGCTCTTTGTACTTCTGACGGTATTTATGCGCCGCATGAATAAGGGCGGCGGAATGATGGGCGTTGGAAAGAGCCGCGCCAAAGCCTACATTCAGAAAGATACAGGAATTACTTTCAGAGATGTGGCAGGGCAGGATGAGGCCAAGGAATCACTGCAGGAGGTGGTGGATTTCCTGCATAATCCCGGCAAATATACCACCATCGGAGCGAAGCTGCCGAAAGGAGCTTTGCTTGTAGGACCTCCGGGAACCGGTAAAACACTTCTGGCAAAGGCAGTAGCAGGAGAGGCACATGTGCCGTTTTTCTCTCTGTCAGGTTCTGAGTTTGTGGAGATGTTTGTAGGTGTGGGTGCATCACGTGTCCGCGATCTCTTTGAGGAAGCAAAGAAGAATGCACCATGTATCATTTTTATTGATGAGATTGATGCAATCGGAAAGAGCCGAGATTCTCATTATGGCGGCGGCAATGATGAGCGTGAGCAGACCCTGAACCAGCTTCTTGCGGAAATGGACGGATTTGACACTTCAAAGGGACTTCTGATCCTGGCTGCTACCAACCGTCCGGAGGTTCTTGATCCGGCACTTCTTCGTCCGGGACGTTTTGACAGACGTGTCATTGTGGACAGACCGGATCTGAAGGGAAGAATCGAGATTCTGAAGGTTCATGCAAGAAATGTACATCTGGATGAGACTGTTGATTTTGAGAACATTGCACTTGCAACTTCCGGGGCAGTGGGTTCGGATCTGGCTAATATGATCAACGAGGCTGCTATCCTTGCTGTTAAGAGTGGACGCAGCGCAGTATCCCAGAAAGATCTTCTCGAAGCTGTTGAAGTAGTTCTGGTAGGTAAAGAGAAGAAGGACAGGATCCTCAGTGCACAGGAGCGCAGGATCGTATCCTATCATGAGGTAGGACATGCACTGGTAAGCGCCCTGCAGAAAGATGCAGAGCCTGTACAGAAGATTACTATTGTGCCGAGAACAATGGGGGCACTTGGTTATGTAATGCAGGTACCCGAGGAGGAGAAATATCTCAATACAAAGAAGGAACTGGAAGCAATGCTTGTGGGATATCTTGGCGGACGCGCAGCAGAGGAACTGGTATTTGACACTGTCACAACCGGGGCGGCCAATGATATTGAGCAGGCTACCAAGGTGGCAAGAGCCATGATCACACAGTACGGTATGTCCGACAAGTTCGGACTTATGGGTCTGACTACACAGGAGAATCAGTATCTCAGCGGAAGAGCAGTTTTAAACTGTGGCGATGATACTGCCACAGAGGTTGACCATGAGGTAATGATACTTCTGCATAATTCCTATGAGGAAGCCAAGAGACTGATCGGCAGCCACAGAGAAGCACTTGATAAGATTGCCGATTACCTGATCCGCAGGGAAACCATTACAGGTAAGGAATTTATGAAGATTTTCCATGCGGTAGAGCGTGGAATCGAGATTCCGGAAAATCTGGATGATCTGGTAATTCCGGAGGAAAAACAGAATACAGTAACGCTGGATAAGCCAGAGATTCAGTGATACAATAACAGAGTCGGAAACGAAATAATTTCCGGCTCTGTTTTCGTATCACAGGACATTACGCTGTAATATCTCATGGATACGAAAAGCATTCAGGGCAGGATTTTTTTGTATAGAGGAGAGTTTATGTTTCAGATAGAAGAAGAACTGAAAAAACTTCCGGGCAAGCCGGGGGTTTATATTATGCATGGGGAGAAGGACGAGATCATCTATGTTGGAAAAGCCGTCAGTCTGAAAAACAGGGTGCGTCAATATTTCCAGAGCAGCAGAAATAAGGGCGCAAAGATTGAACAGATGGTTACCCATATCACCAGATTTGAGTATATTATCACAGATTCGGAACTGGAAGCCCTTGTGCTGGAGTGTAATCTGATCAAGGAGCACAGACCGAAATATAATACCATGCTCAAAGATGATAAGAGTTATCCGTTTATCAAAGTCACAGTAAATGAGGAATATCCCAGAGTTCTTTTTGCCAGAAGAATGAAGAAAGACAAGGCGAAATATTTCGGACCATATACAAGTGCCGGGGCTGTAAAAGATGTGATCGAGCTTGTGCGAAAACTTTATAAGGTGCGCTCCTGTAATCGTGTACTGCCAAGAGATTGTGGGAAGGACCGTCCATGTCTGTACTATCACATGAAACAATGCAGCGCGCCATGCCAGGGCTATGTGAGTTCAGAAGAATATAAGAAAAATATCGCAGAACTGCTGAAATTTCTCAATGGAGACTTTAAGGATACGATTGATATGCTTACCGACAAAATGATGGCAGCTTCCGAAGAAATGCGTTTTGAGGATGCCATGGAATACCGGGATCTGATCCGTAGTATCCAGAAGATCGGAGAACGCCAGAAAATTACAGGTTACGGAGAGGAAGATAAGGATATCATCGCAGTTGCCATGGATGAAAGCCTTGATCTGCGGGAGCAGGATGCTGTTGTACAGGTATTCTTTGTCCGGGGAGGCAAACTGATCGGGCGGGAGCATTTCTATCTGCGTGTGGCGCGTGGCGATACAAAGGCTCAGGTATTATCCAGCTTTATGAAGCAATTTTATGCCGGAACTCCGTTTATCCCACGTGAGATCATGCTGCAAAAAGAAATCGAAGATGCCAGGATCATAGAGGAATGGCTTACAGATCGAAGAAAGCAGCGAGTCTATATCAGGGTACCGAAGAAAGGTACGAAAGAGAAGCTAGTAGAGCTGGCAGAAGAGAATGCAAAGATGGTTCTGGATAAAGACAGAGAGCGTATCAAACGTGAAGAAGGAAGAACCATCGGAGCAGTTCATGAAGTGGAAGAGTGGCTTGGACTGTCGGGAATCAGGCGTATGGAGGCTTATGATATCTCCAATATCAGTGGTTTTGAATCTGTAGGTTCCATGGTTGTCTATGAGAAAGGAAAGCCAAAGCGCAGTGATTACCGCAAATTTAAAATAAAGTGGGTGCAGGGACCGAACGATTATGCAAGCATGGAAGAAGTACTTACCAGACGATTTACTCATGAGGGAAAAGATGAGTTTGACAGCTTTTCTATTATGCCGGATCTGATCCTGATGGATGGTGGAAGAGGACAGGTGAATATTGCGTTAAAAGTCCTGGAAATTCTGGGAATAGAGATTCCTGTCTGTGGTATGGTCAAGGATGACCATCACAGAACCAGAGGACTGTATTACAATAATCTTGAAATTCCCATTGATACAGACAGTGAAGGCTTCCGTCTGATCACCAGAATCCAGGATGAGGCGCACCGTTTTGCCATTGAATTTCACCGATCTCTGAGAAGTAAAGATCAGGTACATTCTCTGTTGGATGATATCCCTGGTATCGGTGAAACCAGGCGGAAAGCATTGATGCGGAAATTTAAGTCTGTTGAGAATATCAGAGATGCATCACTGGAAGAACTTACAGAGACAGAAAGCATGAATGCAGGAAGTGCACAGAAAGTCTATGAATTTTTTCATGGAGCTAGTGTACCGACAAGTTGATTGTTTCAAGAATCAACTTGTCGGCACACTGGTGAGAAAAAAATATAAAATATGTAAAAATATTCCTGGGTTCTTCTACATATTACCCAAAGACTCTCGCTTTTTGTAATTGAAGTTGTATATAGTGATGTGATATAATAAAAAAGACGTGAAATTTACTATGAAAGTTTCGGACGACAGCTATAAATGAGTTATGTCTGTATGAGCAGGTTTTGAGATAGCGGACAGACCGGGCTTTCAGATTTTGAACTGAAAAGGAGAAATAAATGAAGGGTGTACAGTTGACAAAATTAGTTCAGGAACTGGGACTTCACAACCTGACTCCTGAAATTGATCTGTCTGAGATTGTGATCAAGACAGCGGAGATCAACAGACCGGCATTGCAGCTGACAGGATATCTGGAGCATTTTGCAAATGAACGGGTACAGATCATCGGATATGTAGAGTATACTTATCTGATGCAGCTCAGTGATGAGGAACGGAAATTTAAATATGAGAGATTTATTTCCAGCAAGATTCCCTGTGTAATTTTCAGTACAATGACAAGACCATCACAGGATATGATCGATCTGGCAGTTAAATATAATGTTCCGACTTTCGTGACAGAGCGTACAACTTCCAGTTTTATGGCTGAGATTATCCGCTGGCTGGGTGTACAGCTGGCACCATGTATTTCCATCCATGGTGTGCTTGTGGATGTATATGGTGAAGGTGTCCTGATCACAGGTGAGAGCGGAATTGGCAAGAGTGAGGCTGCGCTGGAACTGATCAAACGAGGACATCGTCTTGTCAGTGATGATGTTGTAGAACTTCGTAAAGTCAGCGATGTGACGCTGGTGGGTTCGGCACCGGATATCACAAGACATTTCATTGAACTTCGTGGTATTGGTATTATCGATGTCAAAACTCTGTTTGGTGTTGAGAGCGTTAAGGATACACAGTCTGTGGATTTGGTTATCAAACTGGAAGAGTGGGACAGAGACAAAGAATATGACCGTCTCGGCCTGCATGAGGAATATACAGAGTATCTTGGAAATAAGATTGTATGCCATTCTCTGCCTATCCGTCCGGGACGTAATCTGGCTATTATCGTTGAATCTGCGGCAGTTAACCACAGACAGAAGAAGATGGGATACAATGCAGCGGAAGAGCTGTACAAACGTGTTCAGGCAAACCTTGCAAAGAAACGTGAAGAAAAATAATTTAAAGTAATTTGGAGGATATCAGATATTATGGGAAAGTATTGTTTTGGAATTGACGTTGGTGGTACATCTGTAAAATGTGGACTCTTTCAGACAGACGGAGTCTTAGTTGAGAAATGGGAAATTCCTACACGTAAGGAGAACAGTGGAGAAGCAATCCTGCCGGATATTGCAAAGACAATCCTTGACAAGATCGCAGAGCGTAAGCTGGATAAAGAAGAAATCGACGGTGTGGGAATCGGGGTACCGGGACCTGTTAATGAGAGAGGGGAAGTGCCATGTGCGGTAAACCTTTTCTGGGGCTTTAAAGAAGTTACTAAGGAACTGACAGAACTGACAGGACTTCCGTCCAAAGCAGGAAACGATGCCAATGTAGCAGCACTTGGCGAAGCATGGAAAGGCGCAGCAGCAGGAGCTAAGAACGTTATTCTTGTAACTCTTGGAACAGGTGTCGGCGGTGGAATCATCGTTGATGGAAAGATTGTTGGCGGTGCTCATGGTGCAGGTGGAGAAATCGGTCATGCAGCAGTTGACCATGAAGAAAAGGAAGCCTGCAACTGTGGTAACTGTGGATGTCTGGAGCAGTATGCGTCTGCAACAGGTATCGTTCGCGTGGCACAGAGAACTCTGGCTGCTACAGATGAGCAGACTGTTCTTCGCAAATTTACGAAACTTTCAGCAAAGAATGTTCTGGATGCTTTTAAAGAGGGCGACAAAGTAGCCTGCGATGTTATGGCACAGGTAGGAGAAATGCTTGGCGGAACACTTGCCATGTTTGCATGTGTGACAGATCCGGAAGCCATCGTTATCGGCGGTGGTGTTTCCAAAGCCGGACAGCCATTGATCGACTGTATTCAGAAATACTATGAGAAATATGCTTTTACAGCATGCAAGAAAACACCGATCATTCTTGCAACTCTCGGAAATGATGCAGGTATTTACGGATCTGCGCGTATGGTTATTAAAGAAGTATAATATCTGAGAATCAATTTTGAAAGTATATAAAAAATCCACAGTCCTGAGTTGACAGGACTGTGGATTTTTTGCAGTACAGGAACATCATTCGGAGGTGCTCCTGTACCGGTATTTTTGCATTAATAATAGTCGACCTGATAAGAGGAATCATCCTCGTTACCGTCACCGTTGTCATCGCTTCCGCCGGTATTATCAGTACCATCGTCACCGCTGTTACCGTTGTCATCAGTATTGTTACTGTCACCACTGTTGTCGGTATCTCCATTATCAGAGTTTTCGCTGTTATCAGTGTCAGTGGTGTTGTCAGTCTGATCAGAGGAATCTGTATCATAATTATAGTCATAATCATCACTGTCATAGAAATGCTGGTTACAGTATTCAGTAGGCATGGTACCTATGTCAAAGTATTCAGTGATCACCGGACAGCCGGCTCTTGGAAGAAGTCCGGTTTCCTCGCAGACACTTAACTTTTCTACACTTGCAGGCTTCTCGAATTCTTTGGAAGGAAGTCCCTCATGGATACGAGTCATAACCTTTTTCCATAAAGCTTTGTGGAAGTTACGCGCATAATCAGGTAATTTCTCATTGTTGTCATAACCGGACCATACTGCGCATGTATAATATGGTGTATAACCCACAAACCACAAGTCGTTATAGGCTTCGGTTGTACCTGTTTTTCCGGCAACAGGCATATTGTCAAGCTGGCAGGCTGTACCTGTACCCTGTTTTACAACATCCTCCATTGCACTGGTGAGAAGAAAAGCAGTACTTTCTTTGATTACGGAACGTTCGGCAGCAGTATTCTCGATCAGGACGTTTCCGTTGTGATCCAGAATTTTTGTGTAATAAATTGGCTTGATATAATTTCCGCCATTTGCGATGGCTGCATAGGATGCACACAGTTCAACATTTGTGACACCGCGGGTGATGCCGCCAAGCGCAGTGGCAAGGTTTGCATCGCTCCATACATTACCATTGGCATCTTTGTCAGCCTCTGTTCCATGAGCAAGGGTTGTAAAACCAAAGTTGTCCAGATATTTCAATCCAAGCTCAGGAGTTACTTTTTCCAGACACTTGACGGCTACAACGTTAATGGAATTCTGGATTGCAGTACGGATCGTGGTTGTTCCGTTGTAAGAACGGGTTGCGTTGTTTACAGGGGAACCATCCGGATATTCATAAGGTTCGTCTTCAAATGTTGTTGCAAGAGACATGCCTTTTTCATTTAAAGCAGGTGCATAAGTGGACACGATCTTAAAGGTAGAACCAGGCTGTCTGGTAGTGTCCGTTGCCCGGTTCAGTGTAAGACTTGCCGTTTTCTCTCCACGACCACCGATCAGAGCTTTTACATAGCCGGTATGCTGGTCGATCACACTCATGGAAGACTGTGGCTGAGGTGCGAAATTGACACGCTCTGCAAGAACTTTACTTCCGTTGGCGAGTATGCTTGCCTTATATTTGTCTACATAAGTCTGTCCATCTTCCGGGGAATCAAACAGAAGATCGAAATCGGGATCCTCATTCTGAAAATAAAGCTGCAGCATTTCCTTACTGTAGTTTACCTGATTTCCATCAGGATCGGTAACCGTCAGGGCATAGTCAAGTTCATACTGGACAGTGTCCGGATAATTGGAAGGATCTGCATATTCCTCATCCAGGATATTCTGGATCTTGGAATCCTGTGTTGTATATACTTTAAGTCCGCCGCTGTAGAGAAGATTGGTTGCCTGTTTTTTGGTGTAACCTTTGATATTCATCAGGTCGTTGATGATCTGATCTGTCAGTTCATCTTCAAAATATGTGTAAACAGTATTCTCAGTGCTGGAGTTCTTTTCCTGAGCGGCCTGGATACGGGAATAAACATCATCTGCAAGAGCTTCATCATACTGATCCTGAGTAATATAGTTCTGATCCAGCATATGCTGGAGAACTTCCTTGCGTCTCTTCCTGTTGCTGTCAGGATTGATGATCGGGTTAAATTTCGTCGGGTTCTGTGTGATACCTGCCAGAGTTACACATTCAGAAAGATTCAGATCCCATACATCCTTGTCAAAATACTGTCGTGCGGCAGCCTGTACACCGTAGGAACCGGCACCCAGGTTAATTGTGTTCAGGTAATTCTCAAGAATGGTGTCTTTATCAGTTTTTTTCTCAACCTGGACAGCAAGGTACTGTTCCTGGATTTTTCGCGTAAATCTTTCCAGCTGAGTAGATTCACTGGTCCAGTTGGTAAATACGTTATTCTTAAGAAGCTGCTGTGTGATCGTACTGGCACCTTCTGAGAAATCTCCGGTAGTGAGAGCTTTCATTCCGGCACGAAGAATACCTTTTACGTCAATACCGTTATGTTCATAGAAACGTTCATCCTCAATTGCGACAACTGCATGCTGCAGATCAACAGGTATCTGATCGAGAGTGACAGGCAGTCGGTTGGAATCCGGAGCGGCCAGTTTACGGATCTGATTCCCTGCATCATCGTAGAGAAAGGTTGCATAGCCCAGTGGCATAATATCAATATCATCAACATCAGGAGCAGTATCAATTACACCCCTGAATGACCCCACACCCAGACAGGTTACTGCGATGCAGAGTGCTATCAGTGATACGAACAGGACTCTGATGAAAGAAACTCTGGCGCGCTTTCCCATCATGGAAGAACGGGAAATCAGTGCCGTCCGTTTCTTTGCAGTCGACTTTTTACCGTAGTTCATGTTAAACCTCCTTTATAATCCGTTCTATTATATCAAATAAGAATAAGTAAATAAAGCAGAAAAATAAAAATTCACAATTGCTTTTGGATCTTTTTAATGGTTATTGTGTTTTTTTACAGGATTAGTATACACTGTGCTGGCACATTTTTGTAATTCATGGTACACTGAGTCAATAAGAGAACGGAAAGAGGAGTATGAGACATGCTTGAGAAATATAAGACAGTTTACGAGGGCGGGGAAGGCGAGATCGTGGAAAAGAAATCCAGATTTATTGCTACAGTGCGTCCTGTAAAAACCGAAGAGGAGGCACTGGCCTTTATAGAGGAAATGAAGAAGAAATATTGGGATGCCAGACATAACTGCTATGTATATTCGGTGGGAAAGAACAGGGAATATACCAGATGCAGTGACGATGGTGAGCCGTCAGGCACTGCGGGAAGACCAATGCTGGATGTAATCCTGGGGGAAGATATTTATAATGTGGCAGCAGTAGTTACCAGATATTTTGGAGGGATACTTCTTGGAACAGGAGGTCTTGTCAGAGCATATTCCAGGAGTCTGCAGGAAGGTCTTGCCGCCAGCACAGTGATTGAGAAAACCTACGGAATTTCTATGGAAGTAGTTACGGATTATACCGGGATAGGCAAGATCCAGTATATTGCCGGAGAACAGAAATTACCGATCCTTGATTCTGAATACACTGACAGGGTAGTTCTGCATTTGCTGGTTCCGGCGGATCAGATTGCATTTGTAGAAAAAGCAATCACCGAGGGAACAAATGGAAGAGCGAAGATGAAGAAAGAGAAAGATCTTTACTATTCAGTGATTGACGGTGAAGTGAAAGTATTTACGGACTGATAAAATATGCCCCATGCAGCCTGAAAACTGCATGGGGCATAAACAGTCAGCGAATCAGCATTTCTCCGGTTCCGGATAATCAACACCGAAAGTTTCTACTGTCATGGATTTGATTTTCTGCTCGTCAAGCGGACGGTCGCTGTAATCGGTATCTTCTTCTGCAATACGGTTTACAACATCCATTCCTTCAGTGATCTTGCCGAATGCAGCATAAGCACCGTCAAGATGCGGAGCATCTTTGTGCATGATAAAGAACTGGCTTCCTGCTGAGTTTGGATGCATGGCGCGTGCCATGGAAAGAACACCTGCAGTATGTTTCAGATCATTTTTAAATCTGTTCTGAGTGAATTCACCCTTAATGCTGTATCCCGGACCGCCCATACCTGTTCCGTCCGGGCATCCTCCCTGGATCATGAAACCGTTGATCACACGATGGAAAATAAGTCCGTCATAGAAGCCTTTTTTTACAAGACTGATAAAGTTATTAACTGTATTCGGTGCAATCTCAGGATATAATTCTGCTTTCATCACATCGCCATTATCCATGGTAATTGTAACTATCGGATTTGCCATAGTTTCAAGTCTCCTTTTCAAAAAGTATTGTATTTCGCTGTTCGCTCTATTATAATATGCAAAGAACAATTCTGCAAGAAAAAGGTGGAAAAGATGATTATAGAGACAAAAACACCACAGGAAACATTTGAGGTGGGAAAGAAGATCGGAGAGAATGCGAAACCGGGTCAGATTTATACTCTGACAGGTGATCTTGGAGTTGGAAAAACCGTATTTACCCAGGGAGTTGCGGCAGGGCTTGGAATCACAGAGCCTATCTGCAGCCCGACATTCACGATCATTCAGGAATACGAAAGCGGACGTCTTCCTTTATATCATTTTGATGTTTACCGTATCGGTGACATTGAGGAAATGGAAGAAATCGGATATGACGATTATTTCTTCGGACAGGGAATCTGTCTGATCGAATGGGCTGATCTGATTGAAGAAATCCTTCCGGAAAAGCTGATCAAAGTAACCATAGAGAAAGATCTGGAGAAAGGCTTTGATTATAGAAGGATTACAGTGATTGGTCCGGAGAACAGTTAGGAGGTAGAAATGAAAATTTTAGCTTTGGACAGCTCAGGAATTGTTGCATCTGTAGCAGTTGTGGAAGATGATACATTACTGGCTGAGTATACTGTAAATTATAAGAAAACACATTCTCAGACTTTGCTTCCGATGTTAGATGAGATTGTGAAGATGACGGAACTGGAACTGGAATCCGTAGATGCTATTGCAGTGGCAGCGGGACCGGGATCCTTTACAGGACTCCGTATCGGCTCGGCAACAGCCAAAGGCCTGGGACTTGCCCTGAAGAAACCATTGGTAGCAGTACCGACAGTAGATGCACTGGCATATAATCTTTATGATGCACAGGGATTGATCTGTCCGATCATGGATGCCAGAAGAAAGCAGGTATATACAGGAATTTACAGATTTGAAGAGCATCAGCTTATGACTTTGAAAGAACAGTGGGCAGCACCGATCGAGGAACTGCTGGAAGAACTGAATCAGAGAGGAGAGATGGTTACATTTTTGGGAGACGGTGTACCTGTATTTCGTGAACTGATCGAAGAGAAACTGCAGGTTCCGTATTCTTTTGCACCGGCTCATGTAAATAAACAGAGAGCAGCGGCAGTGGCAGCTCTTGGCAGTATTTATTATAAAGAAGGACGCACAGAGACTGCTATGGAACATATCCCGGAATATCTCCGCGTTTCCCAGGCAGAGCGTGAGCGTGCAGAGAGAGAAAAAGAGCAGAAACCGGCAGGTACAAAAATATGATCCTGCGGGAAATGCTTGTGGATGACCTGGATCAGGTAATGGAGATTGAGCAGGATCTTTTTCATGTGCCATGGACAAAAGAAGGTTTTTTTACTTTTATGACCAGGGATGATGCCATGTTTCTGGTGGTGGAAGAGAAAGAAAAGATTCTGGGTTACTGCGGTCTTCTTATGGTTCTGGATGAGGGAGATATTACCAATGTGGCTGTGCGCAGGGACAGACAAAAAGAAGGAATTGGCGCTTTTCTGATGCAGAGTCTGATCCGCCTTGCAGCAGAGAGGGAGGTTACGACAATCCATCTGGAAGTACGTGTGGGAAATGAGACTGCAATCCGTCTCTATGAACGTATGGGATTTACCGGAGATGGAATACGTAAGGCATATTACAGTGATCCTGTGGAGGATGCGCTGCTTATGACCAGACATCCCGAATGAAAAAGAAATGAAAGCAGAAAAAATCAGCAGCCGGACCATACACCTTTTAAGGGAATTGCCGGAAGCTGGAAAATAGAGGGAATATATGTTAGATGTATGTTTAGTTGGAACCGGTGGAATGATGCCTCTGCCTCGCAGATGGTTGACTGCGCTTATGACAAGATATAACGGGAGCAGTCTGCTCATTGACTGTGGTGAAGGTACTCAGGTAGCAATTAAGGAGAAGGGATGGAGCTTTAAACCTATTGATGTGATTTGTTTTACTCATTATCATGGAGATCATATCAGTGGGCTTCCGGGACTTCTTCTTACTATGGGAAATGCAGACCGCACAGAACCATTGACTCTGGTAGGTCCCAAAGGTCTGGAGAGAGTGGTCAATGCACTTCGCGTCATTGCACCGGAGCTTCCGTTTGAAATTAAATTTATTGAGATTACACAGCCGGAGCAGGTCATTGAATTAAATGGCTATCGTATTACGGCTTTTAAAGTGAACCATAATGTACTCTGTTATGGCTATACCCTTGAGATTCTCCGCCAGGGAAAATTCTCGGCTGAGAGAGCGAAAGAGCAGGATATTCCACTGAAATACTGGAATCCGCTCCAGAAAGGGCAGACTATCGAAGCAGACGGTATTACCTATACACCGGAGATGGTACTTGGACCTGCGAGAAAAGGAATCAGGCTTACTTATACAACAGATACCAGACCAACAGAATCTATCCTGCGAAATGCAAAGGAATCGGATCTGTTTATCTGTGAAGGAATGTACGGAGAAGATGATAAAGCAGACAAAGCACGCGGATACAAGCATATGACTTTCCGCGAGGCGGCGGTTTTGGCCCGTGATGCCCGGGTAAAGGAGATGTGGCTGACACATTACAGTCCGTCTCTGGTCAGACCGGATGAGTTTATGGATAAAGTTCGTGAAATTTTTCCAAATGCATATCCGGGAAAAGACGGAAAGAGTCTGGAATTGAATTTTGAGGAATAATATGTCACTGAAACTGATTATGAACAAGTAGTAAAACGGATGACTTATCCGTCGGATATATGAGGAACAGAAAATGAAAGATACATTAATTCTTGCAATTGAGAGTTCCTGTGATGAGACTGCAGCTTCTGTTGTCAAAAACGGAAGAACTATTCTGTCAAATGTGATCTCTTCACAGATCGCTCTTCATACTTTATACGGTGGGGTAGTTCCGGAAATTGCTTCCCGTAAACATATTGAAAAGATTAACCAGGTAATTGAACAGGCACTGGCAGATGCAGATGTAACTCTTGATGATCTGGATGCAATTGGTGTCACTTATGGTCCGGGACTTGTAGGTGCACTTCTTGTGGGCGTTGCTGAGGCGAAGGCAATTGCTTATGCAAAGAAGCTTCCACTGGTAGGGGTCCACCATATTGAGGGCCATGTGTCAGCAAATTATATTGAACATCCGGATCTTGAACCTCCATTTTTATGTCTGATCGTGTCAGGAGGACATACACACCTTGTGATCGTTAAGGATTATGGAGAATTTGAAATCCTGGGACGTACCCGTGATGATGCTGCAGGCGAAGCTTTTGACAAAGTTGCAAGAGCTATCGGACTGGGATATCCGGGAGGACCAAAGGTAGACAAGCTCTCTAAAGAGGGAAATCCCAATGCAATTGAGTTTCCAAAAGCTAAAATTGGAGATTGTCCGTACGATTTCAGCTTCAGTGGTGTAAAATCAGCAGTGTTGAATTATATTAATCATGCGCAGATGACCGGAGAAGAGATAAACAGAGCAGATCTGGCAGCATCTTTCCAGAAAGCGGTAGTTGATGTGCTGGTGGAGCATACAATGCTTGCAGCCAAAGATTATGGGATGACTAAGATTGCAATTGCAGGCGGAGTGGCTTCGAATGGAACGTTAAGAGCGGCAATGGAAGAAGCATGTAAGAAAAATAATTACAGTTTTTATCGGCCGTCACCGATCTTCTGTACAGACAATGCAGCAATGATCGGAGTAGCTGCTTATTATGAATATATTAAAGGTACACGTCATGGCTGGGATCTGAATGCTGTGCCGAATCTTAAACTGGGAGAGCGTTGAGATGTCAGAAAGAAATACGGCCATTGTTCTGGCAGCAGGGCAGGGAAAAAGAATGCACAGTAAAGTACAGAAGCAGTTCC
>NZ_CP102267.1:785000-985000 GCF_025148125.1 Blautia wexlerae DSM 19850
CGAAGTCCGTGAGCCATGCGTCAAGAAAAGCCGCTATCGTTTATACCGTACCCGTACCGTAAACCGACACAGGTGGATGAGGAGAGAATCCTAAGGCCGGCGGAAGAAGCATTGTCAAGGAACTCGGCAAAATGGCCCCGTAACTTAGGGATAAGGGGTGCCTGGGAAACCAGGCCGCAGAGAATAGGCTCAAGCAACTGTTTAGCAAAAACACAGGTCTATGCGAAACCGAAAGGTGAGGTATATGGGCTGACGCCTGCCCGGTGCTGGAAGGTTAAGAGGAGAGGTTAGCGCAAGCGAAGCTTTGAATTTAAGCCCCAGTAAACGGCGGCCGTAACTATAACGGTCCTAAGGTAGCGAAATTCCTTGTCGGGTAAGTTCCGACCCGCACGAAAGGCGTAATGATTTGAGCGCTGTCTCGACAATGCATCCGGTGAAATTGAAGTACCAGTGAAGATGCTGGTTACCTGCGCCAGGACGGAAAGACCCCATGGAGCTTTACTCCAGTCTGGTACTGGGACTCGGTATTGCATGTACAGGATAGGTGGGAGGCTAGGAGATGGTAACGCCAGTTGCCATGGAGCCGCTGTTGGGATACCACCCTTGCAGTATTGGGTTTCTAACCAGCCGCCGTGACCCGGCGGTGGGACAATGCCAGACGGGGAGTTTGACTGGGGCGGTCGCCTCCGAAAGGGTATCGGAGGCGCCCAAAGGTTCCCTCAGAATGGACGGAAACCATTCGAAGAGTGCAAAGGCAGAAGGGAGCTTGACTGCGACACCGACGGGTGGAGCAGGTACGAAAGTAGGGCTTAGTGATCCGGTGGTATTAAGTGGGAATGCCATCGCTCAACGGATAAAAGCTACCCTGGGGATAACAGGCTTATCACTCCCAAGAGTTCACATCGACGGAGTGGTTTGGCACCTCGATGTCGGCTCATCGCATCCTGGGGCTGTAGTAGGTCCCAAGGGTTGGGCTGTTCGCCCATTAAAGCGGTACGCGAGCTGGGTTCAGAACGTCGTGAGACAGTTCGGTCCCTATCCGGCGTGGGCGTAGGATATCTGAGAGGAGCTGTCCTTAGTACGAGAGGACCGGGATGGACGGGCCGCTGGTGCATCGGTTAGACTGCCAAGTCTACGGCCGAGTAGCCAAGCCCGGAAGGGATAAACGCTGAAGGCATCTAAGCGTGAAGCCCCCCTTAAGATGAGATATCCCATTCGAAAGAAGTAAACCCCCTTGAAGACGACGAGGTAGATAGGGCAGAGGTGGAAGTGTGGCAACACATGGAGCTGACTGTTACTAATCGGGTGAGGGCTTGACCAAGAATCGCAGGAAGAATGAATCTCAAGGAAATGTCAACATGTATGTAGTTTTGAAGGTGCAAACCTTTATTCCTCCTTAGCTCAGTCGGTAGAGCATGCGGCTGTTAACCGCAGTGTCGTTGGTTCGAGTCCAACAGGGGGAGTTTTCGGAAACATGAAGTCCGATATCAAATTCAATTTTCTACCAGGCTCCATGGTCAAGCGGTTAAGACACCGCCCTTTCACGGCGGTAACAGGGGTTCAAATCCCCTTGGAGTCATTATGTAAGATTTCTTACATATAATAAAAAGTGAATATGGTGCCATAGCCAAGTGGTAAGGCAAAGGTCTGCAACACCACACACTAGGGAGCCGAATAAGATAAATATTCCTCCTTAGCTCAGTCGGTAGAGCATGCGGCTGTTAACCGCAGTGTCGTTGGTTCGAGTCCAACAGGGGGAGCTACAAACCCAATAATTGTGCAAAATAACTAAATACGGCGCAGTAGCCAAGTGGTAAGGCAATGGTCTGCAACACCAGTATTCACCGGTTCAAATCCGGTCTGCGCCTCTTAAAAAGCCCAGAAAATCAAGGTTTTCGAGGCTTTTTCTTTTTTCAAAATCCTATAATTCTGTCTAAAAAAATAAGGTGGCAAAATTATAGGAAAGAAAAAGTTCACAATTTTTTCTACAAGTCCATTTTTCCATAATCCAATTCCCTTTTTTAAAAAATTAATTCTAAAATACAAATTTTCATGCTTTAATATTTATAGATATGTCCGCCAAAAACCGTTAAAAACCTTATAAAATCAAGTAAAATCGTTTCGTAAGGTGGACGATAAGGTGGCAGAATTTTGGTTGTTACAGCCTGTGCCATCATACTGTAGACAACTATTTCCTCTGTTAAGCGGAAGATTTATGCAATCATAGCATCAATTAAACTTACCTTACGTTCACTGTCTGTATGAACATAAGTACGCATGATGACCTCATAGTTATCGCCAATGATTTCAGCAGCTTCCTTTATTTCTCCCATATTGTGAGTCTGCCGGATCAGATTTGTTGCAAAAGTGTGCCGTAGTGCATGAAGATTATATTCTGGAATCTCAGCACGCTTACAAATTTTCTTTAGCGTATTGGCTAAATTTTGGATTGTAGGGCTGACACCATTTTGCGTAGATAATATCAAATCTGGAAAAACCCGATTTTTATCGTATAGCTCCATCATACATGATAGTGAAAATTCAGCTTCCTTGTTTAATGGAATAGTCCGTAAACTATTTGGGTATTTTGGAGGAGTCAAAATCATTTTAGTCTTTTTTTTGGAACCGGCCTCTCTGTTTTTAACCCTGCTAAGCGTATGTGTGATTTTAATGCCACGCCGTCCTAAAAAGGGCACGATAGAAGATTGACCTAATGCAAGCAATTCACCACCACGTAAACCTGTGTTTAAAAGGAATACAATGGCAGGACCATATCTATACAAATAGCGTTCATTTTTATTTGGACTGGGTTCCATTGCAATTTCTTTTATGATCTGCTCATGTTCTGGTGGGATGATTGAGATTTCCTTTGTTTCTACAGGAAGAACGGATTCTTCCGGCATTATCACCCGATTTAAAATATCAGAAAAGTTTTTTGGCAGTTCGCCGAGAGAAATTGCTGTTTTAATCATTGCAGACCAAAATAAGTAAATTTTCTTTAATGATGAATAACTCAGGATTTCCTTTTTAGCATTAATCGTTGCTGTAATATCATCAGCAGTCAGATTAGAAAATGTTTTGCTAAAAGCATCCGTATCTTTTAAATGATTTTCGTATGTTTTTTCTAATCGATCCAGGCTGGTTTGTTTGAATTTGCCAGCTTCAACCATGAGACTTTTGCGGAATAAGTATTTGTTCGCATAGTCCTGTACTTTGATGTTTGAAGTAATTGCGTCTTGTATTGCGACTTTTATCTTCCAGTCATCTAATAATGCTTTCGCTTCTCCTTTGGTAGGAGCATTAAACTCCTTGTCCGGTAGCCCTTTTTTTCTATATCGGGCAGTCCAACCTCTTCTCTTATTTGGAAATAGTGATCCATCCCCTTTGGATCTTCTTTTTTGTTGTGTACCTTTCGTTGTTCTCGCCATGAATAGTTCCCTTTCTTTAATGAGATATTCATGCCAAATCAGGTATAAGGTCTATTTTAATATAGCCAAGCCTGATTGACAATAACTTTCTAAAGGGCCTAAAAGAATATTTGCTTTCCTATGTTTTTCTTGAGAAACTCCTGAATAGAAGCTGGTGAAGTAAAATATTGCCGCCCAACTTTTGTAACTGGAAGAATTCCACTGTCAAGAAGTTCCCTGGTTTTTGTTTTTCCAATGCCGAGCATGGATGCTATCTCCTGAACGGAGTATGCTTTAAAGAGATTGTCTGTTTCACTCAATATAATCACCTCTATAAATTAGATTAATGAAAGAGTAGACATATCAGGAAACCGTTTCCTATGCCATGTTTCATGCACGTATGAGGTGTTACTATGTAATCATCAAGCTGCAGGCGTGCATTTATGCGACACTATCTGCAGCACCTATATACATTTCCTGATAAGGTATAAAATTATCAACGAATCATGAAAGCTTATCTCAGCCTATAATGAAAATAGGATACTGACTCCACTACTTTTTTCACTTCTCTTTTTGCCTTACAATAGTCTTAGGCAGGATTAAGTTTGATTGCACCTTGGAGGATTTGCACCCCGTTTGTCAACGTAAATGATTTGCCCTTGAGCACAGCATATTGTCGCACCTTTTATGAATAGCACGAGTAGCAAAGTCCGTATTATCTCGGGCAAATCTCCTGCCAATTCTATAGTAAAGGAGTTGTTCTGTATGAAAGACCTTCTGGAAATTTCCTGTGGACTGGATGTCCACAAAGAAAAAATTGTTGCATGTATCCTGACTGGTCCTCTGGGCAAGCCAACCCGTTCTGAAATCCGTGAGTTTTCTACATTGATTCCGGATATGATAGCATTACGGAATTGGATCGTTTCTAAAAACTGCCATCATGTAGCTATGGAAAGCACCGGTATCTATTGGATGCCGATTTATGAAATACTGGAGGATGCTTTCTCTGGTGACATTACCCTGCTTGTTGTAAATGCACGCCATATGAAAAATGTTCCTGGCAAAAAGACCGATATGCGGGATTCCGAATGGATTTCCACCTTGCTTCGCGCCGGACTTTTGAACGGAAGTTTTATTCCCGAAAAAAGGATTCGGGAATTCCGCGATCTAAATCGTTACCGTAAGAGTGTCATCCGCGATATTACGTCACAGAAGAACAGGATTGAGAAATTTTTACAAAGTTCCGGCTTCCGTCTATCATCCTTTATTTCTGATATTTTTGGCGCTTCGGGTAGAAACATCATTCTGCATTTAGTTGAACATGGGCAGATTGATAAAACTGCTTTAGATTCTTGTCTCAAAACCAAGACCAGAAACCGTATTGATGAAATTCTCATGTCCGTGAACGGAACACTGTCAGAACACCAAAAGGCATTTTTAAGGATTCTCATGACTCATTATGATTCTTTAAAGAAACATCTTGCTGAAATTGAAACGAGTCTCGAGGAAGATATGGCTCCATTTGCCCTGCAGGTTGAGCAGTTGAATAGCATCTATGGAATAAGCACAACTGCTTCCTGTGCAATTATTGCTGAAATCGGTATTGATATGAAGCCGTTTAAAACTGCGGAACACATCTGCTCATGGGCCGGTTTGTGCCCAGGTAATAACGAAAGTGCTGGAAAACGAAAAAGCACCTCTGTCACAAAAGGCAATCCTTACATAAAAAGTATGCTCTGCGAAATTGCCTGGGTGATTGCAGGGAAACGCAACACTTATCTTTCGGCATGGTACTGGAGAATCAAACAGAAAAAAGGAGCCAAAAAAGCGATTGTCGCACTTGCCCGAAAACTTCTTGTCATCATCTACACAATGTTAAAACAAGGAACTCTATTTGACGAATCCTGTTTTGAAACAAGACGTAAGCACTGTGAACAAAAACAGCTTTCTCGTTATATACGGGAATTGGAAAAACATGGTTATCATGTGGAAGCTCAAAGCTAGCCTTTCTTAAATACGATCAATCTCTCACTACAGGCAGCCAATACTGTGACTGCTTTATAGTGATGCTTTCATAATTGTTGAAAACATTTGTTGTCAAGGTTCAGTTTTTGGCTACGAGTTTTATTTTCGTAGCAAGGTACAATAGCGTAAGACTTGGTTTTGTCTTAACAATTTCATTAAGTAATTAACTGAGATTTTTTCAGATTGAACAGATTATGTACTTTTTATAAAAAATTTTTCTATAAACTTGAAAAAAGAGAGGTGGGATACGTGATATTTCAATATTTTAATTGAAGTCATATATGTAAAGCAGAGTATTTAAGAACATACAATATATTGTGCATGAAGATTGACATATACTATATCATGTGCTACTATATTGCTATAGTTAATTTTATGCGCACCCATAGGGGGAGTTTTGGATTTGTATAAATCCGAAGACTCAAGGAGAGCAGTAAGGCTGCTTATTCCGCATAAGTTGTTTATGATTGTATAAAGTGTCACTATCTGTCCTTATGGGGCAATAGCGGCACTTTTGTTTTTTCGGTAATATTATCAGGGATATGAGAATGGATAGCGAAGGAATACTTCACTTTTCATTCTTTTTTTATGTCCTAATGAAAGGCAGGATTGCCACAATCAGCTTTGGCTGTTTATGGATAAATAAATTTAAGAAAGGTGGTACACACATGAAAGAAACAAAGATTTATGCAGATGAGTTTTGCACTACATTTGCAAGTACAACGGAGATGCTGGAATTTCTGGCTGAGAGGGCAAAGCAGTCCAAGTGGATTCGTAAGCCTACCAGGATGCTAAAACTGGTTCCATTGGAAAAGGAGGCAGAAACCATTGAAGAAGCCTGTGAAAAAGAACTGGAAGGAATAGTAGAGGATACAGAAAAGAATACCCAGTTGGTATTAAAAGTGAACAAGGATTTTTATCCGGTTCGTGACTGTGCTATCCATACAATTCTGAAAAGAGCCGGCATTAATGGAACAGGATTAAAGAAACTGGAGAAAGCTACTTATGCAAAGGTAGTAAACTACTGTCTTCAGGTAGCGAAAGGAGATGCCTTAATCAAGGTGGCAGATGGAAAAGTATCTGCAGTACATGGCGGTGATGATCATGATTACTGTGTACTGGATATGCAGACAATCTTCAATATGACAAGTGATTATCTGAAAGCACATTTTAAGGGAAGTACGTATCTGGAGGGATCTGGAAGTTTTGACCATTCCATTGTGTCTGCTATGTGGACTTTAGGAGGAAATCAGGAACTTTTGGATACTTATCACCAGGCTTTGGAGGATCATGGAATTGAGGATAAGAGCCTTGCTCCTGCACTGCGCCTGACTACTTCTGATGTAGCAGTAAGTGGTGTGAATCTGTATCCCATGATGCTCTCACAAACCAGTAATCGTGTCATTAACCTGGGTAGTCCTATCAAACTGTCACATGATAGAGGGGCAACCTTACAGGATTTCCGGAATAATCTGGACAAAATTTTTTCCCGTTATCAGGAAGCGGTTAAAGGAATTGTTGGTTTGATGGATATAGATATCCAAAACCCTGTAAACTGTCTGCATCTGATTATGAAGGAACTCAAAATCAATCAGAAAATCCGAAACGAAGTAGTAGAGCTTTTTGTGGGACAATATGGGGAAGAACCATGCACAGCTCATGATCTTTATTTTGCCATGCACGAAGCTGCTTTCTTTGCTGCTTGTGAAGGATTTTCTGCACCACGGATTTTAAAATTGGAAGAAGATATTGCAAAAACACTGGTCTTTGACTGGAAAGGGTTTGATGTATATGGAACGATTAAATTATAAGGAGGAAATGAGATGAATACAGCATTAAATTATCAGCCGGAAGTTCTTGTTGATACAGCAGATTTGAGCCGAGAAGATTGGTTGGATTATCGGCGTCTTGGTATTGGTGGAAGCGATGCAGCGGCAATCATGGGCTTATCCCCATTTTCGACAATCAGGGATTTGTATTTCGATAAAATTGGTGTTACGCCAGTAATCGAAGAAGAGGAAGAAAACTGGGTAGCGAAAGAAGTGGGACACCGCCTGGAAGATTTGGTTGCCATGATTTTTGCCAAGAAGACTGGACTTGAAGTTTTCCCTGTACGAAAAATGTTCCGGCATCCG
The DNA here is from genome assembly GCF_025148125.1 of Blautia wexlerae DSM 19850. NCBI lineage: Bacteria > Bacillati > Bacillota > Clostridia > Lachnospirales > Lachnospiraceae > Blautia > Blautia wexlerae. The sequence goes on from NZ_CP102267.1 coordinate 792,568, forward strand.
CTATATCCGTTTATGTTAGCGGATGTGGATTACTTTATCCGTTTTCCAGATGGCAGCATTGGGATTTTGGAATGTAAAACCTGTAATTACAATGCAAAAGACAAATGGGCAGATGATGGGATTCCTGAAAACTATGTTTTGCAGGTTCGTCATTATCTTGCAGTCATGAATATGAATAAGGCATATATTGCTTGCCTTTATGGAAACAATGAAAATGAATTTGTTTACCGGTGTCTGGAACGAGATAGAATGGAGGAAGAAGAACTCATTGACCAGGAGAAATACTTCTGGGAGGAATATGTGGAGAAGAAAATAGAACCACCGTATTCCGGAAAGCCAGATCTCATTTTGGCTAGTATCCGGAAATATAATGGTTACGCAGACAAATCAATTCCTGAAATCAGCATATCTAGCTTGGAATCACGCAGTCTTGAAAAATATCTCAAATTATCTGAAGAAAAATCCCAATTGGAAAAGAGAAAAAAGAAGATTGAAGCGGAACAACGTGCATTGAGCGTACCGTTTGTCGAGCTTCTTGGACAAGGGTGTAAGGCAGTGATCGAGGATGGGAGTTTCCGTTACCGGATTACTTATAATCCTACGATACGCACCCAGATTGGAAAAGAAAATATGGAGAAACTGAAAAATCAGCATCCGGATATCTACGAAGAATACACAAGCACTACAGAAAGCAGGATTTTCCGGATTAAAAAGGAGGTTGCATAATGTTACAAGGAAAAAAGGCATATATTTGTTCTCCGCTGTCTGCCCCGAATCCAGAGGGAATGCAGCATAATATGGAACTGGCAAAATACTATCTCATGCAGATGAAAAGGCTGTATCATTGCCGTACTTTTGCTTCACATGCTCATCTTCCATTAATGTTAGATGACCGTATCCCGGAAGAACGGGAAACTGCAATGCAGATTGCAGTTTTGATGTTGGATTTATGTGAAGTATTGATCATTTGTGGTTCACATATCAGCGAGGGAATGAGAAGCGAGATTCAGACAGCATTTGTAAAAGGAAAGGATATTTATTGGTATGACTCCAAGATGAAACCAGGGGAATTGATGAAAGTAGAGAACTGGAGGGACATAGACGATGAGGTGCAAATATATACGTAAGATTTTTCAAAATGAGGAAAACGGATATACGGTTGCATTATTTTCCACACTGAATCAGGAAGTTCCTCTTTCTGCCAGGGATAAGTTTTGGGCAGAGAAAAAAATCATTGCGTTTACTGCCAAAGGATATGACCTTCCGCTTACGGATGAGATCGAAATTGAGATGGAAGGCGAGTGGGAAACAAGTTCCTATGGGACACAATACAAGGTGGAAACTTTTTTAGAGGTTGTACCTAGAACAAGGGAAGGTATCTTAGGATACCTTTCTTGTGGTTCTTTAAAAGGAATTGGTCCCAAAACGGCAGAAAGGATTGTCAATCGTTTTGGTCTGGATACCTTAGAGGTGATGGAAAAATATCCACAGGAATTATTAAAAATTCAGGGGATATCTCAGCAAAAACTGGACCGTATTGTGGATTCCTTTGGAAAAAATAAAGTATTCCGGGAATTGATGACCTTTTTATCACCATTTCATGTTACTCCTAAAAAAGCAAATATGATTCTTCAGAAGTTTCGGGATCAATCCGTAGAAATCATTCGGAAGCAGCCTTATATCCTTTGTGCTGTTAAGGGGTTTGGTTTTCTCACTGTGGATGCCATTGCAAGGCAGTGTTGTGCTGCAACGAATGATCCTATGCGCATTTCCGGCTGTGTCAGTTATGTGTTGCGGGAAGCCATGAAGCAAAACGGACATTTGTATCTGGAGCAGGAAATTCTGGTAAAAGATGCCTTGAAAGTTCTAAATAAAGAACCGGATCTTCAGCCGGTGACAGAAACAGAAATTTTAAAAGTGATCTATCGTCTGGTTATGCAAGACAGTATCGTGGTAGAAGAAAATAGGATTTACATTACCAAACAGTATCAGGAAGAAGATGACACTGCTTCTATGATTGCAAGAAAATTGTATGAGCGAATTCCAGTTCTTACGATTGAAAAGGAACTGGAGGAAGCACAGAAAGATTTAAACATAACATTATCCGAACAGCAGAAAGAAGCAGTACGTATGGTTTTTGCAAACCCGATCAGCATTATTACTGGAGGACCTGGAACCGGTAAAACAACGGTTTTAAAGGTCATTTTGTATATCTATCAGAAAAAATGCGGGAATAAAGTCCAACTGATGGCACCAACTGGTCGTGCCGCAAGGCGAATGGCAGAGAGTACCGGAAGTGGGGATGCAACTACGATGCACATGGCACTGGGGCTTTTTGGTGACGGAGATTATGAAGCACTTATAGATGAATTGTCCGCAGATTTTATTAATGTGGATGAGGTATCTATGGTAGATATGCACCTTGCCTATGAATTTTTTTACAAGGTAAAAGCAGGAGCCAGAGTGCTTTTGGTCGGAGATGTCCACCAGCTTCCTTCTGTAGGAGCAGGAGATGTGTTCCGTCAGCTTATTTTGTGTGGGAAAATACCGGTTACTGTTTTAAATCTGGTCTATCGTCAGGGGAAGGACAGCAATATCCCCATAAATGCCCAGCTTATCAACGAAGGAAAAACAAATCTGCAATGGGGAGATGATTTCCAGATGATTGAATGTTCAGGAGCAGATGCAGCAGCACAAATTGTTAAGAATATTTATCTCAAGGAAATTCAGGTGTATGGTATGGAGCAGGTACAGATACTTTCTCCATACAAAGTGCGAAGTGCAGCCGGTGTCTTGGAACTGAACCGCAGTCTGCAGGATGATGTAAATCCTCCTGTATCCGGGAAACAAGAGCTTCATCTTGGCGGTGAGATATTCCGAGAAGGTGACCGAATCCTTCAAAACAAAAATACAGAAGTTGCCAGTAATGGAGATTTAGGTACTTTGGTACAGATTTCTGAGGATGAGGATAACAACCCAATAGTTCAAATCGTATTTACAGACGGACGCAGGGTGAAGTATGAGGCAGAGCAGGTGGAGATGATGGAACATGCAAATGCCATAACCATACACAAAAGCCAGGGAAGTGAGTGCCACGTGGTTATCATTCCGTGGCTAAAAGCTTTTTATCCCATGCTGAAGCGGAATATTTTTTATACAGGGATTACCAGGGCGAAGCTGCGCGTTTATATTGTTGGGGAATGGAAAGCTGTTTGTCAGGCAATTCATACAGATGATACAGGTACCAGAAAGACGATGCTGGCGGCAAAAATACAACAGTATTGTGAACGGTATCAGCCACAGAGTAATAGACAGATCCCGACAACAATTTGCAACCGGGCTGTGTAAAAAAATAGCAAAATAGTTCAATGTTGAGAATTGGCAGGTTATTACTTTATAAAGGGATGTCCTGCCGGTTCCAAAGAAAGGAGCAGGCAATGAGCGAATTATTATATAACAAGTCAAAAGCAGTAGAAGAACTGAATAAAGTGGAAGGATTTTATCCTCTGGAACTTGCCAGAGTTATTTCTAATGAAGGGCAGGAGGAACAACGGTATCTGGATGTGAAATATCGGAAGCTGTGGTTCCGTCTGGTAAATCCTACAGGCAAGATTATCAGCCGGATTGTTCATTTTACAGAAAATATGGCAGTTGTAGAAGCCAGGATTTATCTGGATAAGTGTGATCAGGAGAATAATTATATTGCCAATTCCTTTTCGCAGAAATTTCGTACAACAGATACACAGTTTGGAGATAAATTTCTTGAAATGGCAGAAACCGCAGCGATTGGGCGAGCTTTGGCAGATGCGGGATATGGTCTGCAATTTGCTGATGTAGGGGAAGGAAATGATCCAATGCAGGTAGATGCAGGAATTCCTGTAAATCAGGGAACACAGATGCAGACTGCGATGCCAGCACAAACCCCTGCATCAGGAATGCAGCAGACTCCCAATCAGTCAGCAGGAACCATGCCATCATTTCCGCCTCAAGCAACTCCGGGGCAGCAGATGATGGAACAGTTTTATCAAGAAGCACAAGCCAATGGAAATACGATTGGCGGGGGAACGGGTACAGGACAGATGACAAATCCGGTAATGATTCCGGCAACTGGATCTGTACCAGTTATGCAGCAGATGCCTTCTAAGCCGCAATTTCTGGATCCCAATATGCCAGTGGAAGAACTGGTGAAAAGGATGAGTTATGAGCAGGCAATACAAGTAGCCGTAACAGGACAGGGAAAATTTAGTGGAAAAACCATGGGACAGGTTGCAATAGAAAGTCCTTCCAGCTTGCAATGGTTCGCAGAACAGTATCATGGACAGAACCATTTCATACCGGCGGCAGCCAAAGTAATTCTTGCAAAGGCATAGCAAATAGCCGGCTTAACATTCTTTCCACAGCCAATAAAGGCTGTGGAAGAAAGGAGGAACCATAGAGTGTATGATATGTCAGGCTTTAGCTACGATATCACAGATGTCGTGCATTTACTGCAGCTTAGAGCGTGTCTGAAAAACATTTTAAATTGTTTATTTTAACCAAATTAATATTGAGGCGATACAAATAAATCCCAAGTAGGTTGCAGCTAATTTGTCATAACGTGTAGCGATTCGTCGGAATGCTTTTAATTTCAGAAAATACTTTTCTACTAAATGGCGTTCTTTGTATAACCACCAATCACAATGACGTTCAAATTTAGCTCCCTTTCGGGATGGAATGGTTGGCTCTCCACCGCGTGCGTACACATAATCAAGCAATTTATTACTGTCATATCCTCGGTCAGCTAACACATTGCTTCCGTTTATTTCAATTTGATCGAGCAAAGGGATTGCATAATTGATATCATTACGCTGTCCCTCACTGATCATTAAATAAACTGGATATCCATAGGCATCTACTACCGCATGGATTTTGGTGCTGGCTCCTCCACGACTATGCCCGATTTCATTTGAAGGCCCCCTTTTTTTGCACCGGCACTATGCTGGTGCGCCTGGATAATAGAAGCATCAATGGATAATTCTTCCAATTCTGCTTCAAGACTTAAAATACGGAAAATATTATCAAGGATACCATCATCGATCCATTTTCGGAATCGGCTATAGACAGTTTTCCATGAACCATAACGTTCAGGAAGATCGCGCCAAGGTGCCCCACTACGTGCAAGCCATACAATTCCATTCATAATGATACGATTGTCTTTCCTTGGACGTCCTTGTTTTCCAGTATTTTCAGGAGGTAATAAAGGTTCAATGCGAAGCCATTCTTCATCAGTCAACTCATATCGTCTCAACATAGTGAACACCCCTTTTTCTTTATTTTATCATGAAAAAGGGAAATAAAACATGCGTTTTGTGCAATTTTTATTTTTCAGACACGCTCTAGAGTACGGCATAAAAATTCTTCGTCAATGGATGTGAATTGTCCATTTTGTGGAGAAACAAAAGGGAAAATGAATGTTAATCTTCAGAAAAATGTGTTCCGGTGTAATCGGTGTGATGCTTCCGGCGGAATGCTGGAATTATACAGAAGACTGCATGGTGTTTCCAGTGCAGAGGCAAACCGACAGATCCGGGAAGCTCTGGGAAAGGGGGAATACCGAACGGATTATCAGGTGGTTCATAAAGAAGAGCCTGTAGAAATTTTCAATGCCGAGTTAGCGGATGCAGATGTCATTGACCGAACATATCAAGAAATGTTGTCGTTATTGACCTTAAATGATAAACATCAGGAGGATCTTAAAAAAAGAGGGTTGACGAAAGAACAGATCGAGATACAGAGGTATCGTAGTGTACCGTTGTTTGGAATTAAAAATATGGTACAAAAACTGTTGGAATCCGGACAGACGGTAAAAGGTGTGCCGGGATTTTATGAAGATCAAGATGGGAAATGGACAATTAATTTTACTTCTAAAAATTCTGGGATTTTGATACCGATTCGATCCATGGAAGGAAAAATACAAGGATTTCAGATTCGGTTGGATCAGGTAATGGAGGGACGGAAGTATATCTGGCTTTCCAGTGTGAAATTTAAAAATGGAGTATCATCAGGAAGTCCGGTACATGTCATAGGAAACCTGGACGCAGAACAGATCTATTTAACAGAAGGCGCATTAAAAGGCACGATAGCTCACTATTTATCAGGGGATACGTTCATTTGTGTTGCAGGTGTGAATCAATACAGAAATTTAAAGCCAGTTTTGGAAATGTTGAAAAGCAGGCATCTGCAGCACCTATATGAAGCGTATGATATGGATAAAAAAATGAAGGTATATTGTGACGGGGATTCCGAAAAATGTGATGCCTGTCAACGTAAATCAGCCACTTTTTATTGTCCGCATAAGATGCAGAAACGGCAGATTCTACAGAACGCTTGTAGAAAGGTGTATGAAATCTGTAGTGGATTGTCTATTTCCATGAGCCGTATGGTTTGGGACATGGATCCTTATGGTGAGTGGAATGGACAGATCAAAGGAATTGATGATTATTACTATGTATTGAAAAATACAGGGTGAATATGGACCGGGCAAGTTGTCCGGTCTTATGGAAGAGGAGGATTCGATGAAACGAAAGAAAATTTACGGTATATTTATGCTTGTAGCCATTGCTGTTTTTTTATTTGCAGGAGGAAGGATACTGCAAATTTATTTGAATTATCAGGAAAGTCAAAAAGTCTATGAGCAGATGGAAGGGTTTACACAAAAGATAGAGGATCAAGACCTGTCACCAGAAGCGGTTCCAGGGGAAACACCAGAGGAGGTCGCAGAGCAGGGAGTCCTACAGGTGGATTTTAACAAGCTGGAAGAAATCAATCCAGATGTCATTGCATGGATTGAGATTCCTGGTTTGGAAATTAGTTATCCGGTAGTCCAGGGGAGGGATAATGACTATTATCTGCATCACCTGATTACGGGAGAAAATCATAAAAGTGGCAGTATTTTTATGGACTTTCACAACCAGGAGGATTTATCAGACAGAAATACCATTATCTATGGGCATAATATGAAGGATGGGAGCATGTTTGGAACCCTGGATCAGTATCAGTCACAGGCACTTTATCGAAACTATCCTTGTTTTTATATGTATGTGCCAGGATATATTTATGAGTATCAGATTTTTTCCTGTTATGCAGCACCAACGGATTATCCAGCATATACTTATGATTTTCCTACTTCTGAGGACTATGAAGTTTTTCTGGAAACACTACAAAGAAGTGCTGAGTATAACACAGGGACGACAGTTACCAAGGAGGATCAGGTAGTAACCTTATCAACTTGTGTAAATACCCGAAAGGATTATCGCTATTTAGTACATGGAAAACTGAAACAGAAAATAAAGATGGAGGAATAACAGATGTTAGATTTTGAATACGCAAAGGCATTGGCAGAGGTTGTGCTGGATACAACTTGCAGCGAAAAAGAAAGAGAAGTACGGCTGGAGTGTTTAACCCAAATATTTGGCAGAGCAAATGCTTATTTAAAGAAAGGCTTCTTACCCGATGTGGTAGAGGCTTTTTTTGTGCGAAAAATGAAAGGTTTGCCACTGGTATCGACAAAGCAGGATATGCAGGATTTTTTGAAAGTCAGTACACCCCATTATTTTGGCGGGAAATTTACAGTTAGTAATATTCCGTATTATTCTGAGGAAGAAGAACTGCTACTTTGGTCAGAAACATCACTTCGTGGTCCAGTGATTTCAGCCGGATACGAACGCTATATGGAACTGTTTAAAAAGATTTTGCCTCAAAAGGCAGAACAGATTAATTTTTTATAAAAAGAAATAATTCGAATGAGGACTGGAAATATATGGTGGTTTAAAGATAAATGTTAAAAATTATTATATAGGAAGAAAGCATCTGTCTGTAGCAAAATGCTACAGACAGGATATTTTTTTGAAAAAAAGTTGCTTTGTACGGAAGCTCTGCGTACAAGAGAAGTATAAAGAAAAAAAGGAGAGATGATTTTATGATAAAAAAAGTTCGGATTGCGGTAGACCATGGCAATAGAAATATGAAAACCTGTTCCCAGGTATTTACGACAGGGCTTACCATTCAGGACAAAAAGCCTGCCAGAGGGGAAAAGTTCCTGTTTTATGAGGGAAAGTATTATGTGCTGAGTGAAAATAGGATTCCTTATCAAAGAGATAAAACGCAGGATGATCGTTTTTTTATCCTTACTCTATTTGCAATCGTAAAAGAGCTGGAGGAAAACCCTCAAATTCAGCCAGAGGATGTCATTCAGGTGGATCTTCCGATTGGGCTGCCACCCAAGCATTATGCAGAACTTTGTGAACGGTATGAAGCATATTTTAAAAGACAAGGGAAAATCCATGATATCAATTACTGTGGTAGTACATATCATATCACTATTGGAGAGGTAATGGCATTTCCACAGGACTATGCGGCTATGATGACTATGATTGAAAAGCTGCAGCAGATTCCCAAAGTAGTAGGAATTGATATAGGAGGATTTACTACAGACTATCTTCTGATGCGGAAAGGTAATCCGGATATGGAAGCCTGTGATTCCATGGAAAAAGGTGTGATTACCATGTATAACAAGATTATTTCCGGGATTAACAGTGAATATGATATTTTGTTAGAGGAAAGTGATATTGACAGTATCCTTCAGGGAAACACAGAGTTTTATGAAGAGGCTGTAGTCCGTATGACAGAAGGTATGGTGCAAGATTTTGTAAAGGATCTGCTGAACAGTATTCGAGAAAGAGGCATAGATACCAAAGCAGCATATACGGTATTTATTGGAGGCGGGGCAAAGCTATTGAGCCATTTCTTGGAACAATCAGACCGTCTAGGGAAATATACCTTTATTGAGGATATTTCTGCCAATGCCAAAGGATATGACAGACTGTTTCAGATTATGTAGAGGAGTGTGATAAATGTGGAGAAAAAGAATCCCTATAAATTCACACTTGGATTTGATAAAACAAAGCCTTCACATGTGAGGGCAACAGAAATCCTAAACTCTGTAAAGGATAAGGCGGATTTAATCGCTTCAGCGTTGGTATCTTACATAGATGATGTCCGACAAGAGGAAGGGGCTGTTTTAAGTAATGAAGCTCTTCAGGTTCTAATGCAGGAGATGGTAAAGCAAGAAGTAGCAAAAGCAATGCACCTGCATTCCATAAAGCCAGAGGAGCCGAATCATAATTCAAATAGTGTAATGGCTGTGCAGCAGGAATCACTTGAAACCATTACTCCGGAAGTAGCAAAAAGTGTAAGAGATGCTATGAGCATATTCCGTAATCGATCATAAACAAAAAAGAAGCACTCTGATTTGAGATGCTTCTTTTTTTGTGTATTTTTTATCGTCCACAGGAAACGCACAGATTGGACAAAGGTTTTTCACAGATTCTATCCATATACTCATAGGTTAGATATTGTTAGAAAAAGTTAATCGGAATGCTCTTTTTCTTTTAATGCAGAAAGAAGTTCACGCAATGTACGAAGGGCAATCTGGCGATCATCTTCGGAACAGGTTTGCAGCTCTTTCATGATTTGATATGTGGTAGTATCTGCTTCATCTTCCTGAACAACGGAATCAATAGAAATTCTCAAATACTGGGTAAGAGGAATCAAAGTAGCAAGCTCTGGATTTCCATTGCAGGTTTCAATATCAGAGATTGTTCGTGTGGAAACTCCTGCCCGTTCTGCCAGACTGGACTGTGACAGGCCAAGCCGTTCTCTTTCGCTTCTTACCGTGTAGCCTAATTTTTTCTTGACAGTATCCATCCGCATCCGCATCACCTCACTTATTGTTTTATTTTAACGTAGATTGATAGTAAGAGAAACGCATTATAGTACATGATAAAACGCAATATAGTGTGAGTAAGCGGTGCTTTAGAACCTGTAAAAGGAGGAAAGCACCCATGCTGCAAGCAAGGAAAAGGCATTCGTGTAGCGATTCATCAAAAAAACTCTTCCATTATGGGGAAACGAAGAGAGTCATTTATATGCAGGATATGCGTTAAGTGTTAGATGTTCCGTGCAGTATCCTGCATGGTTTAGAAGAAATGTCGGATTAGCTGAATGCTGGTTCGGCTTTTTCTTTTATCATGGAAGGAAACTATTTTTTTATCCTGGCTGCAGATCGCCACCTTTAGAAATTTGGAAACTAATTCATTTTCAAATTTCGGAGGTAAAGGATGAAAGAAGAGAAAAAATACAGTGGTTCTAAAACAAGAAACTATTTTACGGCATATTTGTTGGCATCTATCCAGGGGAGACGACTCCGGTATCTGGAAAAGCAGCAGAAAATACTATTTGCGGAGGAGAATCTGGAGGATAAAGAAATCACAGATATAGACATTTCTTTGGAGGAACGATTAGAACTTGAGAAAAAGGAACAGTTACTTCTGGATGAATCCAAGGGAATTTATCCAGAGTGGAATGAGATGACGGACATAAACCTTATGGAAGCCATGTTTTCTTTGCAGGAGGAAGAACGAAAGCTTATCTATCAGCATGTCTTTGAGGAGCGTACATTTAAAGAAATGAGCATCTTGAATCAGATGCCGGAAGAACGGTGTAAAGGTGCATATTATTGGGCTATTCGGAAAATACGCAAGAGAATGGGAGGAAAGAGATCATGAATTTTAAAGAATTGTTATACCGGGCAAGGCAAGGGGATGAAGATGCTATTCTGGAAATATTTGAAATGTACCGACCACTTTTAATTAAAAATGCTTTGGTAGAAGGGATTTTTGATGAAGATCTGTATCAGGAATTGACAGCAGAATTGCTGAAGTGCATACGGTATTTTAGAGATGTAGAATAGCATAATCAAAGCCTTCTGTGATTATCATATACATTTCAATTACAGAAGGCTTTATAGATAAAGGCATTATAACAGTTATAGGATCATCTATACAAGAAAAAGTGCAAAGGAGACAAAAAATATAGAAAAAAAATATGCTATTAGTATAATTATTAAAAATATGTGTATGGGAGAAAATAAAATGGATAAGAGAAAAGAAAAAAGTATTGGTGAAGTTCTTTCAGAACATGAAAGGGAAGTAATAAAAGTATATAGACAGTTGTCGGAAGATAATAAATTGACAATAGATATTTTGATTATGAGACTTAGAAAGCATGAACAGGAGGTGATGACTGATGCTGAAAGTGGCAATATGTGATGATAACGAAGATTTTACTAAGAGGATTGAGGAGCATACAGAGCATTTTTCGCATGAAAATAATATAGATGTAAAAGTTAGTCGTTTTATAAGTGGTCCCCAATTGATGTTATCATATTTTTATAGAAAATATGATATAATATTTTTGGATATTACAATGCCAGAAATGGATGGTTTTGAGACTGCAGAAAGAATACGCAAGATAGATTCAAATGTTGTTATTATATTTTGTAGTTCATTTTATAATCTTCCAAATTTACAGAAATGTGTACAAGTTGAAGCAAAAGATTTTTTGGGAAAACCTGTGCTATATAGAAAAATTGAACTGATTTTGAATAAGGTCTACAATAAAAAAATTATAAATGCTGAGGAAAAACTTATGCTGAAAACCCAAGAAGGAATTATTGCATTACAAATTTCCGACATTATTTATATGGAAACTGAAAATAAGGCAGTTGTAATACATACAGCAAATAGAAATATTGTTACGTATAAAAAATTATATGAATTTGAGAAAAGATTGGGAGATAGGTTATTTTATCGTTGCCATCAGGGGTATTTAGTTAATTTAGATTATGTAGAACGAGTACAGGAGGATTCATTGATATTGAAGGAAAAAGTCACTATTCCAGTGAGTAAATCCAAAAAGGAAGAACTGCTAAAAAAAATGGCAAAATATGTGGCGTATCAGTTATAAGCATTTTAAGCATAAAAAAAGACGTTTTATACAATGTTTATTGAGAGCAAGAACAAAAAAATTTATCCTATATTATAAAAAACGAAAGGAGGAATGCCTAATGGACAATGAAACAATAAATGAAATGGAACAAACAACAAAAGAGTTAGATTTATCTGCTGAAGAAATTCAAGGATATATTGCATGCTCAAATAGAACGCAATATTGCTTGACAGATTGTCCTTGGCCTTTTGATGGGGCATATTTATCAGGAATTGATTAATTTGAAAGAGCTACATGGATTAAGAAAATCTGTGTGGCTTTTTTAGCAGGAGGATTTTTATGGAATGTACAATATATTTAGCAGAAGGATGTAATTTGAAATGTACATATTGTTATGAAGGAATAGATAAGAAGACGGGGAAAATGGATATAAGGACATTTGATCAAACTTTAGCATTTATTATGAAGAACAGAGTGGAAAACGATAAAATACATATTGTATTTTTGGGGGGAGAGCCATTGCTAAATAAACCCCTGTTTTTTTATGCGATTAATAAGATTAATTCAAATTACAAAGAAATTAGAGATCAATTCAAATTAGAAATGACAACGAATGGGGTATTTTTAGATGATAATGTAATAAAGGTTGTAAAGGAAGAAAATATTAATTTATCATTAAGTATCGATGGAGAAGAACATACACAAAAAAGGAATCGACGTTCAGTATATGGAGATGATACTTTTAGTACAATCAGCAAGAACCTTCAGAAGCTAATTGAGCAGCAGGTTATGTTTAATGTACGCATGACAGTAACATGTAATAATGTGGAAGATATGTACAATAATGTTTGTTACTTCTTAGAGAGAGGCGTAAACAGGATTTATATAGCGTATAATTATTTTGACAATTGGGATGAGATTAAATTAAAGATTCTTCATGAACAGATGGAGTTATTGGATTCGTTATATATTCACAATATTGCATTAACGTGTTGTAAAGTTATAAACCTTTATGATTTTAAGTACACTACATTTTTAGCGAAAAGACCCATTGTATTCTGTTCAGCTGGTACAACAGGGCATTTTGTAGTAAATACAGAGGGAGATATTTATCCCTGTGGCTATGTAGCTAATGACGAAGATTGGAAAATAGGAACTGTATGGACAGGCATAGAAAAAGAAAAGTTCATGTTCAAGGTAGAGAAATCTGTAAAAAAAATACATGAATGCCAAAAATGTGAGAAAGCATTTACTTGTATGTCTACAAGATGCGGTTTTCTTAATTATAAGGCAAGTGGATGGTTAAATAAGCCTGATGTAGCTATATGTAAATTAGAGCAGGTATTATACTGGCATAATTTGAAAGTTTTTAATGCGTTATACCAGAACAAGTGTCCAAGACTTTTAGAGTATGTAGAAATTGCGAAGCAATATCAACTGGAACCTAATGATTGTGTAAAATATATGATAGAAGAGTGATATAAAAATGTATTCGATAACATTAGAAGTAAATCAAATATGTAATTTTAGTTGTGATTACTGCTATCTGGGAAAATTATCTAGTAAGAGAATGGATTTTGTGACGGCTTATCAGGCAATGGAAATAGCATTTTTAAATGCACAGAGACATCCAGATCATATGGTTTGGATTGACTTTGTAGGAGGAGAGACTTTGCTAAGCTATGAATTCATACGAAAAGTATCTGATTGGATTGATTTAGAGGCACAAAAAAGAAATTTGGAAGTTAAATATTCTATTACAACAAATGGAAGTATTATAAATCAAGATATTTTAGAGTGGCTTATTCGCAAGAAGGTGCAGGTGAAAATTAGCATTGATGGAGGAAAAGAAGTACAAGATAAAAATCGTAAATATTGCGATGGAAGTGGAACACATGACAAAATAATTGATAATATTGCTCAATTTCATGAGTACGAGAATAGAACTAAGATGCGTATGCAAGCAACACACGTTGTAACGAGAAACAATTATGAAGATTTATATAATAGCGTCAAATATCTGGTAGAGGATCTAGAAATGCAAGTGATAGATTCTGCACTAGATTTGTCTGTAGAATGGAATTATGAACAGTTGGACTTTATAGCTAAAGAATGGGAAAAGGTTATAGAATACAATTTGATGAGAATTCATAAGGGAAAGCCTTTTATGTGGGGACTCATAATAGATATGCAACAATATTTTGCACCGTCTGTATGTAAAGGTTGCGGTGTCGGGGCCATACGAATTTATGTGAGGACTGATGGAAGTATCTATGGGTGTGCATCTAATTTAACAGAGACAGGTTATCTTGGAGATGTAAAGGGCGGATTGATTATTCATAAGGTAAAGCATTATTTGGATAATGAGCAAGAATGTTTGAAATGCAATCAGTGTATTTTCAAGAGAAATTGTTTAGCAAAAATTTGTTTGATGAATAGAACTAGGCAGGAAAATGGAGACGAAATACCCAATTGGGTAATGTGTTATTTAGAGGAAAAAAAACAGACATTGTGGAATAAATATAAAGAATATATAAGAATACTTGTATAGTGAGTTAAATTTATAAATAATACCACTTATCTATGTAAAATGCCTTCGGAAGTATGTTATAATAGTATCGGAGGTATAGAGATGAATGTTATACGTCAACTAAGAAAAAAGGTCGGCATTTCACAAAAAGAATTAAGCATCCAGCTGAAACTCAGTCAACAATCAATTAGTAGAATAGAAAACATGGATAGTTTGGATACTGTTCCTGGATATCTATTATTACGGTTTGCAGATTTTTTTAATGTTACAATTGATAAATTGATTGGGAAAGACGAGCTGGATTTGTCTGAAGAACAAGAAGATGAGATGTGGCAGATATACAGACAATTGGATTCTGTCAATAGGGAAACTTTATTAGTTATGGGAAGAAGGTTATTTGATACGCAGGAATCCGATACAAAGATAAGTGGTAGGTGAGCATACGTGATAAAAATTGCAATATGTGATGATGAAGAAGTATTCTTGAATACTCTTGAAAGAATGATTAGGAATTATGAGAAGACTATAAAGGAAAAATTATTAATAAAAAGATATACCAAGCCATTATATTTAATGGATTCACTGGCAGAAGATTTTCAAGTATTTTTCTTGGATATGCAGATGCCTAATATGGATGGATTTGAATTGGCTAGGGTAATAAGAAAATATGATGAAAAATCAACAATTATTTTTGTGACATCCCATAGAGAATATGGGTTAGGGTGTTTCGAATTTGATCCGGCGAATTATATAATTAAACCTATTACCCAAATTCAAGTTGATTGTGAATTGAATCGTGTTATACGAAAAATTAATTCAGGAGAACGAGAATATATTGGAGTGAAAAGTAACGCAGGTTTCATGAAATTGTTTCTTTCAGATATCCAGTACATTGAGACGGTAGATAGGAATGTAGTATTCCATACGGTTAGTAAAGGAGATGTAATAGGACGATTTAAGATGCAGGATTTGGAAGTCCGTTTAGAAAAATATGCGTTTTATAGATGTCATAATGGTGTGATTGTTAATTTGGATTATGTTGATTATGTCCAAGAATTTATGATTGTGTTGGTAAGTGGAGAAAAAATTTATACGACAAAATCTAGGAAAAAAGAACTGATTAAAAAACTAGCGGAACGGACTGGAAGTGCATAAAATGAATATAGAGATATTGAAAGATTTATTTTCTGCCTTTAATATTATATTACTTTTTTATATATTAGGCGAGAGAATGGAAAAAAGAGTAACCAAGAAATTGAGGCTTGTTTTGGGTCTTGTTATTGCAATAATGCTTTCAATTATAGAAAACAGTTTACATACACATATTATCTATAGTTTTATTTCAATAACCATAATTTCTTTGAGTGCGGGAAGAATTATATGGAAATATAGTTTGAAATACTGTTTTATTATAAACTGTATTTTTCTTTCCTTTATATCATTGGCACAGGTGCTTGCGTGTACGATTGAATATATACAAACAGAAAAATTTTTATTGGAACTTCCAGACAATTACCAAATACAAATGTTAATAATGTCTGAGATTATTATTACGATAGGTGTATTGATTAGTGTTAAATTAATCCGGAAAATACCTACGCAAATTAACACCCTAAATTTTGTCACTATTGTAATACCAAATCTGATAAGTATAATTGTAATGTTACTATTAGGGGATAAGTTATATTATAGTACGTATATGTTTACTAATATAGAGTCTGTGATAACGATTATGCTAGCGGGTTTTGTTTTGATTATAGGAAGCATGTGCAATGTTGTGTTATTAGAATATTATCTAAATGCAAAACAGATTGAAAGTGAGAAGAAATTGCAGCTAAAGGAAATGAGTCTTCAATATGATTATTATGTAAGGTTGGAGAGAGATATGGATGGTGTAAGGCGTATTGCACATGATATACGAAATCATTTGGAAGCTTTACGAGGAAGCAATGATGAGAAGGAGAAAGAAGAATATATTGGCAGTATAGAGAATAAATTGGATCGATATGAGAGTTATTGTAACACAGGAAATGCTTTTATTGACAGTATATTGCATAGGAAGAAAATGGATGCAATAGAGCAAGGGATTGAACTAAAAATTCTTGCGGATTTACGTCCGTTTGCTAATATGAAAAATGAGGATTTATGTGTTGTTATCTCAAATATTTTGGATAATGCTTTAAGAGAATGTGAATTAAGGAAAAAGGAGGAGCCAGGAAAAGAAAATTTAATTCAATTGCGAGCTGGTAAATTTAGAGGTTTTTTATCAATTGTATGTGAAAATAGTATAAGAAAAAATCAGGCAAAATATGTTGTATCAAGTAGGGAAATCCAAACAACAAAGCCAGATAAGAGCCGTCATGGATATGGTATTAAAAATGTAAAAAATATAGTACGAAAATATGGTGGAGAATATTCTATACAAGTAAGAGATGGCATGTTTTGTTTTTCAATTATTGTACCTTTGTGACTAAAAAAGAGAGCGCATGCTCTCTTTTTTGTTTAGAAAATAAAAGAGTCAAAATAAGCAATAATTATTGAAATATGTAACAAATTTTTTATACTGAAGAAAAAAGTATAGGAGGTAATAGGTATGAAGAAAAAACTAAAAATCATGGTATCGCTAATAGGAGTTTTAGCGATGATTTCAGCTAATGTGGTATTTGCAGCAGAATCACAGAAAGTTCCCCAGAAGATTCAAGAAATAGCAAATGGTTCCGACGATATCTACGGTGATGGTGCACCTCTGGAGCATGTAGAAAATGGGGATGAACGTTTTCAATCGGGCGGTATTGATCATACTCATCAGTACATAGTAGCAAATGCACTTACCATTTTGAATAATGATAAAGGGGGAAGCTTATTTAATGATGAATTAAATGCAAGAATATTAATGGAGGCGACAGATTGGCCTGATAAGGTTGGAAATGAGACGGACTTTGGTACATTTGCAGGGCACTTTTATGATCCAGATACCGGAAAAAACTGGATGGGACAGACATCACCAACTGCCCGGACAAGAGCAGAGACATATTATGAGAATGCAGTTATCATGTATCAGGCTGGAGATATAAATAGGGCAATGGATTATCTTGGAAAAGGAACGCACTATGTATCTGATTTGAATGAACCGCACCATGCTTCAAATTTAACGGCGGTAAATAGTAATCATTCAGCGTTTGAAAAGTATGTAGACAAAAATAGAACATCTTACACGATTTCAGGTAATTCGTTTTCTTCTCAAATCTATAATGATGCAGTTTCTCTATCAGTGGGAGACTTAATGTTTTCGGCTGCGAAGCATTCAAAAGAACTGGTTGATATGGCACAAAATGAAAGTACATATTCAAATGCAGGAAATCAATCAGTACAGTATGCAATTAGAACAGTCACACAATATATCTATAAATTTGGAAAAGAAGTGGGAATTTACTAAAGTTATATTACGGTATGAATAGTAGTATACGTTTGATTCTTTGTTTATGAACCAACTGCAATTATGTATTTATTGCATAATTGTGGTTGGTTGTTGTTTTAAAGAGGACAATCAATCAACTAAAAAGTCAAATTAAGCAAAAATTATAGAAAAAAATAGGATAAAGAGTACACTGAATTATATTATTACATTTAGGAATAGGAGGATATATGTACAATTTTACATTATATATGACAACAGATTGCAATTTTAAATGCCAGTATTGTTATGAAGACTACCATAACCATTATCAGTTGAATGAAAAAACACTTGTGGACTCTTTGGAGTTTATGATGAATTATGGGGATAGAGGGAAAGTCTTGATTGATTTTTTGGGCGGTGAGCCTTTGCTGAAGAAAGATTTAATTTACAAGGCAGTAGCCTATATCAAAGATAATTATCCGGAAAGGGAAGTAAAGTATTATATTACTACCAACTGTTCCATGATGGATGATCGGTTCATTGCATTTATGAAAGAAAATCATTTTACAGTACGCCTTAGTTTTGATGGGAATAAGGAAACCCATGATTTGAACAGAGTTGCGAAAGATGGAGTTTCTTGCTATGAAAAAATTTTTGAGAATATCATGAAGGTAAAGGATAGTGGATTGAATTTTTCTGTAAGAATGACGGTCACAGAAAATACCATTCCGTATATGTTCGAAAACATCTGTTACCTGCATGAGCATGGCTTGGATAACATCTGTATGATTATGGATGTATATTTAAAAATATGTGATGAGCTGAAGGTAGAATTTGAAAAACAGGTGGGACAAATTTTGCAGTACTATTTGGCTGAGGCAGCAGCGGGCAGAGTTTTTACTATAGATCAATTTGATGGAAAAATGTTTAATATGTTGTGTGATTTTGGGAACTGCTTTGGCATGTGCGATGCCGGAATTGGAAATTTCAAGATCTTTCCGAATGGTCAGATATATCCATGCGGATTTCTTACAAGTAATGAAAAATATTGTATAGGTAATATCAAGGAAGGCGTTGATATAAGAAAGGCAAAATTAATAGCAATGTCGAACTTTGATAAAACCGATCCGAAGTGCAAGGGATGCACAATCCGAGATTTTTGTCATGGTATGAAATGCGGATATATGAATTTTATCAATACAGGGAAGATTAATGTACCATCGGATGCAGAGTGTATTTTTGAACATATCTTTTATAAGGCAATGGTGCAGATTCTTGAATATTATTTACAGCAGCCGATTGAAATAGTTAGAGAAAAATTAGGAGTGTATATAGACTATATCCAGGAGGAAGATTTAAAATTCAGTGAGTTCGGAGAGAAGATTGCCAAGAGGTTAAGTGATGAAAGGTAAACAAAGCCGCCCATATCTTGGATTTTTAAAAGAGTATGCTTTTAAGAAAAAGCTACTACCTTCCTACATTTTAACGATAGCGATAATTGTGTTAACAGCGGGGGTTTCTTTGGTGCGTCCAGAGCTGCAGGGAAAAGTGATAGATGATTTGGGGAATCCGCATAGTACCAGTTTATCTGCGTTTATGTTCCTTCTAGCTGTGTTCTTAGGAATGTTGCTACTGAACTACCTTATGAATTATGTACAGCGTTATGTTGTGGCTGTCATATCGGAAGAGATAGCAGCAGATATGCGACAAAAGGTAGAAGATAAATTATCAACAGTAAGCGTGAATTTTTTTGAGAAGATAAAGCTAAGTGACATTTTGCTGAAAGTAGATAAAGATGTTTCAGCAGTGAAACAATGTGGAATTACAAGTATTATCACATTGGTTTCCAATATTGTTATCCTGGTGGTTGTTCCTCCATATATGTTTTCTATCCATAAGGGAATTGCCGTATCCAATATTATCTTACTTGTCAGTGTTCCTTTTATTAGTAGAATCCTGGGGAAATTGATACAGGAAACCAGTGGTCAAGTATTGGAAGGATATAACAGCATCACGAATATTCTGACAAACACCTATGATAATTGGTTTATTACAAGACTCTTTCAATGTGGGCAATATGTGCATGATATGTACTTTGAGAAAAATCAGAAATACAAAAAAGAGACGAATCGCCAGAACTTGTTGTATATATTGAATACATCTACGATACTCGTGATTCAGTTTATAGGAACAGTCATAATTTGGGTAGTCGGTGCACAAGAAGTATTCAAAGGGAATATGACCATAGGTACCATTATGGCCTTGATGAACTACCAGACAATTATTATGAATCCTATTATTGGAATTGCACAGTTTGCTAACGAGTATCATACAGCCGTAGTTTCCTTAAAGGATATCAATGGTCTGCTTCAGTATCCGGATCAGAAACAAGGAGACGGAAAGAAAGTAACAACAGTTAACAACATTTCCTTAGAAGAGATGAGCTTTTCTTATCCAGAGTCAAATAAGCAGGTATTTGATCGGCTCAATATGAATTTCGAAAAAGGCACTCTTTACGGAGTTCATGGAAAAAGTGGACAAGGTAAAAGCACTCTGTTCAAAATTATAACAGGTGTGTATCAACCGACAGAAGGAAAAGTAGTTGTGAACGACACAGATTTGCAGGAATTAGATATTAACAGCTATTGGGAAAATACAGGATATGTTATGCAGCGTACACAGTTCTTCAATGATACAGTAAGACGGAATATGGGATTACTACATATTGTTTCAGAGGAAGAAATGGATACAGTGGCAGAGTGCTTGGATTTGTATGATGAAATCCATACTTTAGAAATGGTATGGGATACCGAGATAAAGATAGATCCATGCAATTTCTCAGAGGGACAAATGCGGCGTTTGGATATTATGAGGAATATTTTGAAAAATTCACAAATTTTGATTTTTGATGAAGCAACAGCTAACATTGACGGAAAACGTAGAAAAAGTTTTTATCAGTTGTTACATGAATTATCTGTAGATAAAATAGTTATTTTTGCAACTCACAATTTAGAGGAGCTAGAAGAAGCAGATGTGATAATTGATTTAAATAAGTTTTCATAAGTAGAAGGGAGGGAAGCTAATGAAAATTGGTGTCTTAGATACAGATGGAGATTTTAAACATAGATTTTTTAGAGATAAGAAACTAGATATAAGAAGAAAAAGCATCAATGGAGAATATAGAAAATATGGTATTGGATTTACTCATGGAGAAATGGTTTGTTCAATGATTTTAAAAGAAAATCCACAAGCGGAAATTATATTATATCCCATTATTTCGGAGAATATGAAATGTTCTGTCTTGGAATTGATTAGGGGAATCGAATCACTAATTGAATCCGGTGTTGATATCATTAATTTAAGTGTAGGAGATGAATATAATTACCACCCAGAACTAGAAAGTATCTGCAAAGACGCTCAAAGACAAGGGATACTAATAGTAGCAGCACATTCAAACAGGAACGTATATGCAACATATCCGGCTGATTTATCATTTGTAGTAGGTGTAAAATGCATTGACAAAAACTCACCTGAAAAAATTATGTTGTTCGATGAAAGCCACAATGAGGTTATTTTCTCTTCAAGCTATTTTTCTTTGTATCATTTGGAAATTCCCAGATTGATACAGGGAAATAGTTTTGCATGTGCTAAAATTTCAGGATTATTGAGTTGTCATAAGGACAGTTTTAGAGAAGCGTTAAAGAATTTCGAATATAGTTTTTTGAATCATTATTATCCATGTGAATCTTTAAAACAAAAACAATGCTTATTTTGTACTAATCGTCCGAATGATCAGATGGAGCAGAGGTTTATAAATGAAGTAACAAATACGATTGCAAATTTTACAATTGAGGATATGGATTCAGAAATGGTTAGACAATTGCACGATTGGGAAATACTTTTTATAGATTGCGATAGTTATCAGGCTGTTTTACCATATAAAGATAAAATACGTGATTTTAAAATTTTGCACCAAGAAAAAGAAATTGTTTTACGGTATCCATTATTTAGTTTGGAAGAACGTATGAATTTAGATTTACAATACAGAGCTTTGATTCATCAATTTTTTATATGAGGAGGAATAAAATGTACACACTATCATTGGAAATAATAAATAAATGTAATTTGAATTGCACATATTGCTATCTTGGCGAAAAGAAAAATACCTATATGAGTGTAGAAAGTGCTAAGAAGGCAGTTGATATAGCAGTTCATGAGGCACAAAAGCAATATGATAAAACGCTGATAGTTTATTTTATTGGGGGAGAGCCTTTGATGGCTTTTGAAACAATGAAAAGTATAGTTGATTATGCAAATGGAATTGGTGAAAAGAATGGTCTGAAAGTAAAATTTAGTACAACGATAAATGGAACGTTGATAACAAGAGAAAATGTAGAACTTTTTATTAAAAATGATTTTGAAATAAAGGTAAGTATAGATGGACCTCAATTTGTACACGACTTAAATAGGCATGATTACGTAGGGAATGGAAGTTATAACAGAATTATGGAAAGACTACCTTATTTAAGAGAGTATGAGGAAAAAACAGGAAAGACAGTTGCGTATGCCCATGTAGTAACAAAGAATAATTATCAGTTTTTTGAACAGAGCTTTCGGTTTTTATTAGATTTGAAGGCTGATAAGATTGAATCAGGTATAGATTATTATTGTCAGTGGGAGCCATCAGAAATATTAGAATTGAAGGAACAAATAAGGCGCACTTTCAATTTGTTTAAGGAAGAAGTTAAAAAGAGGGGAAAAAGCTTCTATTGGAATTTGTTTGAGCAACACCTGCAAGCATTTTTAGTGCCTTGTGACTTTTATGCCTGTAAAGCTGGTTTAAATAATGTTTATGTAGCAACGGATGGTAATATTTACACATGTATAGAGTTACCAGAATTTAAGATAGGGAATGTAAATGAAGGACTTAATGTACTAAGAATAAGAGAAATAGTTAATAGGGAAGATAAGGCATATCAATTATGTAAACAATGTGATTTTATGAGCCATTGTAAGACACGAGGTTGTCAAGCATCCAATATAGAGATAAATGGAAATGTTTATCAGCCAGTGGAAATTAATTGTCAAGTAACAAAAGTAATGTATGAACTTATTGAAAATAATATTTCCAAGAATCAATTGGATAAAATGGGAGAAGAACTGAAAGGGAAAAGAATTTATGAAAAATAGTCAATTACCAGATTTTACAATTATAAGATGTGATGATAAAGCGGCATTAGTTGATCCTGAATCTAAAGTATGTTTAATAGTAAGTAAAAGGATTGCAGATACTTTAAATTTGAAAGAGACAAATGATAAAATTTATCCTATATGGAGTAAGCAAGCAGAGTTTCAGAGAAAAATTGATGCGAAGCGTGAAAAAATAAATACGTTATATCTGATGGTGACACGTCAGTGCAATATGAATTGTGATTTTTGTGCTATTAATGCTAATCAAAATATGAAGATAAACAAAGAATTCACACTCGAAAGTGTTAATGAACGTATTATTCCATTTTTAAGCTATATTTCACCACATAAAGTGGTTATTACAGGTGGAGAACCGTTTGTTAAAAAGGATATTGTTGATATAGTAGGCAATATACGAAAGAAAGTAAAATGCCCTATTATTCTGCAAAGTAATGGTTTGGCAGTTGATGAAACGAAATTGGAATTTTTAAGTTCTCAAATAAATGAAATAAATTTTAGTACAAAGCATATGTTTGAATCGCCTAATAGAATAATAAAACTAAGAAAAAATATTGAATATTGTATAAAAACAGGAATTAAGGTGGTTCTAAGTTTCATTTATGATAGACAAAATAAGGAGGATTTGTTTAGATTGCTTGATATAGCAGCAGAGTATGATGTTGAGGTTCTTTTGAACTTTGTAGCTCCAGTCGGAAGAGGGAAAAATAGAGAAGATATTCTTACGGAATCTGATAAATTGGAGATGAATTTAGAAATATTAGAATACATTTACGCACATGGATATGAGGAAAAGAAGTTATTTAATATGACCGAGTCAATATTGCAGGTTAAAAAATCTTGTGGTGGATATGGCAAGGTTATGGCGATTTTTCCAGAAGGTAATATTTATATGTGCCAGTGTTTGGAAAATGAAAATTTTAGAATAGGTAACATACAGGTAGATACATCAGAAACAATTGGACAGACACTTCTTGAGATGTTGGAAAAAGACGAAATAAAAACAGCATTTTGTGTTGATAATAAGACCGTGTGCCAAAAGTGCGAATATAGATATTTATGTGCTGGAAAGTGTCCTGTTTCTAGTAAAGTAAATGATAATAATTGCTATTTACTTAAACGCTTAATTGATTATCAGCTTTTTTATAAAAGGGAGTCAGATAGCAAAAAGGAAAAATTAAATGAGTACATAAAATTTTTAAAAAGTCTCAAGGCGGATATCAAAGATTAATTGTGTATACTTTTATACCTAAGATTATTAAGTACATATAGAAAAGAAAAAGGGCAATTTATACATTATTTATCACAAAATATCAGGAAAATAGTATTATTTACTTGTACCAAATAAATACATCTTTTTAGTAGAAAGGAGTTGTTTATCATGAATGAAGAATTAAGAAGAGAGGAAGAATTAAAAGAGGAAGAGGTTAACGTATATGCTGGCTGCGGATATATTCGTTATGTATGCCTGACAGACTGTCTTCCAAACGGAAGTGCCTTTATTAATCCATTTGAGTAAAGGCTAACACAAGAACAAGCGAAGGGTTGCTAAGAGGGAATATATGGATTTGAAACGACAATATGTTTTTCTTAGCAACCTACACAAGTTAGAAAGTATTGATACATTAGTATTATCAAGTAATAAAAAATCGTCTTTAAGAACAGGTAAAGTGTGATCTTATGAGACGATTTTTTATTGCTTATTCAAGAGTCGAGAGCCATGCACTGCCATCAATACAATCCGTTAAGCAATCATAGCGAATTTCGTTGCAGGATGATGTGTAGATATTTACTTCTTCAATCAGTAATTCATCTTCTTTCATTATATTCACCTCCTTTATTTATGTTTCTATTTTAAAATAATATAATAAAAGAGGTAAGAAATTTTGCTTAATTTAACCTTTTTTTTGACTAAAAAGATATCTACTAGGAAGTAATTATCAAATGATTTTTATAATAATATTCTGTCAAGATTTGTTTTTTATAATATAGAAAATAGCATTAAATAAGAGGAGGATTTACAATGTATATTTTAGAGGTTAAAAATTTAAAAAAATATTATGGAGAGGAACCTAATATAGTAAGAGCAATTAATGGAATTAATTTAAAGGTGGAGCAAGGAGAATTTATAACAATTGTTGGAACATCGGGTTCAGGAAAATCAACGCTGCTACATATGATAGGGGGACTTGATGTACCTACATCAGGCGAAATATATATCAGTGGAAAAATGTTAAGTAGAATGAATGATAATGAAATAACAATATTTCGTCGTAGAAATATTGGATTTATATTTCAAAATTATAATTTACTACCATCTTTAAGTGTTTACGAAAATATAGTGTTACCTGTGGAATTAGATGGCGGAGAGGTTGATCATATTTTTTTAGATGAAATAATAGAAATGTTACAATTAAAAGATAAAATTGATTCTATGCCAAATAAATTGTCAGGAGGACAGCAACAAAGAGTTGCAATCGCTAGAGCATTGATAGCAAAACCTGCAATTGTATTGGCTGATGAACCGACAGGAAATTTAGACAGCAAATCAAGCGCAGATGTGCTTGGTTTATTAAAACGAACTGGAGAAAAATTCAATCAGACTATTGTTATGATTACACATAATAATGAGATTGCACAGTTAGCTGATAGGATTATTAGAATTGAAGATGGAAGAATTGTGGAATGATAAGGAGCAAACTTATGGATAGAATATTAAGAATAAATAGTAAGAAGATTGTAAAAAGATTGGCGAACAGTAGTTTGAAGACAGAAAGACGCAGAAATATTATGGTTATTATTTCTATTATATTGGCAACTTTTTTGATTTCCATGTGTGGAGTTGGAATATTTGCATCTTCTCAAAGACAGAAAGTGTTATCGGAAGATACTTTTGAAGTAATGTATCGTAATGTTGATAAAAATAGTATAAAGTTGTTAAGAAAACAATCCGAAATAGAACGAGTAGGTGTAACATACTCATGGGGGACATGGAAAAATAGTGATGGAAAAAGTATGGCTTTTTCTTATATGGATGAAGATGCTCTTTATATTTCCAGAAAACAATTTCATATAGAACAAGGAAAGTTACCCAGTAAAAAAAACGAAATAGCTGTTAGTGAGCAATACTTAAAAAAATATGCACCAGACAGCAAAATAGGGGATAAGATTTCAATGGATGTTGGTAATGAAACACATAATTTTTTAATATCAGCTATTCTCAAATTTGAAAATCGAGACAATAATACGTATATTTTTCTTGTAGGAGATCAATTTATAACACAACAGAAAGGATACCAAGAAAATGGATATCAGGTATATGCACACTTTAGAAATGTTAATATGATGAGTAAAGAGGATGTAGAAAAGATAGCGTCTTCGATTAGTCAGGAGTACCATTTGGATTATGAATATAGTTTTTTGTATTTAAATTCAAAACGTAACCAGTCTATAATAGATTATATTCCGTTCATTTTATTGGCAGTTGTAGTGCTTATAGCAGGAATAACTGTAATACAGAGTATTTTTAGGATTTCTATTAGTGAAAAAATTCGGTACTATGGTCAATTAAGAACGGTGGGAGCGACTCAAAAACAGATTAAGGAGATTGTGAAAAAAGAAGGTGAAAAATTAACATTTATAGGAATGCCGATAGGTATTCTTCTTGGGGACTTTTTTGGAATGCTAATAGGGGGTGTAAAAGCAGAGCCGGAAGTTATAATAGGAACATTAGTAATATCAGTTTGTGTGGCTATTATTTGCATGATAATGGTACGGTGTTCTATTCGCAAACCAGTAAAAATAGCAGCAAATACATCGCCACTAGAAGCGATAAGATTTGTTCCATTTAAAAATGAAGATTTGAATAGGAAAAAATTTAGACAAAGGATTACACCATCGAATATAGCGAAAATAAATTTAGGTCGAGACAAGAAGAGAACAATTAGCACAATCTTTTCTTTGGCATTTGGAGGAATACTATTGTTAGTGTCGGCGTCATTATTGGTAAGTTATTCAGCAGAATCACAGGTAAAAACTAAGGTTTTTGCAAATGGAGGTAAGTTTAGAATTTATTTGAATGATGAACATTTAAAAGTAGCAGAGCAGATAAAAGAAAATCCATTAAACGAAGAATTGAGACAAAAAATTTTAGCAATAGATGGTGTAGAGAGTGTTATTAAACTTCGTAATACAATAGGAGAAGTTTCTTTTGTTGCTAATGGGGTAGAGAATGAAGGTATATTATGTGATGTGATTTCGGAAGATTCAAAAGAAGAGAATTCTGCTTTTATTAAAGAGCATTTAATCTCAGGGAAATTTCCATGTTCAAAATCAGAAATTTTGATATCAGATACCATAGAATTTATAAGTATAGGTGAAACTATAAATATTACCTATAATGATAGAAAAATACCAGTAACAGTTACAGGAATTTATGATGGTAGTTATATAGGAACATCAAATGGAACTTCTGTAGCAGATGACAGTTATATTTTAATTACTGAAGAATTGGCAGATACAGGGACAATGCTTTCCGATATTAAAAATTATTCCTATACATGGGAAATACTTGTTGATTCAAAGAAGATACAAAATGTTACTGGTAATTTAGCAAATTGCATTAAAACAGCTTTGTCAGGGGTATCAATTTGCTCATTTGAAGAGGAAGTAGAATATTTTGAGAACCAGATGAAATTGTTATTTGGGGGAATACAAGCTATATCATGGTTGATATTTGCGTTTGGGGTAGTCAATTTGATTAATATGACACTTTCTAATCAGATTTCAAGGAAAAAGGAAATTGCTGTTATGCGTTCAATAGGATTAACAAATAGTCAACTCTACCATATTTTTATTATAGAGGGAATAAGCTATATCGTTGTAAGTTTTACTATTATTTTGTTAATTGGTATACCGATATCGGTATTATTATGTAAATATTTGGGGAACTTGCTCGGAGGAGGTATTATGATATATAAGTTTCCGATGACGGAAATGTTAATGTATATATTAGTTTTGGTTGTATTAGAATTTATATTAGCTGCTTGGTGTATTAGCAATGCTCAAAAGCATTCCTTGGTATCTCAAATAAGTGATATAGATTAATTTTCGACATAAAGAACACAATTAATTATAACTGGGAAAACAAATTTATATTACTTGTTTCCCAGTTATTGTTAGATTGGAGAAAATAATTATGTATTCCTTGAGAAAAAGGAGACTTGAATGTCGTTACCTATAATTTTTATTTATTATAATAAAATGGAAGAAAAATTTTGGTGGTAGTGCCGCAGTTTTTTTCTGATTCTACAATTATATATCCATCATGCAAAGAGATTATTTCTTTACATAAATATAGACCTAAGCCATTACCATCTGTTACAATTCGGTTTTCACGCCAAAAGCGATTAAATATATTGTTTAAATTATATTTAGATATACCTATACCTGTATCAGAAATACATATGCCAAGTTGATCTTCAGTTTTAAATATTGATATAGAAATTTCTCCGTTTGTAGGAGTATATTTAATTGAATTATCTAAAATATTAAAAATAGCCTCACTTAGCCACCTGCTATCATGCGGGATTAAGTAATCTTTTGAATTATTATAAGTGATTTTTATATTTTTTTTATCAGCAGATAAAAGTATTTCTTCTATGGAAGAAAGTATGGTATTGTTAATTGGAAGGTATTCACGATGTAAGTGTATAATACCATTCTCTAATTGGGAAGATTTCAAAAGCGTATGAATCAAAAAATTCAATTTTTGAAGTTGCTTTTTTTGAATATTTAAGTAAGTTATTTTTTTACTATCTGATATATCTTGTTGAACAAGGGTTTCTTGTACTAGATTTAGATTAGTTAAAGGAGTTTTAATTTGGTGGGAAATATCGGATATAAAGGATTGAAGTTTATCTCTTTCTGCTTCTATCCTCTGTTGTTTTGACTGCAATATGTTATACAGTTTGTATAGTTTATGGTACACTTGGGAGATGAAAGTATCTTCCAAGGTTTCCTGCTCGTCAATAGTATAACCATCTATCATCTGATCCATGTATATAAGAAGATCTTTGAATATTTTTTGCATGGCTTTTTTGTGTGCAAAGTAGTATAAAGTTCCACTGAAAAAAAAACTTATTTGGCAAAGGAGTAACATTAATGTACATATTGGTGAAATCCTATATGTGAAACAAATACATATAAAATTGATTAAACAAAGTACTAAAGGTAACAAGATGTTTAATTTATTCATAGTCTCTCGAAATTTCCTCCCTATCATTGATTCATCCACATATATCCAGTTCCGTAAATGGTTTTTATATAATGAAATTCTTTAGTATCAATTCGATTTCTAATTCTACAGATCATGCTATTTAGTGATGATTCATCTACATAATTTCCTCTCTTATCCCAAATAACATCCAGAATACGTTGGCGGGTAACAATGTGACCTTTGTTTTGAATCAATAGTTCCAAAAGTTGAAATTCAAGCGGTGTGAATTCGACAAGTTTATTCTCAACGTATGCAGTATATGAAGAGAAATTTAACTGGAGCCGATGGTCTGAATATGTTTTGGAAGGTTCATGTAACTCAATTCGATTAAGGATAGCGTTCAATTTTTTTTCTAATATAAGAATAGAAAAGGGTTTTGTTATATAGTCATCAGCACCTAAATTGTATCCTTTAAGGATATCTTGTTCGATATCATCTGCAGTTAAAAAGATAATCGCTGTGTTTAAATTGATAGTTTGACGTATGTTACGGCATATAGAGAAACCATTACCATCCGGCAAAGAAACATCAAGAAGAACCGCGTCAAAGAGTACACTTTTTAATTTTATTAAAGCTTCTTTTTGGTTTTGGGCAGATTGAGTAATATATCCTTTTTGTTGTAGATTGAAGGACAGTGTTTCGTTCAGTATAGTATCATCTTCTACAATTAAAATATGTTTCATGTGAATACCTCCCTAATTTATTTTGTAGTGTCAAATGCTATTTCTAGCAGAAATGGTGACGGCATTTTTGCCTTTTGGCGGGGATAGGTTTGGGCGGCGTCTCCGGTATTGGTTCATCAATAACTGCAATTTTTAAGGTTCGATTGAAATTTTCTTTTGACTCGGTTTTGATTGCTTACTTGACGTTACCTTTATTTTAAGTAAATATACTAGAAAATATAGATTTTTTGCTTAGAACGCCATAAATCTTGCTTAAATGGGAGTTAGTGGTTACAACTAAAATACAACGAATAGTAGTAAATATACCACTAATAAAAGTGAATACAAGGCGTGAAAGAGTGTAATATTGATGTATTGGAGGTGAGACAGGTGAATCGAATTGCGGAACTCAGAAAAAAGATAGGACTTAGCCAAAGTGCGCTTGGTGAGATACTTGGAGTAAGTCAACAAACAATTAGTAAATATGAAAAATCGGATTTGAATGTACCTGCCGATATATTGGCAAAAATGTCTAGGGTGTTTAAAGTATCTATTGAGTATATTTTAAGAAATGAATTAAATGAAAAGGAAGAAGATGTAAAATCTGAGATTATGAGGCTTTATAGAAGCTTGGATCGGTATAATAGGGAGACCTGGGTGATTCTAGGTAAGAGGCTTTTGGGCGGACAAATACAGGATTACACGGAAATTATAGAAAAGAGTTAATAGATGTAGAAAAAGAAGCATTGTGTTATGCTTCTTTTTTGCTTTATTGGTTATATTTTAGCAATAATTGCATGAGAAAATATAAATACAGAGAGCTATAATAATGAAACGCAAATATTGGGATATTTTGGAATAATAAAAATGAAGCAGGAGATTCAATATGAAAAAAATATTATTAGTTGATGATGATAGTAACTATATATGGTTATTAAAAAATTTTTTGCAGCGAAAAGGCTATGAAGTAATAACAGCGTGTTCTGTAGAGGATGCCTCACATATTATAGAAGAAAAGGAACTATTATATATAACCTCTGACTTAGATTTGCCGGATGGGGATGGTTTTAAATTATTGGAGATAATGCGTTTAAAAAAAATTCAAGTACCATTTCTTTTTTTGTCATGTCATGAAAAGGAAGAATATGAAACAAGGGCATTAGAGAAAGGTGCAAATTTGTGCATGAATAAGCTTAGCTCAGAGTTAGTTAAGGAAACTCTTTTAGAGTATGCATATAAGGAATCATGTGGGGAAGGTGCAGCCTTTCATAAAATACTTCTTGTAAAGAAAAATTCAGAAACATCTAGCGTGATGCAGACAGAGCTACTAAAAAAAGGTGTATATACTATTACAGCGGAAAGCATAGGAGAGGCAAAAAATAAATTATTAGAACATCGGGATATTGAATTGATTCTGTGTGATTTGTTTATGGAGGATGGAATTGCTATGGATTTTCTTCATTCTATGCGAAAAGTAGCAGGGATTTTTAAGGACATGAAGAATCCAAGATTCAGAGAGTTGCCGTTTTTTATATTCACAGATAATAGGGATTTATCATTAGAATATCGATATCGCCATGAGGGTGTAAGCGACTATATAACCAGTCCTGTTAATATTCCAGAATTAATCAGACGGATATGTTATTTCGTAGAAGGATAGCAAAGTTATTTGGTTTGAAGACAAAACCAACCGGACAGAAAAAAGTACAATGTAGACAAAAAGTATAGTAATCATAGTAAAGATATTTTATGTTATTGACAAATATGAAATATTGATACAAAGGAGAATTTACTATGGAGAAAAGATTATTTACCTCAGAATCAGTAACAGAAGGACATCCGGACAAAATATGTGATGCCATATCAGATGCCATATTGGATGCTCTTATGGAGAAGGATCCAATGAGCAGAGTGGCCTGCGAGACTGCAATTACAACGGGTATGGTATTAGTGATGGGAGAAATCACGACCAATGCGTATATAGATATGCAGCAGGTGGTAAGAGAAACGATCAAAGAAATTGGTTATGACAATGGAGATTATGGATTTGATGCACATACCTGTGCTGTCTTAACGGCAATTGATGAGCAGTCAGCAGATATTGCTTTGGGCGTGAATAAGGCATTGGAAGCAAAAGAACACAAAATGTCAGAAGAAGAGCTTGATGCAATTGGTGCTGGGGATCAGGGTATGATGTTTGGTTACGCATGTGACGAAACGAATGAATTTATACCATATCCAATTTCACTGGCACACAAATTGACACGGCAGCTTACTCAGGTCCGTAAAGATGGTTTGTTGAATTATTTAAGACCGGACGGTAAGAGTCAGGTTACTGTAGAATATGACGAAGCAGGTATTCCGCACCGGCTGGATGCAGTGGTTCTGTCAACACAGCATGATCCAGATGTGACACAGGAGCAGATCCATGATGATATAAAAAAATATGTATTGGAACCGATTATTCCAACAGAACTGGTAGATGAGAATACAAAATTTTTCATCAATCCAACAGGGCGTTTTGTCATCGGTGGTCCTCACGGAGATAGTGGTGTAACAGGACGCAAGATTATTGTAGATACATACGGTGGTATGGCACGGCATGGCGGCGGAGCTTTTTCTGGAAAAGACTGTACGAAAGTAGATCGTTCTGCATCTTATGCTGCTCGTTATGTTGCGAAGAATATTGTGGCTGCAGGTCTGGCAAAAAAATGTGAAATTCAGTTGTCTTACGCAATTGGGGTGGCTCATCCGACCTCTATTATGGTAGACACCTTTGGAACTGGGAAAATTTCAGATGAGAGTCTGGTAGAGATGATAAGAAGAGAATTCGATCTGCGACCAGCAGGAATCATTCAGATGTTGGATCTCCGCCGTCCGATCTATAAACAGACAGCAGCCTATGGACATTTTGGAAGAAACGATCTCAACCTTCCATGGGAAAGATTAGATAAGGTAGAAGAACTGAAAAAATATTTGAAATAATTTATTAGGAGGAAACGTATGGGAAGATACAAAAAGCGAATCTCAAGAATTGTGACGATTGCGATGCTGTTTGCATTTCTGGTAGGAAATTCTAATATGGTATATGCTATGGGAGCAACACAAGTTGGATATGCGAGTAAATATATCACAGTGAAAGGGAATAATATGCATCTTGCTTTGTATGGAAAATTGGATGTAAGTGGAGAAACATTTGCAGATGAAGGAAAAACCACATTGGTGATGATGCCGGCTCTGGGAGTTCCATCACCGCATATCTACTTCAAACCTCTGGCACAATCTTTAGATGAGAGTTTTAACATAGTGATTGTAGAGCCGTTTGGATATGGGCTTAGTGATGTTGCAGCAACGGATCGAACTGTAGATAATATCAATAGTGAATTGAATGCTGCACTGGACACCATGGGAATTAAGCAGTGTGTATTGCTGGTACATTCGATTTCTGGAGTATATGGACTCAACTTTGTACAGAATTATCCCGAAAAAGTAAAAGGTTTCATTGCTGTTGATAATACGGTATATGATGAAGAACTGGCAGAGGCTATGGAAATGGAAAAGAAATATATGCTGCAGGGAATTGATGAATTTCAGAAAATCAAGAATTCTTTTTCTTCTTTGGAAGAATTCCAGATGGCACTGAAAACAGATCCAGATAAATATGGGGCAGCATTACCACAGGTTTCCGGGTACACTTATACGGAGAGTGATAGGGAGGAATACATTCAGGCATATTCTTTAAGCAGCAACGATACGATTAGAAATGAAGTGAACGGGATGGATCAATCATTACTCTCTATAAAGAATAAAAAATTCCCATCGGCACTTCCTGTATTAACCATGATTTCTTCAGAGAATGTACAAAATGTTCCGGCATGGGAGACTGCTCATAGAAATCAATTGGATTTAGAATCTGGTAATCACCAGTTATATATTGTAAATGGAGGACATTATATCTGGTATACCAATTTAACGCAGGTTGTACAGCTTATCGATGAATGGAGAATAGAGAATCATTTTTAAAAGGAATCTGTGTGATGAGATTTCTAAATAAGAGAAAACAGAAGGGAAGTGTAGCTTGGGGAAAGTAACTATTTCAACTGTATTGGGATACAAAGAATATGTAGTGGAAAATATAAAAAACATCCGGGGAGAGGATGAAGAAAATTCCGATTTTAGGATTTATCCGGATTATCATAAGATTTATAGAGGACAGACGGAGATCGTCTTAACGAAAGCAGAGTATGAATTGTTTATGCTTTTGTCAGGGAGACCAGGTGTGATATTTACCAAAGAAAAAATTTTTGAGATTCTTTATAACGAGGAATTGCCAGAAAGCATTGATAATATTGTGTACTGTCTGGTATCCAGTATGAGAAAGAAAATTGAACCGGAGCTAAAGCAGTGCCGCTATATTAAAACAGTGAGAGGTGTAGGATATAAGTTTGAAGGAAAAAAGATGGACATCTTTCCAGAATAGTTGATCTGAAGACAGAGGAAATTTTTTAAAACCTCTGTCTTTTTTTGTTGCTTTTTTATGCCATCTTGCGTACAGAAGTAGTGAAAGTCACCTCCCAAAAAGTATGCTTTTTGATGGGAGATGTAATAGGCTATTTTTTTATTTCCAAAAAGTATATAAGAAGGTTTTGAGATATGCCAAAATATTTTAAGACTTTTTGGGAATGTATAAAGGGGGATACGTATGGCATATTATGGGTATCACAGAATCAGTACTAAGGAACAACACTTGGACCGAGGTATTATAGAAATAAAGAGGTTCTGTGAAAATCAGAAAATTAAACTGGAAAGTATTTTTACAGATAAGATAACCGGTAAAAATTTTGACAGACCACGTTATACCGTTCTTGTGGAAGATGTTTTACGGGTAGGGGATACCCTGATTATTACAGAGCTGGACAGACTTGGCAGGAACAAGCAGGAGATTTTAAAGCAGCTACGTTTTTTAGAAGAAAAAGGGGTTCGGGTAATGGTATTGGAACTTCCTACCACGTTGTTTGACCTGTCTCAGATGGAAAATAATCTGGCAAAGATGATGATAGAAACAATCAATAATATGATGATTGAACTCTATGCATCCATGGCACAGGCAGAGATGGAGAAAAAGGAGAAGCGACAAAAGGAAGGTATGGAGGCAAAAAGGCTTCGGGGTGAATGGGATGAAGTAGGAAGACCACGGGCTATAGAACAGGAAAAGTTTAACCAGGAATTTATGAGGGTGGTACAAAAGAAGGTAACACCGACACAACTGCAGCGGGAGTTGGGGTTAACTTCTTCTACCTATTATCGGTATCGGAAAAACTTTTATGAAATTTTTCCGGAATTTCTTCAATCTGTATAGGGATGAGGTAATTACTAAGTAAAAGAAAAATTTAAGGAGGCAGATGTTATGAGTGAACACAGAGAAGGAACATTGTTTTATGATACTGAAACAGGGAGGTATGATATACGTTTTGATTTGGAATCTTTTTATGGAGGACTACATTGCGGGGAATGTTTCGATGTAAAGGTGAAAGATATTTGGATTCCGGTCCGAATTGAAATGGGAGATGACTGGTATCTGGTTGGATTGAATGTGTCGAGATTAGATGGACTGAGAGTACGTATGTAAATAGGAGGATAAGCCTGATGAGGGGAAGTGCAATGAGAGAAAGTGTTACGGATGTTCGCATTATACTGGAATGCTTACAGGAAGCATATCAAATGGAAGGAGATATGGTACGGTCCGGGAAAAATATTCATGCGACTATGATATATCCATTTGTCCGTATGCTGCAGGAAAAGTGTAGGGATTTAACAGAGGAACAGATACATAAGACACTTTGGAAAGAATATGAGATTTCAGGGGCAGACAGGATGTTTGTGGAGAGGGCTTCAAAGATTTTAGAGCAATACGAAGGAGAATCTGAAGATGAGAAATAGTACAATGGAATATAAAGTAAATCAAGCCTATGAAGAACTAAAGCGTTTAATACAGTGGCATCCAGATAGCGAAGGAAAGTTTTTACAGAAAATGGTATGCTTCTTGTTACCTGAACAAAGAAAATATTGGACAGAGGCTATCCGTGATTTGAGGCAATCTTTAGAAACTGAACATGGAATGATATTTATTGAAAAATACAGAGAAAAATTGGAATGGTTGGATGATGTTTCGCTGTTGGAACTGGAAAGAAAGATAGGAGCAATTTATTTTGTTGATCATTATAAAATGATAGCAGACGAATTTCTATATAAAAAGGATTTTGAAACTGCCTTATTTTTGCGAATTGCAATGGAAACAGGGATAAGAAGTATAGACATTCCGTATATAGAATGGTCCTGCATATATGGAAAGGCTATTTATTTAGAAGAAAGTAAAGGCGGAGATTTGTATAAAAGAGTTAATGGAACGTTTCCTAAGATTTCAACTCAGTCGTTACGGATTATAAAGTTATTGCACAGGAAGCAAGGGAAAATATTTACAAAATCAAACGAGTACTATGTTCGCAAAATTTCTTGTGCTTGGGGAATGCCTGGGTTTCGTATCCATAGTTTTCAGGATTATAGGAGAAAGATAGAAATGGGAATTACAGTAGGTGTACAAGTTCCAAGGATCATTCCATTATAAAGAATAGGATAGATTGGAAAACGTTATAGGATGCTATATGAGCTGCTGTTGCAGTTCTAGTGAGTTTCAATAAAAATACGCAAATATAGTATTTGCGTATTTTTTATTGAAATTACAAATATATTTGCAAATAGATTGAATTATGAATAAAAACAATAAAACAAACGCAAATATAAACTTTGCGTTTGTTTTATTGAATTTATAGGTGCTATGTGATATACTACGAAAAGAAAGTAGGTGTAGTATGAATAGCAAAACAGCATTAGAAAAAAAATACGAGATAATCAAACAAAATCTTGGGAATCAAACTACCTTTTATACAGATGAAGTAATTCCCCTTTTCCCGGAGTTAAAAAAGTCTACTTTATATTGGAATCTTTCTAAATTAGTAGAGGCGGGTTACATTAAGAGAGTGCGAAACGGTGTATTTTCCTTCAATGATTTGAAAGGCAGACAGGGAATTATTTTATGTGAAACAGCCCAAAAATTGAAAAATTACATGGATGAGCTGGGATTTTATTATTATATATCCGGTTTGGATATTTTGGCAAAATATATGTTACACATACCAGAACAATATCCTGTCATTGCATTTATTGAAAAAGCAGCAAAAGAGGAAATATATAACAATTTATTAGCAGAAGGATTTGAGGTGATAGAACCACAATACACGAAAAAAATGTATGAAGATGCTATGCTTTCAGGTAGCCATAATATGCAGGTGATTTTATACACAACGGAGGATTTTCAGTACAGTAGTGAAGGTCTGGCAAGTATAGAGAAGGCTTTTGTAGATCTTTATTTTGCAATAACGAGAAATGGATATCCACTATCATTGCAAGAATTGGTAAGAATTTATCAGAATCTCAGCAGATTGGGAAATATAGATAAAAAGAAGCTGATAACAGTAGCATCAAGAAGGAATATACAATATGATATTCGCTTTATCGTTGAAAATCGGTTTATTACAGATTCGGCAATAGAGTTTGGAAAAATACTTAGAAGGGAAGAATAAAATTTGGATTACAAAAAGTTATTTCATAAAGAGGAAGCATTTCAGAGAGAAACCTTTCAGAAGAGAATGGAAGAATTTGGGTTTAAAAATATGGCAAGAATGGAACTGTTTTTATGGGATCTTGAATTATTCTTGCATATTCAGAAAATACTAGGAGATAAAATAATATTGAAAGGTGGTGCAGCCACGCAGTTTTATCTGCCAAGGGATGCTCAAAGAACAAGTGTAGACATTGATATGTTATTTTTTGGAACAGAAGAGGAAATAAAGGAAACATTGAGGAAAATCGAAGAATATTTGGGGACAGAAGACGAATTGTTTTACTTTCATAAACATAGCCCTAAGAATCCGAAAACAAATCTTCCATTACATACATATTACATGAAAGTTCCTTCTGTACTATCCAATGCAGAACGTAATATGGATAGAGAGAGTATTCCCTATCAGGAATTAAAAATAGAATTTATTCTCCAGCCAGAAAAATGGGAATATGAAAGAAGAACGGGAGAAAACATATTTGCAGTAAACAGTTCATGGAACTATCAGATCCTTCCATTGAATTATTTATTTGCGGATAAGCTCACCACATTAGGTTGTAATACGATTGGCGTACAAAATGAAAGGCTGGATGAACAGGTGAAGCAGTTCTATGATATTATGATGTTGTCCAGAAACTGTATATCCGAGATGCAATGCTCTGTTGTGAAAGAAAAGTATTTAAAACGGGCAGAACAAGAATGGAATACAAGGAAGATTACACTGGGGAGCACGCTGGAGAGAAGAGATTATGAACCTAAATATATCGTAGAAGATGTTGAGAAACAGCTTTTGCGTTATCAACAAGCCGATAGCGGTGAAGATGCAGAATT
The DNA here is from genome assembly GCF_025148125.1 of Blautia wexlerae DSM 19850. Lineage (NCBI taxonomy): Bacteria > Bacillati > Bacillota > Clostridia > Lachnospirales > Lachnospiraceae > Blautia > Blautia wexlerae. Next base: position 830,977 of record NZ_CP102267.1, read on the forward strand.
GAAAAAGTTTATTAATGATTTTCATTCGTTATATTTAAACAGGAAAGTGCAGTATGATCCCAAAACGGTTGCCTGCGGAGCATCACTGGTTCGCTTGATGTATGAACTGATGATTTCAGGCATGGGTTGGGATAAAGTAAAACAGGCATTAGAGATTGAAAAAAAATTAGGTATGGAGCATTTATCGGGACCAGAAAAAGGACAAAAAATTCGTGAACTCAGAAATCAGTTTATTCAGGAATTTGGTAAAGATTCGGTAATCCCGGCATCAACTTTGAAAGGGAAAGATTTAAAAAGAGTGTTCTGGGCAATTGTAAATATTGATAATTTAAACAAGATTGAGGGAATGATATAAAATGAGATATTATATTGCAGATTTACATTTCTTTCATGAAAATTTGAATACAAAAATGGATAAACGTGGATTTGCAAATGTAAATGCAATGAATGATTATATGCTGAAACAGTGGAATAGTAAAGTGCGTAATAGGGATGAAGTTGTTATCTTAGGGGATTTATCATGGGGGAAATCTGAAGAAACAAACCAGTTGCTTCAGAAATTGAACGGACGTCTATATCTGATACAGGGAAACCATGACCACTATGTCAAGGATCCAAACTTCGACAGTTCACGCTTTGAGTGGATTAAAATGTATGAGGAACTTAGCGATAATAAGAGAAAAGTGATACTTTGTCATTATCCTATTATGTGTTATAACGGACAGTATAAATTGAATGCAGAAGGAAACCCAAAAACCTATATGTTGTATGGACATGTACACGATACGCAGGATCAGAGATTGCTGGAAAGATTTCAAGGAATCACATCTGAAACAACATTTCTGAATACACAGGGGGAAACACAGCATATTCCATGTAATATGATTAACTGTTTTTGTATGTATTCAAATTATCAGCCGCTTACTTTGGATGAATGGATTGCGTGTGATAAGAACAGGAAACAAAAGAGCTGCCAGAATGTAAAGTGATATGAAAAAGAGCCGTCCAAAACTGGTCGGCTCAAAGTATTTATAGTTGTTTATGATTTCTTAGGAATGTCAACAGTTCCTAGTGTTTCAATTAAGGATAGGATTGCATCTGAATTTTGCTGAAATTGCGTTTGAAAATCTTCTGTAATATCATAGTTCAGATACAGAGTTATCAAAGTAGCATTCCATATTGAAATCATGGTCTTTTCTGATATGTGTTCTTCCAGAAATTGTAGATGTTTGCAGAGTGTTGCCTGTGTTCTTGTCCATGTAAAGAAATAGTCATCTTTTAGTGGAATGTTAAAACTACGAAACCATTCCCGGACGGTATGTGTTTCGATTCCGTCTCCGCACTCAGGATTATTAAAGATATATCCAACAGACAGTTCTTCTGGATTTTTCGGAAAACTATCATCCGCAGAAAGGGTAAGATACCGACCAATCGGAAACATGGCACAGACAGTCGGTTTTACATCATGAACCAAACATTTCTGATCCTTTAATAAAGGGCAGCGTTTGACACTTCCTTGTGGTCTCAGGCGGACTATCGGGAAACGGGAGTTACATCCAATATAAGTTTCACAATATTGTTCCAAGGCTTCCGCTGGTGTAATTTGAAATTTTTTTGCTATGTTAAACAGATCTTTCGGGGATAAGAGAATATCCTCCCGGTGAATGCAGCACTTTCCGCATTGGGTACAGTGAAATGTAAATGTATCATCGAGACCGATTTCTTCATATCCTAATTGTTCTTTTAGTTCTTTTATTGAATTCATAATCATTCTCCTTAAAAAAAATATTTTTATGGCGGTTCTATTATTTTGTGTCTGAACACATTGCTTTTTCGTATTCTAGGATTTGTTTCCATGTCAACCATTCTGGTTTCCCATCATCCGGAAATTCATTCCAGAGTTTTTTCATGGCGGCAATTTGTCTGCTTTCATTGTGATAGTACAGATGTCCAGTACAACGGTTTCCGTAATTCAAGTAATACTCACAGTCGCTTTGTAAACGACTAAGCATCATGTACTGAAATTCATAAGGATTTTTCGGTTTATCTGTTAAAATTCTAAATGGTTTCCGGATAGGCATATCCGGTTCTCCATCAAATTCATTTCCGACTGCAGAGTGCAGATGAGGAATTTCAAAGTCACCAAGTTCTACATCTTTCCACAACTTCCCATATTGATCCTGGTATACCGGGCGAGCCCATTCGTCTGTACCAATATAATGAAGAAGACGAGAGGGTTCTTCTGGAATAGAAATCAGTTCATCCGGGGACATAATCACTTCATCCAAAGCAAGATCATCCAGTTTTTTTGGCATATTGTAAAGAGAAGAAAAGCGTTCCTCTAGTTTCCGAATGTCTGCTTCAGACTCAGGAAAATCAAAGCAACAGTGAATATCAGGAGTCAGATTGTCGGTTTCTTTATCTTCGCCGGTATGAATTTCCAAAATAACACCATCCAATCCTGCATAATCGCTGGCATCGGTTGTCCGCACACGTTGTCCAGGTTTGAAGATGACATCTCCCCATTGTAATTCAGTTGTTGTATTGTTCATGTAATTCTTCCTTTCTTGATGGGAATTGGCATTGACAAAAGAGGGAATAGAATAAATCCATACCCCTTTTCCGTAACATCACATCTATGCCAATTCTCATAAATTCATAAATTTTCACTAATTCAGTGCTGTGTTTTTCGTGATCCTTCTAAATAAAAAGAGACCACTCGCAAGTAGTCTCTTCGTAAACATAAATTTAATTAAACTTGTATTGTTCCAATAAATAAATAGGCAGTGTTTCTGTTTTTCCGTCTATTCCTCCTTTGGTTGCCCCTTTTAAATAAAGAAGCTTATCTGCTTTTCCCTGAGCCAGAGCTTTCTGGGCAGTGGAAGCAGTCCCTTTTCCGGCTTTTACTTCTATTAAATATCGGGTGGAAGAAGATAGGCTTTGTGCCAAAAAATCAATTTCTCCGCCTCGGTAAGTAGCAAAAGCTGGGGTTTCAAAGGAAATTTCCGGTGGAAAATCCTGGCGTTTCTTCAGGTTGATATAGACATAATTTTCATTTAATGTGCCTGCAAGTACACGGGAATCGGTACCGGTACGTGTCAGATAATAATTTGCCAGCCCCATATCCATGAAGTAGCAGCGGCTTGCAGACTTAAAATCCAGAATGTCCATTTCTGTTATTTTTGCACAGAATCCAATGATTCCAGAAAAGTACAGCCAGCTAATGGCACGGTTGCAGGTAGCCTTTGAAATATTGCTGGAGTAGTCTTTGGTTACCAGTTTTTGCAATTCTTCACTGATGCTGTCTTCTGAAAATCCTTTCTTTTCACGATTTAAAATACGGCAGATGGAAAAGAAAATATGGGTAAACACTTTGGTATACAAAATATCCGTAAAATAGCGAATGGATTCATTGGTAAAGGTATCAATGATTTTTACGAGTTCGCCTTGAGCTTTTACGATGTTCCGGTTTTCCAGATAGTTTTCGACCACTTTGGGATAGCCACCAATCTGGCAGTACAGCTCATAGGTTTCCTTTAAGCGATTATAGACTTCTGCTTCAGAGGAAACAAGAGATATTTTTTTGTAATCGCCATACAGATTCTGATCATAGGCCATCAAAAACTCCTCAAAAGAAAGCGTATAGATGGTGAGTTTGGTGACATCGCCGCTGGAATAACGGAATTCTGGATCATAAATCCGTCCAAGGTAGCTTCCTGTGATGATGAAATGGGCTTTAAAGTGACGTGTAAACTCCCGGATACGGTTATAAATTTCGGAAGACTCCTGGATTTCGTCAATAATGATGACGGTATCTTCAGAATCAATAAAGTCCGGTTCATATAACTGGAAGGCATCGTGGAGAGGATGCTCCCGCCGTTTTGTTCCAGGTGTCCAGTCGGTTGCCTGTTTATAACATTCCATAAACTGTTTGCCGCTTAATTCAAACAGGTTAATATAAATTTTGTGTTTGTAGTTTTCGTCAGCGAATTTTTGTATCAGGTAGGTTTTTCCAACCTGACGGGCTCCACCGACTTCCAGGGTACTATGACCTCCTTCATTTTTCCAATCCAGAAGACGGTCATAGACAAAACGCTTCAGATACATAAGCACAAATCCTTTCTTTAAAATCTATCTTTCATTATAGCAAAATATTTGCAGTTCATACAGTGCAAAATTGGATAAATTATGTTTTAACATTCAAATTGAAGCTTTGCACGTATATCCATAAGAATTTTGCCCAGATGATTTTCGCCATGACCATTTACAGAACCCCAAAAGTAATCTCCCCAGTTGTTTCCTTCAACAAGGTGACAATTCCCAGTAGCAAGTAATGCTTTACATAGGGTAGGATTCTGCATGAATTTGCACATACAAATTTCATACATGTACATAAGCTTTACACTTTCCCAGTCTGAACGGAGCTGCACTTCTCTTCCCAGTTTTTTTGCATCTTTTGGATTCCTTAATTTGGTAAATTGAAGCTGTTCTTTAGGGGAAATGGTCTTTTGTGCCTGGAAAGCAGCCTCATTATTTGCATACCAGTAGCCCCGGTAATATATCCGGGAAGGATAGAAGTTACTAAGAAAAGCGTATGCTCCATGAAAGTGGTCAATTGTTTGCTGGTAATGATTCGAATAGGTATTAATATACATGTAATCCCTTCTTTCTTATACAAAAAAGGAACCGCTTATGGTAAGCAGTTCCTTCTTAAACATATTTTTTTGTTTGTTATTTGTTTATTTGTGCTTCTTCTTGTTCTTCGTAATAGCGGTCTGCAATATAGCCGGCAGATTCCGCCCAAAGAGTATTTTCTGTATTTTGTAGGGCCTTGTAAGTTTTTGAATGATAAAATTTGCCCATGGCATCCGGAAAGGAAAGATTACTCTTTTCCATAATAATATCGATAACATCCCGGATCTGAATATACAGATTCATTGAAATATCTTTTCCGTTAAAAAAATATTTACCTTCCATGTTTTACACATCCTTTCGAGATTCCAATACCAGATGTTCAAGAGCAAGTGGGGTGTGAAAGGAAACCTGATTATTAACCTTATTATACCGAAGCCTTGTAACCGCTTCATCCACGCTCAAGATACCGGACAAATAAAGTTGTACAGTTTCCATGGTATTATCATCCGCAACAGGCCCAATTACAACATCATAGTGATGCTGGATATCGCCGACAGTACGGTTGAGTTTGACAAACTCCAACCATTCCTTGTCCAAGGTGGCAAAATGTTTGATTTTTAGTTCCTCGGATTGCTGGAAGATATACCGATACACATATTTGCCGCCAGTATGAGTACGCAAGTACAGGCGGTTCGCCCATTCATTTGCCTGCTGTTCGAGAACTGTGCAATAAAATCCACGACCAAAATCACGACGGTTATGTGATTTGTTCAAATCGATTTTATCAAATGCAATATTGGAGCCATGGAAAAGAACAAGCGTGGGCGTATCTTCTTCTATAATATCTTCTACGTATTGAAAAGTATCATGAATATCTAATTGGTGCAACGTTTCGTGTTGTACCAGTATTTTTTCAAATACTTGATGTTTGTAGAAAATATTAAAGGCATCGTCTTCTGATATTTGGTGCTTTTTAGCATAATATTCCAGTGCTTCAATTGATAGCATCTCTATATCTGATTGAATACTCATATACGTTATCCCTCCATTTGCTTTCATTATATCAAAAAAGAAGGTGCTTTCCAACGGTAAAATAACTATAAATGTAAAGTTGCAAAAGATGTTTGAAATGGGGCGTCACCCCATTTCACTATCCCCAAACTTCGCCCATGATTTCCACAAGAAAATCATCTAATGGAAAATCGGGAGGAAGTAATTCACCAAACGTTTCTTGAATTTCTTGGATAACTTCCGTATAAGAAGAATACGCCTGTGAAAATAAGTGGGAAGAATTTTTAAGTTCAATGATATAAAATTCTTCTCCTGGATTTAAGTCCAGTTCTTCCTGATCTTTGATCCTCCATACCGTCATAGACTCAGCAGTGCCATAACGACAGCCATCAAGTTTCTCACAAAGATATTCCTGAAAGGCTAAGAGTGATTCTGGATCAGAGAACTCTTTGTATAAATCAGGAAAAACTTCCTCTGTATATCGAAGGATAAGATTAGCAGCCTCTTCTGTAATAAGAAATCCATAGATATGAAAAACGGATGTAATGATACTCATAGATTTCTCCTTACGCAATCATTTCAAGAAACTCATCTTCAGATAAAATCTTAATGCCGAGAGACTGGGCTTTTGCTAATTTACTGCCGGCTTTTTCCCCACAAATTAGATAATCTGTCTTTTTTGTGACAGAACTGCCGGCTTTTGCTCCAAGCTCTAAAATCTTCGAGTTGATTTCATCTCTTGTAAAATGAGCAAGTTTTCCTGTTGCAACGATAGTACATCCTGTAAATACATTTTCTTTCATCATAGTATTCATTTCCTTTCTTTCTTCAAATATAAGTTCTTTTTGGAGTTCGTGCCAGAGAATTAAATTGTTTTCATCAGAAAACCAGTCATGGATATTCTGATTCAGAGTATCACCAAAGTCATCTAACTGGGTGAAATCATAGTCACCAGAGGCAGCATCAAAAAATTCCTGTAGACTGCCGTGGAATACTGTATCCAAAATCCTGCTTTTGGTCCTTCCGACCATAGGAATATCCATGGAAACCAGGAACCGGACAAAGGTAGTATTCCGGCTGGAAGTAATGGAATTCCATAATCTTTCAAAGGATTTTTTACCGAAACCTTCCAACTGTAAGATTTCTTCCTGATGTTCATTTAGATGGTAAATATCCGGAAATGTCTGGAGATAACCCAAAGTCAGGAATTTTTCCAAGGTAGTTTCGGAGAGTCCCTCGATGTTCATTGCTTTTTTTCCAACGAAATGTGTAAAGCGTTTTCGGATCTGGCTATCACAGTTGGGATTGTCACAATGCACCGTTTCAATGAGACGCCCATCATTTCCTTTTCTTTGATAGATACGAGTCTGAGAACCACAGCATGGACATACAGGAGGAACTGCATCTACGTAATGACCACGTTCCAGATTTTCTTCAATATGAGGAATGATCATATTACGTTTTGATACAGAAATTCTACAACCTGGCACCAATTCTAATTCTTTGATAAAGGTCAGATTGTGAAGGGTTGCTCTGGAAACAGAGCATCCGTCAATTTCCACAGGGTCAAAAACTCCCACAGGTGCAATTTCTCCGAAACGGGTGGGTGTCCATTCTATATTGCGAAGAGTGGTTTCGTAAGTTTCGTCTTCAAACTTAAAAGCCAGTCCATCTTTATAATGATGTCCGGTACGCCCGCAGTTTTTGGAATAGTCCAGACTGTCGAAAATCATTACAATTCCGTCAATAGGCAGATGTTTTTTGCCTGCCAGATCAGTCAGCCTTTCAATATACTGATTTACAAGTTCCGAGGTTAAGGGATGGTTTGCAGCAATATAAGGACAAGGCTGAAAACCATAGTCAAACAGGCTGGAAATTTTCATAGCTCTGCTGTCTGGAAAGAGAAATGGAGAGTCCAGACCTTCCAGAACATTAAAAGGCATAAAGTGCAGACAGCGCCCTGCACAATTTGCCGGATCAAGACTTCGCACAGAGCCAGAAGCCAGATTTCGCCCATTTTTGTAAGGTTCTCCTTTTCCATCTCGGAGGGTTTCTTTTAAACGCTCAAAGTCATTGGTTGGGATGAAGGATTCTCCAACAATCACCAGCCGGCCTTTATATGGAATTGAGAGAGGGACATCAACGTATGCAGGGATGTTATGGGTGATAAGTTCCCCAATTTCTCCGTCGCCACGCGTGGAAGCCTCTACAAGTGTTCCATTTTCGTAGACCAATTTAGTCGTTAATCCGTCCAACTTCAGCATAAACAGAACTGGCTGCTTACCGGCAAAACTTATCAAGTCCTGTACCTGCTTTGTCTTATCTAAAGAGAGCAAAGGGACCGGATGCTTTACTTTGGGAAGTTCACTGATGGGAGTATAGCCTACGGTTTGTGTCGGTGAATTGGATAAGACAAAGCCTGTCTGCTTTTCTAATTCCACTAATTCATCGAAGATTCGGTCATATTCCGCATCACTGATATTCGGACTGTTCTCATTATAATAAGCGTTACGCTGTAAATTCAGATAGTCCACCAGTTGTTTGATTTTTTCCACGTTTGATAATTCATTAGAGTGGTTCATTTTATTCTTGTCTCCTTTTCTATGGTATAGTTGTAATTCTTATTTGTTCCGGCTTTCATTCCTCCTTTCTTTGCGTTCAGGCATAAAAAAAGAGAATGACATGGATGTTCATTCTTTAATGCGTGCAGTTTCCTGCAAAATAAAAAAAGCCAGAAGTCCCTGCTGGTAGCGTGGTATACTTCTGACACTTTTACAAACCTAAACTGCGTGCGTATATCCTTTCCGGATGACACAAATAATAATTACATAGTAAGTGTAATACTATATATAGTATGTGTCAATATAAAACCACTATATATTGTTTAATCTGAGAAGAAAATTACTATATATAGAGAAAGACTTAAATGAAAAACTAAATTCCAGCTGTGGATTATCTCAGTAACTATGCGGGATTAAATTCTGTAATGCACCTTAACAATTCTATTTTTTTGTCTTATAATAAACCTGTAAGCACTCATGATTTATGTTTTTATGCATACTAACCGGGCATCTGAAAATAGTGTGCGAGACTAAATTCCACATGCCTTATGTGCAAGACTAAATTCTGGTGCAGTGAAATCTGCCTGTGCTTTACTATTTTATTTTATAAGTTTTGGACTAAGCATAACATCATCAGGTGCGATTGCCTTTAATCCTAATGCTTTGTGCAGTTTGTTGTCCAAGAGTAAAAGAGAGAGTTCATATGGGCTATGTCCATTAAGACTGTCTCTTTTTTCGTTGTTTATGTGATTCATCATAAGTCTGACTTTCTCGTCATTTAAATCAGCGAATGAACTCCCTTTCGGACGGATGTAGCGGATATACTCGTGGTTCTTTTCGCAGGCACCTTTTTGCCAAAAGCTGTATGGATCACAGTAAAAGACCGTCGTGCTTTTACTTCCGTCACAGAATTTCTCCATCTCTTCACGAGCTGAGAATTCTGAACCTCCATCCGTGAGGATCACCGGAAAAAGCTTTTTGAATGCATCCTGTCCTAACACTGTTTCAAGCCATACAAAGACCTCTAACACGCATTCCTGGTCTTGATATTCCAACAGGAACATAAGCATAAGATTGCAGTTGCGGAATGTAAAGGTCAAGAGGGCGCAGCTTTCGCCTTTCATTCCTTCCACGCAGTCCATTTCCACAACATTTATATCTGGATGATCTTTCATATAATTCTGGAAATTTTCGTAGTTATGACCTTGACGATAAGAACGATCTTTTGCACTGGTCTGTGTAGGTTTCTTGCGTTTCTTATAACGTACAGAACGTCTTAAGTCACCATTGCGGACATCGAATACACAATCATTGATGTAGGAGTAAAGTGTTCTTCTGGAGCAACCCAATTCTTCTGCATGAGTAGCATAAATATGACCGATGGACTGATGCTTCTCCTTGATCAATGGAACCAATAAATCATTCATGGATTGAATGCTTTCCGGAGTCTGGTTAATGCCGACTCTGGTCTTATGTCAAGAAAAAGTACAAATTAAATACAACCAATTTTCTCTTTTTATGTAATTGTTAACTTGCTAAGCTTGTTACAGTCGTTTCCAGATTTTTTAGATATTGTTCCTCATATTCATTTGGAGATAAATATCCACAATGACTATGAATACGGACGGTGTTGTAGAACGTCTCGATATATTCAAAAATCAATTTATATGCATGAGTATAATTGAAAATTTTGAAACGATTAATCCACTCTCGTTTTAAAAGGGCATGGAACGATTCTATGCAAGCATTGTCCCAAGGATAAGCCTTCTTGGAATAGCTGTGAATCATTCCTTCCGTTGCCTTGTGAAATGCTTCTGATACATATTGACATCCTCTGTCACAATGAAAAATAAGCGGATTTTCAATATGTCTGGACTGTTTTGCCTTTTCAATACATTTTACTACATGAGATGCCTCCAGCGTCTCACTTAGTACCCAGGAAATGATTTTTCTGGAATATAGATCCATAATACTGGTAAGATATACAAATCCTTCATATGTCCAAATATAAGTGATATCTGAGCACCATACAGCATCTGGATGTTCTGGATTAAATTTTTCGTTCAAAATATTTTTTAGTTTCTGGCTTAGATCAGAATCAATGGTTGTTTGAGTATACGGTTTGATCCATTGCGCTTTTATTCCCATTTGACGCATATAATTTCCCACTGTTTTTTCAGTAATAGTTTCTCCGGATTTCCGCAATTCAGCTGCAATTTTAGGAGCACCATAGTTTTGATGTGAATCATCATAAATCTTTTGGATTTTTTCTTTTAAAACAGTTCGACGAATAGACGTGTCCGAAGGAACCCGCTTCTTCCATGCATTATAACCAGATCGTGAAACGTCCAATTTTTTCAGTATCCCGCTGACAGAAACTTGACGTTTCACAGGCAGGTTGTTAATTTCTTCTACATATTTAGATGTAGCAGCGTAAAGAGTTTTTGTCATTTTCCCAGAATACCGATTGCTTTTTTTAACACTTCAAGTGCATCCTTTGTATCGCGTAATTCTCGTTGCAGACGTGCGATTTCTTTTGCTTCATCACTTGCGTAATTGCCTGAACCACGAGTAGGAACAGTTCCTTCATGTTCCTTTGCTGATTTCATCCAAGTCTTTAGTGCTGATTCACTAATTCCAAGATTTTCAGCACACTTACGAAGCGCAATCTCAGGATGCTCCAACCGATATCTTACTGCATCTTCCTTAAACTCTTGTGAATACCTTGTACCTCTTGCCATAACCATTCTCCTCTCTTGATCTATGACTATCATATAATATTTATTGAAAATGGTCATGTTTATTTTGTACTATTTATATTCTAACATCACTCTGCAATCGACCAGCACGCTACGGTACTCATCATGGGCATATTTGGATGAATAAAACTTTCTGGGCATAAGACAATGGGTCTTTTTACCACAGCCATTACATACGTAGGGAGGTTTATTCAGTTTCTCACATTCAGCTGTCTCATATGCGGGACATATATCAGTGCAGCGAAAGGATGGTTTTCTGCAAAGCTTACAATGAATGCCACACATCTTATCACACAAGCATGTCACCTTACAGTTCTTGCGATGAATACATGGCGGGTGAGTGTAACCTGAATCCGGACGTTCTTTTGTATGTGCGTGGAGACGTACTTCCTTTGATATGGTAGATGGATTTTTACCAATAATCCGTCCAATTTCAGTGAAGCTTTTATTCTCAGTAAGACCTTTCTCGATATCAACACGCTGTTCAAATGTTAAATGTTTCTGATTGCCTTTATTTTTCATAATTATCTCCAATCTGCACAGGCAGGCAATCAGCTGCAAGTACATTATACGGAGTAATGATTATCAAAGACAATATGGCAAATATGTGTGCAAAAGTAACTTCGACCTATATGGAATTTACTCTTGCATTTGGTCCAAAACCGGAATTTAGTTTTTCATTTAAGTTATATAGAGAAAGCATGGATATGGAAAATATTATCTCTTGATTTCAGAACGTATGTTCTATATAATGGGATATAAAGGAGGGGAACGTGAGTTTGGAAAAAGTGATTTTTCATATAGATGTAAATTCTGCCTTCTTGTCCTGGGAAGCGGTATATCGGCTGCATCATAGAGCATGGGCAGGACATCCATCCGTCTGAATCTGCAATTGTACTTACAAAGGAGTGTAGGGAAGTGGCTGCAAGGCAGATGCAGTGGGGATTTCCGAGGTTCCAGGGAAAGGGATTGCTTATCAATGCAAGGGTAGAGGCTATACTGGACAAGAAGACCTTTCGGGACAGTGTGCTGCATCGAAGATGTGTGATTCCTGCCCATCACTTTTACGAATGGTGTAAAAACAAAGAAAAATATACTTTTCAAAGTCCAAAGCAGGATGCCACATTATTTATGGCAGGGTGTTATCAAATCTATAATGGTCAAAATCGTTTTGTAATTCTGACTACGCAGGCAAATGCTTCTGTAGCACCGGTGCATGAACGGATGCCATTGCTTTTGGAACGACAAGAACTGGAAGATTGGATTATGGAGGATGCAGCGGTAGAATTTATTCTTGCTAAGAAGCCCATACTGTTGAATCGGACAGCAGAATATGAACAACTGAAATTATTTTCATAAGAAGGGAAACCCATAAAAGTTTCCCTTCTTGACATAAAAAATTCTTGAATTTAGAATCCATTGTTTATTTGTTCTGTTGCTGCAGGCATAGGAGGACTGGATTTTACATAGATTAATAGTTTCCCATGCAGATCCAAATCCTGTTTACTCCATTGCCCATTCTCATAAACCTTTTGGGTAATTGTATTGTAGATAATTGGCGTATCCTCTATACGTTCCATATCAACTACAAGGCAATCCTGAAGGGCAATATATGGATATAGAGCATCCTCAATATATGTCCTTAATTTTAATGCCTGCCTGTGCAGTAGTTCCACATCATACAGTTTTGATAAGGTATAGCCCATTTCTTTGAGTATCCCGGATGTTGTAATGGTTTGTTGGATAACAGAAATCTGCTCTTCCAGAGACACATCTGGATTTATCATAAGCTTTGATAATGTAATTTCTTTTACAAAAGCTGTCGCTGTATCACCAATTTGCTTTTTTAGGGTTTCATAAGGAACCCGATACTGTGTCTGTAAAATTTCAAGTGGAACGTATTCCCGGTTTTTCTTTAAAGTTGAAAGTAATTCACAAAGCTTGCTTCCCAATTCATATATGTTATTCAAGCACACATCACTTCCGATACGGTCTCTGGTGTATGAACCAAATGGTAAATGGTATTTTCTGTTTCGAAAACGATACTGTCATTTGATACTTCCAAAATCGTTAGGATAGGAGATGTCAGAATAGAGAAACCATTGACCCCAGAAATAATAGCACGTTCCCCAACCCGTAGCGGAGAATGAAACCATCCTGAGAGTGTCGTTATTTGTTTATCTTTCACATGGTGCTTTCGATTTGTCATAGTGTTCACACTCCTTTTGTAGCGTCATAGAAAATCTGTTTTTCATGGCTCGTTTTTATGTAACCGAGTAACTCAAACGAAAATATCCTTTCGATACAGGTATATATTCGTCTGGGTGTTCATATAAGGTGGCACGGATACGTTCCTGATAATGCGGATTCTTTTTCGCTTTTGGGTGTTCTTTTAATAAAGCGTACAGGTCTTTTAAAGCCCCTCTTCCTCCAATACTCTCCATTGTCATCCGGATTAGATGATGCCAAGTCAGTGCAAGAATATCTGTATTTTGTACAGAAAACACACCTTCTTGCCGGATGCTGAAGGGGATAATGAAAGAATCCGTTTTTTTCAGCAACAGAGCATATTCTGTCACAATGGGAATGAAAGGCTTTTTGTACGTCCGATTGTCGGAAACACAATTAAACTGGCCCTTTACCAGAAAAGATTCAAAATCACCCATCCGCATTAAATCATGCTGCATACTATAGAACTTACCATGGAGCCGCATGTCGCCTACCAGTATGGCAAGCCTGCCACCTTTCCGAAGTGCCAGGAAAAATTTCCGGATACAGTGATTTAGTTTTTCTAAAAAATCCGAATAGTTTTCACAGCGGGATAGGTCGTCCGGGTGAGGGTTTCCCCAGATATTTCCGGAATACTGGATCATATTATGGTAAGGTGGATGGAAAAAGATGAGATCAGCGGAATCCTCCACTTCATCTTTTAGGGCATTCCAGTTACCTTTTCCATAAGCAGGTGCCGGATTTAGATCATAGAGCAGGGAACGTACCTGATAACGGTCAGCCGCCGCCTTTGAAGTCCCAGAGCCACTCATAGGATCTAAGAGGGTAAAGGTGCTGGTATCTTTTCCGTAATATCGCTTATCGTCCAGGCAATAGCGTAGAAGTGCTGCAATCACTTCGGGAGAGCAGTTACCACGCCACTGGCTGTTACCGCCTTCGCCCCGTTCTGGGTATGCCATGAAAGAAGTCAGTTCCTTTCCCACACGTTTTCGCAATCCTTCCGTTCCAAGCATGTCAGCGACAGTACGCCATTGGGGACCAAATTCAGCTTCTAATAATTGTGCTGCCCGATGCAGCATTAAGTCATTCATTTTATATCACCGTCCTTTCATAATTTTGTTGAATGTAGCGGGAAATCGCCGCCGCAGTCATTTTGGCACAGCCTAAATCCATTTCGCTGAAAGGCTGTTGATTTTTTGTACACAGTAAAAGTCCCAACGTTTCACCAAATTCGTTTTTTTTAGAAATAGGGAAAAAGGCTGATATGGGATATTTTCCTGTCATAGTAGGGTATATGCGTTCCTTTTCAGAGAATAATTTCATCTTTCCCTGTTGCAGAAGCCTTTGAATACTTTCTGTTACAGGCATATTAAGTGCTGTATGATAATTCTTGGAAGCAATGATTTTGGAATGATTACATAACAGGATCCGGCAAGGGACATTACTATGTAAAATATCCAGAAAACTGTCTAACCGGATATCCATAGGGATATGGGAGTCGCATTTACGAAGACAGATGTTGCGTGTGTCAGCTTCCAGCATCAATACATCGCCTGTATGAAGTTGTAGGGCTTTTCTTACTTTGGCAGGAATAATGATCCGCCCTTGTTGGTCAATATTTAGTGTTGTGGCATAATCCATAGAAATCTCCTTTCCTTTATAAAAAGAAGCAGTCTTTTCGGCTGCTTCTTTGTTGAAATTCTTTAAGCGACATACATACCATTCAGATATTGCTCTTGTGGTTGTTCCTGCATATAGGAAGACATTTCATGTGGCTGTATGTTTTGTGCCATTCGTGCTTCCTGTTGCTTTTTAAATTGTTGTTTGCCGTTTTGAATCAGGAAGGATGCAACGTAGTTTTCCCAATTTACGATATAAGAATCAGCACGTTTTAACAGCATATAAAAATCCATATCTGTCAATTGGATAAAAGCACTTTTTTCAGAGATAAAACTTTGAGCCTGCATATAAGTGCCGCCGTTATGATTCTTTTTCTTGATACCTTTTCCGTTATTAATTTGAATTCTCCACGGGCTGGTCAGTATTTCCTGCTGGTTGTTATATACGTGGCGGGAAATAAAAAACTGTTGTGCAGTAGAATAGCCATTGCCATCCGGCACACCAAATATTTTACTTTGTGACCATTCAAATTCAGGAAAGCCAGCGGCAACTCTGGACAGCAGAAATTGAATTTGTTCGGGTGCCAGATGAAAACGGGTGATAATATTTTTATCACCGGTACCACTAGAGTAATCCTGTATGGAGATTCCAATAAGGGAGTGAACTTTATGACCATTTTCTTCAAATTCTCCTTTTGCATGAAGCTGTGCATAGCTGTTATAACTTGTGTAGCGGAGGCGGTCATACAGTGCAATTAATTTTTTACTGGTCTGTACTTTGCATATCTGATCTGTAATTGAGTTTTGATAATTTTCACTCATGTATGTTTGCCTTCTTTCTATTTCAAATATTGTTTTACAAGCTGTGTCATATTTTTGGGCAAATCTTCTAATTTGGTAATATCTAAAAAACCATCCTGATAGATTCTGCGGATGTTTTCTTTGTCATCACCAATTGCTGCAGCAAAGATCACAATGCCACGTTTACGATATTCATTCTTGATACCACGAAGATCTGCTTCTGCTTCCGTACCACTGTACCCACAATCTGCGGGCTGTCCGTCAGAGATTATGATGAGGAGTTTTTGTGATTCCGGACGCTTTGCCAGGTGTTCCGCAACATAACGAAGTGCAGCTCCATCCCGGTTGCCATTACGGGCAGACATATCTATCAGCCGGTAACGGTCAGAGGCATCCAGAGAATCAAATTCAGCATAGGAATACAAAGCAACACCCTTAGAATCTGTAGAATGCCCATAAATGGTAATAGGAATTCCCAGGCTCATACAGAAATCATACAGCACGATTGCAGTTTTCCGGGCATGGGTAATACGATCTCCCCAGCCCATAGAACCACTTTCATCAACCAAAAGTCCCACGGAAAGTTTTTGTTCTTCATCCGGAAGCCTGGTTCTGGTAAAGATACCGCCGTCCTTTCGGTATAAAGCCCGCATATCCAGCCTTTTACCAAATAACAGGTTTTTTTGTTTCCCGCCTTCTGCCTCTTCTTTTAATAAAGGAAGAATGGAACTTTGCAGCCTTTTGGAGGTCCGCAAAAGAGGGGAAGCAACTGTTTGATAAGATTTGATAAAAAAGTCGGAAACGGGATTGATGCGGTGGATTGTTACATGGATGCCTGCATGGGCATTTCCGTAATGTATTTCATCCGCCGATTTTTGCAAGTCTTCTGTTAATTCCTGTTCATAACCATTTTGGGCTTTTTCCGTAGCAACATCATTTAGGATGCGTGCAAGATCATTCGCTGCATTTTCATAACCGGAACCGGCATACTGTGATGCGTATGTGATTCCTGGATTATTTCCATCTAATACTGCTGTAGTTTTAGCAAGTTCAATTCTTCCTCCTTCTTCCTGCAGTACTTTTTCTGCCTGGTTGATTGCATCTTGTCTGTAATTTGGATCAAGACCAGATAAGTCACAGGTTATAGGAGTTTTTGATTTTACTGTAGGACCTGGAATGTTTTTAGGGATTCCTCCGTTTTTACCAGTTGGAAGAGGAGATCCGCTACCTGATTCTTTCCGCAGCAGATCCTCCAGAGCATCGCCAACTTGGGTACTATCCTGCTTTTTTAAAGACTCTCTGGTTAACTCTACCATAGGCTGAATATAGTTCCAGCAAAGTACTAAAAGATAGTTGGAAGCACGTAAGCGTTCTTTCCCCTGTGTGGCAATTAAAGCATCGTCAATATAATCCATGCAGTCTGAAAGGGTGTCTGTGTATTCTCCAGAATAATTCGTGCGGTTATTTATATTACCAGTCCGGCAATAAGACAAAATTAAATTGCTCATAATGGAAAACGGCTGATAGCCACAGTCAATTTGTTCCTGTATAGAAGGAATCAATTCAGACATCCGCAGATTATTGATCTGTATTCCCTGCTTAAAAGTTCCGGGATATTCTTCACACATCCGGGCTTCAATGTAGATGTCCTCCAGTATATTATTAAACTGTGCAGCACAGCGGGATAGCGTCAGACACGTTGCGTTATCTTTTTCTTCCATGGCATCTAAGATGTCCTGCAGATTTGCCTTGTATCCAGAAGGCAGATTGTCTGGTGCTTCTGGATAGAAGGAACCATTTTCCATATTGGTCAGATAAAGCTGTAGTGATGCAAAATCAGAGTAACGCAGATGTCCGATTTCATGTCCAGTTAGACCAGTCAGGCTTTGTGACCGCAGAAATCGGGAAGGAAAGCTTTGGGTTATCGAGTTTGCGGCGTTACAGTGAATTCTATAATTATCTGTATAAGCGATGTCTGCATTTTCAGAACTGTCCCATTCCATAAGCACCTGAAGTCCATAGCGAGAACGGCCAGTAGCCGTTTTCGCCAGAGATGTTTGGTATTTTTGGAAAGCCGATGAAAGAAAGAGTTCTTCATCAGTGATTTTTGACTCCGTATCCCGAATCATTCTTTTTAAAGCTTTTTGAGTGTTATTCAATTTTTTCACCTTTCTTTCTTTTTCATATTTTGGGTTAGGAGATCTTCCATTGTACAGCCGTAATACTGGGCTAACCGAAAGACGGCGTAAGCAGATGGAAGCGTATGCCCATTTTCATAGTTCATAATTGTTTTTTCCGGTAGATGCAGAAGTCTTGCTACGGCTTTCTGAGAGAGTTTCGTCTGCTTGGATTTTCTTAAATAAACGAGATTTTCTGCCAGAGTTTTGCGTAGTTCGGCTTCGGTATAAAAGGTGTTCTTCAATAGTGTGTTATGATGCAAGAACTGTATCCAAGCAAGAACCTTCAATTTCGATACGGCTTTCAGAATCGGCAGTGACGGAAGATAAAATGGTATAATGAGCAGCTTCCTGTATATCGCCACATACCATAAAAGACTGAACCCAGGCAATTAATTCCCGGACTCCACAGCAGCCATCTGTTATCAGGTTATCCTGACAATACTGTGCGATGGAACGTACAATCTGTGTCATGGTACGTACTGATTTTTTATCGGAACATCCGGTAATAGCAAGAACACGCTCTACCATGGTCTCTTCATCCGGTTCATCCATATCTATGACCATATTCATCCTTGAAATGACAGACTGGTTCATGGGACGACAGCCGGCATAGTCATGATTAGTTGTGACTACAATGGTAGTATCCGGATGCCGATGGATGACTTCCCCGTTTGGCAGAAATACACTGTTACAACGGTCCAACAGGGAATTAAGCCCTACCAGTACACCAGGATTGGCAATCACCGTAGGCTCCTGTATTTCTACCAGATAGCCGTTTCGGATGGCTTCAACCAGTGGTGTATCCACATAGCGGAACTGTTGGCTGTTGGAGGTAGCAGCTTGTTTCTGTTTCATTTCCTCAGATATATGATGGATCAATTCTTCATAAACTGTATTTTCTGATACTTTTTCATCATAAGTACCCGTTAATTTTTCATAGGCAGTAGCCGGATCTAGGGTAATGTCTTGAAAAGAGGGCAGTTCCCCTACCAAAGAAAGCTGTTTTTCATCTACATCAGGTAAAATCTGTCCAAGAAGGTCAAAAATTTCTGTATTTGCCGAGCAGGTGATGCATCGGTAAGGCAGGTGAAGTCCTGCAGCAATGGCTTTGGCACCTTCGGTCTTTCCCGTTCCAGCAGGCCCACGGAGCATAAAATTCCGCATAGGCTGCTTGCTGTCAGTTGTTAATTTGGCATGTTCGCATATTCTTTGGATTTCTTTTGGGATTACATACCAATCTTCGAGAATAGGAACGGTTGATTCTTCTTGGGAAGTTAATGTCCGAGAATTGGACAGGATGTATTTATCGACAAAATCTTCTTTGGGAATTGAAACGGCGGAAGCAGTATAGTGATGTCCACCTTTTAATACCTGAAAGGTACCCTGGATAATTTCCGTTGGTGCATAAACACCTTTTTGGATATTCAGTGGTGTAAGTCTTTGGAGCACGCCATTTGCAGGAGTGTCAACTTTGATGTTCCCGATAGGAAGGGAATCACCATAACGGATCCTGCGGTACACGTTATCACAAAGAACCGCAGCCGTTTCTGCAGCTTTGGGCAGGTCAGGAAAACCGTCATCACGGTGTTGCTTTAATTCCTGATATTTTTCATTGAATTCGTCATCAGAAAGAAACGTAGGCATTAAAGCAAAATAAAGAGCACTTCCGGAATCTTCATCTTTTTTAAACTGATATGGCTCTGGTTTACTGTCCAGATCCAAAGGTTTTTCATACTTTCCGGCTATAAATTTCCCAGTCATACGGTTGTAGACCACTACATGCAGCAACCCGGTACGGCTTGGATATTCTGCGATTGTAAAATTGTTTGCTTGGCTTCCAATGGCTCCGAGTTCTTCCTCTGCTTTTCCAGCAGGTGGATTTTCCAAATCCATATAAGAAAAAACTGCCTGCAAAGTAGCAGAATGGAGAGTAGCCCGTTTTTTAGGCTGATTACAGTATTTGGAAGCGATGTCTTTCATCACTGCACTTTTCCCGGAATAGCTGTCAAATGGAAATGGTAGCGTTCTTTCAAAAGTCCAGTTAGGGACAAAGTTTGTATTTGGCATAGTATTTCCTCCTTTATTCTTTTATCCAGGATAATTCTAGTGCCTGGTCCTTTTCTTTTGCGGTCAATTCATCTTTTTGGAAGATGGAAATGAGAATATCCCAATAGTTTCGTGGCGGGAAATAATCAAAACAATCCTTGATTTCCGCTGTATCACCATTTTGGATGTAAATTTGCCCGTTTTCATTAATATAGAGTTTATGGTGTCCTTTCGCATGGAGCTGTCCGATAAGGTTCTCCAGTTTTTTCTTGCCAATTAAGGAATACCAGGATTCCGGATCAGCAAAAGGAACATCGTCCTCATCGGTAACTGTGACAGTCTTTTTGAGGCTGGCAATGGTCAGCATTTGAAGTTCCAGATATCCGTATTGGTTCATACGTGCTTCCGCAAAGTTGTAGTCCTCCGTATGAAAGGTTCTCAGACGTATGGGATTTCCGCAAAGGAGCTGCTTCATGGATGGCGACTTCTGGAATTCCCATGTTGCATTTGGAAATGCAGCCTGTAGTTTGTCGGTAATCTGATAGCTGATTTGTCTCCAAAGCAATTCTTCTGTTTCGGAAACTGGCTCAGATGATTTCAAAGAAGACCAAGGGCTTGTTTTGCCCTGGTTCTTGAGTAGGTTTAGAGTCAGTTTATGGATTTTGGGAAGAAGTGTGGAAAGAAATAGCAGCAGGATGCCAAGGATTCCGATACTTGCGACTGCATTACGATTTCCATTTCCTGGTATGAATATAGTTGCAATTAACAAAATTATTGTGAGCATACTTAGAACTTTAAGAAATTTCTTTTGTGTATTCACTTCATTTCCTCCATGTTTGTCTCAATAGAAAAAGGAATTGCAGCAGACCAGTAGATACTGGAAAGTCGCAATTCCTTCATTTTAGGGTTCTTTGATAATTTACGGGAATGGAAGTTGCTGTGGTGGTGTATTTTCCGGAATATTGGTAAATCCATCACCTGACACATTGCCAGCCGTAAATCCCTGTGGTGCATAAGCCGATCCCCCTGCAGGAGCATAAGACATCTGTTGGGCGGCCTGTGGCATCATATTGTTATTGACTGGCATTGCGCCAGTAGGCACGGTACCGGAAGGATTCATTCCCGGGTTTCCATTATAAGTAGCACCGTTTGCTGGTACTGGTGGAACATTTGGATTTCCGACCATTGGATTCCCCGGTACAGGTGTTGCTGCATTGGTATCATTACGATTCGCAGGTAAGAACTGCCAGTCCTTTACCATAATTTGCGGCGTGATAGCTGCTTGACCTGCATTATTGCCTTTCTGGTGAATATACGGATGGAGTTCTAAATCTCCGTAGACCATGAGACACGTTGATTTTTTGACACCGGCTTTTATCAGTCGATCTGCAAGAAACTTGTTGCAGTAACACTGATAGAAGATGGGTTCTTCCTTTCCGCTTTGACCTCTCTGGTTGGTAGCAAGCCCCAGACTGATGTATTCAGTTCCGGAATTCTTTGCTTGTTGCATAACCGGATCGGCAGTTACCCTTCCTGTTACAATGATAATAGATGACATAAAAATTCTCCTTTCTGCCCTTTGGGCGATAAAATAGTGATAAATAAAAAAAGTGCCATTATAGCACCGTATAAAACGGCATTATAATGACACGATTTTCCAACTTAAACTGCATGTGTACTGGAGATAGTATCCAGACACCCTATAAAGGGATAACACAAAACTTAAATACAATATCATAGTAACACAAGATATAGCGAAGGTCAATGATAAAATACCATATATAGTATTTTGCGATTCGAAATAATAATTTTTGTGTCAAAATGCTTGGAAGTGTAGTATTTTATGAGGATAATCCCAAATAGATATAAAATTTTCATAAAACACTACTACCTTTTCAGAGTAGATAAAATGTGGTAGAATGAGGAAAAATTATTAGGAGGATGCATTATGGCAAGACGAAAAAAACTGGAAAACACATCTTTGGAAGAGCAACTGGAGTATGTGGAACAGGAGATTCGTACAAAAGAGTCCGATTTAAAGGAACTGCGTCATAAAGCAAAAGAGATTCAAAAAGAGATAGAAGAGAAGCAGAAAGATGAGCTGTTTAAGGCTTTGGTAGCATCTGGGAAAACCATTGATGAGGTTATGAGATTTATAAAGGCAACAGGAGAAGATAAAATCGAATAAAAAAAATGAAAGATGCCGTTGTGGGGGAGTGAATCTGCAACGGTGTTTTTTATGGTCAGCTGAAATACAAATGATTTTCATAGACCACAATCACCGTTACCTTGGAAAGGAATATGTAGTGGTTCGAAGTTGTGTCTTTGCATTTGTAATTCGTAGATTTAATATATACTGCGTGGAAGTTAAGCCATTGTAGTGTCTAAAACTACGGATAACTCAGATGGTGCTT
Organism: Blautia wexlerae DSM 19850; assembly: GCF_025148125.1. Classification (NCBI taxonomy): domain Bacteria; kingdom Bacillati; phylum Bacillota; class Clostridia; order Lachnospirales; family Lachnospiraceae; genus Blautia; species Blautia wexlerae. The sequence continues at coordinate 853,232 of NZ_CP102267.1, forward strand.
GGACGTATGTGATAGTTAATGAAGTGTTTGTGCCTGAAAAAATTGTTGAGGGTATACCTAGTTGTTTGAAAGTATGAAAAAAGTGAATAGGGTAAAAAATACCGTTACAGATTAATCTTTGTAATGGTATTTTTTGCGTGAATTTATTCTAACGGTGTAATTTATAACCTATTCCCCATACAGTATCGATATAAGGGGCTTGGTTTCCTATATGCTCTAGTTTTTTTCTTAGTTTGCTTATATGGACATTGAGAGTATTATCATCTGAAATATAATCTTTTCCCCAAATAAGTTGATATAAAGATTCCTTTGTAAAAGTCTGTTTTGGATGTTTGATTAGTAGCTGTAAGAGGTTATATTCGGTAGTAGTCAGAGTAAGCTCTGTGTTATTTACAAGTACTTTGTGATCATCCACATTTATGCGAATATCTTTAAAGGAATATTCCGTTTGGGGACTTTCGCTGCAACGGCGCAAAACACTTTCTATTCGTGCGAGAACTTCTTCATGATAAAAAGGTTTAGTTATATAATCATCTGCACCGGATCGGAGAAGGTTTATACGAATCTCAGGCTGATTTTTGGCAGATATAACAATAACTGGAATAGAATTGTTGTGTTTTTTTAGGTGAAATAGTATTTTTTCACCAGGCAAATCGGGAAGCATCAAATCTAATAACATTAAATCATATTTTTTAGAGGAAAGAGCTTCAATTGCTTCTATCCCATTGTGATATGCTGAAACATTGTAATGGTTTCTTTTTAATAATTCTGTAAGAATAAAGCAAATTTCTTTATCATCTTCTACTAATAATATATCAATCATAATAAACTCCTTTGGTAATAGGTATGGTAAAAATACTAACATGATTTGTAATTTCATACAAGTTACTGTTTTAAATAATTTGAAGGTTTCATAGGCGAGTGGGAAAATATAAAGATAAATTTATAATTTTATGGAAATTTAAGAACTGATTTAAGAGAAATGTTAGAATTAGACATTATCATTATCATTATAGGATTTAAGAAACGAGGGAAGTGATTAGAATGAAAGAACCCGAAAAAATATTGGAAGCAAAAGATATTTGTAAAGCATACGGAAAAAATATGGTACTTAATCAGGTAAATCTTACGATAAAAGCGGGCGAGATATATGGACTGGTTGGAGAAAATGGTGCAGGAAAAAGTAGCCTGATGAAAGTTATTACAGGACTAACAAAGCCGACTTCAGGTGAGATAAGTTTATTTGGTAAAAAAAATCTTGAAGATGAAAGAAATAAGATAGGATGTTTAATTGAAAATCCAGCTTTGTATATGGACATGACAGCACGCCAAAATTTGGAAATCCAGCGTACTCAACGAGGAATTCCAGGAAAAAGTAGTATTGATGAAGTTCTGGAAATAATGGATTTAAAGGACGCTGGAAATAAAAGAGTGAAGGCTTTTTCTTTAGGGATGAAACAGCGATTAGGAATTGCAATTGCATTGCTTGGTCGCCCACAGTTGCTAATTTTAGATGAACCAATAAATGGCTTAGATCCAACCAAAATTAAATATGTGCGAGAAGTCTTAAAGAATATGAATGAAGAAGATGGTACAACGATACTTATATCCAGTCATATTTTGCCAGAGTTACATCAACTTGCAACTGTATATGGATTTATACATCATGGAAAAATGTTACAACAGATTACAGATAAAGAATTAGATGAGAAATGTCGTCGTCATGTTCATATCGAAGTAGACAATGTGGAAAAGGCTAGTTGTATTTTAGATGAGAGGTATCCAGAAAGTCAAATAAAAGTTTATTTAAGAAATGTGATTAAGGTATTTGGTTATAATAAAAATATTTCTGATATAACAAAAGAATTAGTATATGGAGGAGTTGGTGTAGAAAAAATAGGATATGAAGGAGAAGACTTAGAAGAGTATTACACAAATCTATTATCGGAGGTGAAATCGAATGAGACAGCTTAAAGCAGAGTACTATAAAATGAAATATTCGCGAGCCTCGAAGTGGGTTTTAGTATTTATGGCATTTATTTTTTTTATACCGTTCGTTGTGGGAAATGATACATTGTTTATGACTTTTGGTGATTATAGAAATATAGATAGCATTGGTTGGATTTGCTACATAGACGACATGAATAATATAAAAGCTGCAGAAATCGCAAGATTTGCATTATCAATTAATTTTTTTTCTTGGATTGGATTAATTGTCTATATTACGACAATGGTATCTGCAGAATTTCATCAAGGAACAATAAGAGCTTCTGTCGTATATGGGATAAATCGAACCAAATTATTTTTAAGTAAATTACTGGTGATAAATGTTCACTTTTTTATTCTCTATTATATTGTGGAAACTGCATTAGGCTTAGGATTAGCATGGAAGTATGGTTTTCATTATAAAGGTGAGGAATTTTTGATTTTTATCGGAATGGTTACCTTAAATATGATAGCTATGATTGGAATGGAAGCTGTGGCGGTTTTGATTACGGTTTTAGTAAAGAATACAGGAATTGTGGCAGCTTTATCATGTGTATATTTCTTTGCAGGTGCGATTACTTATCCTATGGTATATGAGAATTTTCAAAATCAATCAGTGCTTCTTAAAGCATTTTGTGTTATGAACCCGACCACTTATATGTATAATATTTGTGGATATCGGATGACAAATGGGATTGTTGTTGGAACTATTATGTATGGTATGGGTGCGTGCCTGGTGGGGATAGTTTTAATGCATTTTGCATTGAAACGTCAAGAACTTTAATTTGTGTTTCAAGTAGCTCTTACTACTTTGAAATAAATAAATATTTTACAGGAGGATATTGCAATGAAGTGGATTAACAAAGCATCAGAGGACAAAAGTACAAGAATCTGCTGGGTTTACAATGATAAAGGTTGTGGATCTAAAAAGGCTACATGTGTAATTCGTTACTAAAGATATTTGTAGTCAGTAAAGGAAAATGTGCTCAGCAATATGCTGGGCACATTTCAGACTGTAGACAAAGTCCAGCAATTGCTGGGCTTTTCTACTTTTAGAACCGTCTTTCTGATATAATAAATATCAGAAGGCGGTGTTTTTTATGATGACTAAAAATGCAGATAAAAAAAGAGAACAAATGCTTATGTTTTGTATGGATGACATGGTTCCTCAGAATCATATGCTCCGTTTAATTGATAAGGCAATCGATTGGACTTTTATCTATGATCTGGTTGAAGATAAATATTGTTTAGATAATGGGCGACCAAGTATGGATCCTGTAATGCTGATAAAAATACCTATGATTCAATACCTCTATGGAATCAAAAGTATGAGACAGACCATGAAAGAAATCGAAGTTAATGTTGCTTATCGTTGGTTTCTTGGACTGGATATGCTGGATCCAGTCCCGCATTTTTCTACATTTGGAAAGAACTATACCCGCCGATTTAAGGACACGGATCTTTTTGAACAGATTTTTTCGAAGATTCTTGAAGACTGTATGAAATATAAACTTGTTGACACGGAGCAGATATTTGTGGATGCAACGCATGTGAAAGCATGTGCGAATAGTAAAAAAATGAGAAAACGCATTGCACGTGAACAGACACTTTGGTATGAAAAAGAATTAAATAAAGAGATTAAAAAAGACCGAATCGCACATGATAAAAAACCGTTGAAAGATAAGAAACCTCCGAAGCCTCCTTTGTCTGGAAATGGAGATGCAGATCATCCACAAGATAAAGAGGACGTTTCCGAAGATGTAAAAACACAAAAATGTAGCATCACCGATCCAGAAAGTGGATGGTTTCGAAAAGGAGAACACAAACATGTTTTTGCTTATGCAATAGAAACGGCCTGTGATAAACATGGATGGATTCTTGGATATAGTGTACATCCGGGAAATGAACACGACAGCCGAACATTTAAATCGCTGTATGACAAATTAAAAGGATATCAGCCAGAAATGATCGTTGCAGATGCTGGATATAAAACACCGGCGATTGCCCACTTACTATTGGAAGATGAAATTAAACCTTTGTTTCCGTATAAACGGCCAATGACAAAAGAAGGATTTTTCAAGAAATATGAGTATGCCTACGATGAGTATTATGACTGTTATATATGTCCCGAAAATAAAATACTGACTTATCATACTACGAACAGAGAAGGATATCGGGAATATAAAAGTTGTGGACTATTCTGCGAAAACTGTCCACAAATATCCCAATGTACAGAAAGCAAAGACCATACAAAAATGATTATGCGTCATGTATGGGAAGAAGATATGGAAAAAGCAGAAGAGATCAGATATGGGATAGGAAACAAACAAATTTATCAATTGCGAAAAGAAACTATCGAAAGAATCTTTGGAACAGCCAAAGAGCAGCATGGTTTCCGTTATACACAATACATAGGAAAAGCACGGATGGAAATGAAAGCCGGGCTTACCTTTGCATGCATGAATTTGAAAAAACTGGCAAAGATACTGGAACTCCGAGGCAAGATTAAGTCCAGTATTTCTTATATTTTTAAGAATGAGTCGAAATATTGGTTATATAATGAGAAATGGTGCTGGGAATAGATCCCAACACCAACTTTGTCTACAGTCTGAAATGTGCTCAGCAATATGCTGGGCACATTTTCATTATTGCAAAGAACACTGTGAAAACAAGAGATTAAGAAAAGAGGATATAATAATGAAATTATCAAGATACAATATAGAGAAAAAAGAAGATAAAAGTTGTTTGATTTACAATACGGTCACATCTGCAATACTGGAATTAGATACTGATTATGAAAAATCATATTATGAAATGAAAGAAGGGAAAAAATGTTCAAAGCCTGATTTAGAGTCAGCATTATTAGAGGGTGGTATGCTAGTTGAAGATGATAAAGATGAATTTGCAGAATTGCTTATAAGAAATAAAATAGAAAGGTTTGCGGATTCAAATCTTACATTAACTATTGCCCCAACTATGGCATGTAATTTTTGTTGTCCCTATTGCTATGAAAAAGGGAGAGAATATATTACTATGTCTGAGACTGTTCAGGATCAATTAACATCGCAGCTCAAAGAAAAATATCAGCATATACATGAATTAACGGTATCTTGGTATGGAGGGGAGCCATTATTGGCAATTGAAACTATTGAAAAATTAACCAAAAAGATAAAGTCTGTTTTGCCACTTGGTTGCAAATATAATGCGGATATGGTCACAAATGGTTATAAATTGACTAGAAGAGTAGCTGAAAAATTAAAAGACATGGACATCCACTATATTCAAGTTACTTTAGATGGTTCAAAACAAGCCCATGATAGTAGAAGGATTCTCCATAATCATCAGCCTACCTTCGAACATATATTGGACAATATAAGAGAATGTGCGGATATTTTGAATATTTCGATAAGAATTAATGTTGACAAGACAAATATAAACGAAGCAACAGAAATATTTGATTGGCTAGAAAGATATGGTTTAAAAGGTAGAGTTGGTTATTATTTAGCACCAGTAGATGATATTAATGGAGTATGTAATAATCATATATGTATGGAACGACCACAGTACGCAAAAGAAGAGATTGCGTTTTATAAAGAAGGGATTAAGAGAGGCTTTATGTACCAAGGTGTTAAGCCGAGCAATTATGGTGTATGTGGAGCAATTAGCTTAAATTCATTTGTGATAGGTCCAGATGGAGCGTTGTATAAATGTTGGAATGATATTGGATATAGTGAACGAAGTATCGGTAATTTGGAAAAAGGAATCAAACTTACAAATAAATTTGTAGAATGGCTTTCCTATGATGTCGTAAAGGATCAAGAATGTAAAGATTGTTCATTTTTTCCAGTATGTTATGGTGGGTGTGCTGCTTATAAAAATAAGATTTGTTCTTCAGTAAAATGGAATGCAGAAGAGATGTTGGAGCTGATGAAAGAAATGGCTCAATGAAATAGCAGGGAGAATTGGAATGATAAAATTTTGCAGTAAATATGTTTTTCAATATAAAATAGAATATGGGATATATTTTTTGTTGGGTATTATACTGTGCGGGTTAAATACATTTATACCGGCTGCTATGGGACAATTTATTAATATGTTTAATGTGGAAACAACATATTCAGCAATGTTAAAATTCATATTTTTATTACTGTTATTGTATGTTGGTAAGGAAATTGTCTGCTATGTCAATAAAATACTTTATATAAGGATACAGACTAATGCAGCATTTTCATTAAATTTCGAAATTGTAAATCATTTAAAAAAAGTTTCGCCACTCGTAATTGGCAGAACTGATTTATCGTACTTATCTCAAAGGATAAACAATGATGCGAATGATGTACTTATTTTTTTCATCAGCTCCTTGACTGAATTGATATTTTCAGTTTTTTCAGCGGGTATAATCTTATTTATGATTTGGAAAATGGATTCGATTGCTTTTATAGTTACAATGTTTTTATTAGCACTTTATTTTTTTATATATCTTGGCTTCAAAAAGCGTATTTATAATTGCAGTTATGGAATGAAAGAGGAGAAATCCAATTTCTTCTCCAGACTGCAGGAACAATTAGAAAAAATAGAGTTTATAAAAATACATAGTATGGATTCATTTTTTTCAAATAGGTTAGTAGCATCATATCAAAAATTATATCGATCTATATTTAAACAACAAGCGACTATCCAGGCATTTGCAAATCTTGAAGGGATTGTAGGGGCAATATCTGTATGCATTTTACTTTGGATTGGAGGAAAAAAGATACTTACTGGAGATATGCAAATAGGATATTTCTATATGATTTCAGTATATTTTAATATGATTTTGGAATATGGAAAAGAAATAGTGGCATACGGTCAAGAATACCAAGAGGCTTATGTATCCTTTGAACGTATAAAATCTATTTTAGAAATTAAGGAGCAGTCTAAGGGGTGTATAAGACTTAATGAAATCAAACAAATTAGAATTCAGGATTTGAATTTTGCATATGACCAGAAAGAAACCATAAAAAGTTTTTCTACAAACTTAAAAAAGGGGAAAGTTTATGGATTGAAAGGAGAAAACGGATGTGGGAAAAGTACACTTATTAAAATTTTAATGGGTATGTATGTAGATGAATATCAAGGGAATATAATATGGAACGATACAGAAATGAGAAATTTAGATATGGATTATATAAGAGAACATGTAATCAGTGTAACAGAACAGGAGCCGACTTTAATAGCAGATACAATATATAATAATATTGCTTTATATCGAAAGCTTGATGTAAAATGTATACAGAGAGCCGTTGATTGCTTTGGTGATAGTATTTTGAAAAGAGATAATTGGGATTTGCAAATTAATGAAAAGTCAAGTAATATTTCCGGTGGAGAAAAGCAAAAAATTGCAATTATTCGCCAAGTAGTGCAAGACGGTCAGGTAATGATTTTTGATGAGCCTACCTCAGCTATGGATGAGAGTGGAAAAAAACAATTTTTACAGTTGATCGATCAAATTAAAAATCATAAAATAATTATTATTGTTTCACATGATAATGCAATCTTGAATACATGTGATGAGATTCTAATATTATAAGGAGATATGAAGTTTGCTAGAGCGTGTCTGAAAAACATTTTAAATTGTTTATTTTAACCAAATTAATATTGAGGCGATACAAATAAATCCCAAGTAGGTTGCAGCTAATTTGTCATAACGTGTAGCGATTCGTCGGAATGCTTTTAATTTCAGAAAATACTTTTCTACTAAATGGCGTTCTTTGTATAACCACCAATCACAATGACGTTCAAATTTAGCTCCCTTTCGGGATGGAATGGTTGGCTCTCCACCGCGTGCGTACACATAATCAAGCAATTTATTACTGTCATATCCTCGGTCAGCTAACACATTGCTTCCGTTTATTTCAATTTGATCGAGCAAAGGGATTGCATAATTGATATCATTACGCTGTCCCTCACTGATCATTAAATAAACTGGATATCCATAGGCATCTACTACCGCATGGATTTTGGTGCTGGCTCCTCCACGACTATGCCCGATTTCATTTGAAGGCCCCCTTTTTTTGCACCGGCACTATGCTGGTGCGCCTGGATAATAGAAGCATCAATGGATAATTCTTCCAATTCTGCTTCAAGACTTAAAATACGGAAAATATTATCAAGGATACCATCATCGATCCATTTTCGGAATCGGCTATAGACAGTTTTCCATGAACCATAACGTTCAGGAAGATCGCGCCAAGGTGCCCCACTACGTGCAAGCCATACAATTCCATTCATAATGATACGATTGTCTTTCCTTGGACGTCCTTGTTTTCCAGTATTTTCAGGAGGTAATAAAGGTTCAATGCGAAGCCATTCTTCATCAGTCAACTCATATCGTCTCAACATAGTGAACACCCCTTTTTCTTTATTTTATCATGAAAAAGGGAAATAAAACATGCGTTTTGTGCAATTTTTATTTTTCAGACACGCTCTAGTGCTGTATCCGGTTAGTAACAATACTTTACAGTACTGAAAAAATTTGCTATACTCCATCAAAAACGGTATTGGAGGACGCAGATATGCCACGCTACATTGTCACGCTGACAAACGATGAAATACAGGAGCTGAAAGCAATAATACAAAAAGGCGGAAAGGGCTACCGCATAAAGCATGCACAGATACTGCTAAAGTTGGACCAAAAGCCTGAAAACAAGGCATGGACATATGACCGCATCAAAGATGCGTATGGAGCCGCCCGTTCCACCATTGCAGGTATTGCGCAACGGTTTGTCATGGGAGGGATGGAGGCAGCCCTTGGGCGGAAGGTACAAGAAAACCGCCGTCGCAAGGTGACGGGCGATGTGGAGGCCCGGATATGTGCCATAGCCTGTTCGGAACCGCCGGAAGGAGCCTCACGCTGGACTATGCAGGCAATCGCGGATGAACTGATCCGCCTGGAAGTGGTCGATTACATTACGGACAGTACCGTCTGCGAGGTTATGAAAAAAATGAAATCAAGCCGTGGCTCGTAAAGGAATGGTGCATTCCGGAAGCAGACGCCGAGTTCGTAGCGAAGATGGAGGACGTGCTGGAGGTATATCAGCGCCCGTATGACCCTCTCCGTCCTGTCGTTTGCATAGATGAAACGAACAAACAGCTCATAAAGAAAACACGTATTCCCTGTGAACCAGGCCAGCCTGAAAAAGTAGATTCCGTGTATGTCCGCAACGGTGTTGCAGATGTCTTCATGATTTCTGAACCCCTGGCAGGCAGGAGGGAAACGGTTGTAACACAGACCCGCACAGCATTGGATTTTGCAGAAATTCTCCGGTATACTTCCGACACCCTGTACCCACGGACGGAAAAAATAGTTCTTGTTACCGACAATCTAAATACCCATTCTCCAGCTTCATTATATAAGGCTTTCCCACCGGAAGAAGCACGCAGGCTTGCAGAACGCTTTGAATGGCATTACACGCCAAAACATGGTAGCTGGCTGGACATGGCAGAGATAGAAATCGGCATCATGAGCCGCCAGGCCCTGGGGAAGCCACTGCCAGATTTGGAAAGCTTTAAACAACAGGTTCGTACATGGACTATCAGGCGTAATGCAGAATGTGCAAAAATCAACTGGCAGTTTAAGACGCAGGATGCACGAATTAAATTGGCCAGGTTGTATCCGGTTATAGTTTAGAAACTAACCGGATGCAGTACTAGTTGTCTTTTTAATAACAGGAGTGTTTATATTATTAGGCATATTATACATTTTTCATCTGAAGAGGGAAATTAGAAGAATTATAGAATGGATAGAACATAATGAGCATATCTACTCGGTCAATGTATTGGATAAAGATATTGAGAACCTTGCACTTAGTATCAACAAGCGAATTAAAGAAGATGAACGAAAAGAACATCAGCTAAAAAAACAGGATAAAAATTTTAAAAAGATGGTAGCAAATTTATCACACGATTTACGTACTCCATTAACTGTTATTATTGGTTACTTGCAGTTAATTAGATTAGAAAAAAATGTGAATGAACCTGTTAATAGCTATATAGAACATATTGAAAAAAAGGCGGATTATTTAAAAAAATTAGTAGACGATTTATATTTATTGTTTTGGAGTGAAGCAATAGAGAGCGAAGTTGATATGAAATCAGTCAATATTACAGAGGTAGTCACTTCTTTGTTAAAGGAATATATTCAAAATTCAAAACGTGCCTCAGAACAATTAGATATTAGACTGCCACATGGAAACATTTGGATACTTGCTCAAGAGAAAATATTAATTAGAATTTTATGTAATTTAATAGATAATGCTTTAAAGTATAGTACTGGTGATATAATGTTTTACATGTGGGGAGAATCCGAGTATTGTCATATACAAATAAGCAATCCTTCTGATTATATTAGTGATGAAGAATTAAAATCTATATTTGATTTGTTTTACACAAAAGATGAAGCAAGGATAAAAAGCAGTGGTATCGGATTGTATGCTACTAGAAAGCTAGTAATACAAATAAGTGGTGATATTCAAGTGAATTATGAAGCGGGAATTTTCACTGTCAGTATAAAGTTGCCCTTAATATGAAAAAATTGGTCACAGTAGAAAAATAAAAGATATTGTTACTGCATTTTGAAACCCTGAAAGTGAAAGCACTGTCCATTTTTTGAAGAGTCTTCTGGAATACAATAGATTATTATTCCCTGCGATTGCTGTTATGCTGTCATCCTTGAGACAGAATACGTGGTAGTTCGGAGTGGTTTTTGTCATTTCACTGGGACGGCAGAAGGAAAACTTATAAAGCATAATAGAAGTGGGTATGTGAAAGTGGCATATCCACTTCTATTGTATTTAGAGAAGAAATCTAAGAGTTCTTCGGGGAAACATCTTCATTTAGGGATAATTCCTCATACGCAAGTAAATCCGGAGTAACCTTTTCTTCACCCGAAAGGTTTGCTACATTCCGGAAATATAGGCGATAATAATGTCCAGATAAAAGGCGGATATTTTTATCGAATGTAAAGTGATATTCTTTCTGGTCAGTGGAACGGAAAATAATTTTCTGTTTCTTGGTAAGTGGGCTGACTTCACGTTTTGTACAGGTTCCAGTTAATTCGGTATAGTCATGCATCTTGATGGTATGTAGCAGACTCACAATTCGTATGGCAGTTCCAACACCGATGCAAAGACTCATAAGGAGAAATATCTGGTCGTCTGTTATAAATCCGTAAATACATCCAAATAGGACACAGAAAAAGCCGATTGCCCCATGGACAATCAGCTTATTAAGAAATGGTTTTGGCATAATTTGCTCCTTCCTATAATTTTTCAAATGCAATCTGTTTATTGAGGTACAAATTACTGATGGCTTCCAGTACAGGATAACCGGCATGGGTGAATTGGATATCCTGTGCCAGGGTACGGAATGTTGCATCCGAGGTTTCATAGAGCTGCGTCAAAAGTTGCTCTGTATTTTGTGGATGGATGCCCTGTTCTACACAGGTTACAAGCTCTGCCGTAGAAATCTGTACTTTTTTTGCTATTTGGAGTACCGTGTCCTCTATAGCAGTCCGTGCCGGCTTTTTTAGATAATGGATCAGTTCCTTTGTGTGCAGTTTTTTCTTCATGCAGAGATAGATGCAGGTAAAAAGCCGTACTGAAAAACTGTCCTGCAATGGGCTGATATAAAGTTCTCCTAAGAGGCGGTACAGGGCATCCACACCAGTTAAACCATCCCCTTTTACAACCAGTCCTCGAAGCAGCAGCCGATTCAGGTAAGGTTCAATGGGGATATTTTCCGAACGGTGATGTTTTTTCAAGCGTTCGGAAAAAGCAGACTGCAATTCATGGATCTGTCGGATTTGAAATGCGAGGCTGCTCCACAGAAAGAATTCTTCTTCTGTCAGTCCGTATTCCTGCCGGTTATTGATAACAGTCGGTGTTTTATGTTCCTTTATGGAATCCTGGAATCGTAGGATTCCGACTGCAGTATAAAGTGTCAGCATAATCGTTCTCCCTTCAAGATAAAAGAGTATATAATTTGGTATCCTGCTGTAAGTATTTCCGGGCTTTGCTTTGCCATGCCCGGACATGATTCATTGGGACACCATAATGTTTGGAAATTTCTTGGTTGGTATATCCTTTTTGCTGCAGGAGCAGGGCATGTATTCCTTTTCTTAGTGTATTGCAGCTTCTCGCTTCTAAGGACTGCAGGTGCTTATAAATGGGTTCCTGGTTCATACATTGTTCCTGCCATAGTTCGGTTTTTTGGTCTACAAGCAGGGGTTCCATGTCAAATTCGGAAGATGCATACATGGAACAGGTGTATTTTCGTTCTTTTTGCAGTTTTCTCCAATAACTGTAAATGGCATTTCGTATGGCAACTTTGGCGTAAACTGCAAAGGGACGGGTGTTGTCATAGTTCATGGCGGCTTTGCATAAAGCTAAGTTTCCGGCTTGCAGAAGGTCTTGCTGCTCATCGTATGAGACATAAGCACAACGGGAAGTCAATTTTTTTACCATTTCAGGTACCAAATATAAGTACTCCTCTGTCAATCGGCGTTCATCATCTGTCATCGGGATGATCATACATATCCCCCCTTTCAACCAATGGCCCTGAGAGGGATATGGTTATTCTCCAGAATCTTCATGGATTCCAGAATTAGTTGATCACACATATAAGTGCTAAATTCTCCGATGTGTGCTTCCTTGGCAGTCAGACAGAATTTATCAGCAATCCAGCGGTAAGCCTCCGATTTCGTAAAGATGTGGTTTAGCCATATCTGGTCAAATACCCGGTGTGCTTGGATCCTTTTTTGCCGAAGCTCTTTGTTTGCCAGTTTTCCTTTGGCATTGGTAGTGCCAGGATGAACTCCTACATAAGAATTACACTGTGGGAAGTGACTGCACACATAGAGTTTTCCATCTTTCGCTTTATTTCCATATACATAGGACGCATCCCTTAAAATTGCGATGCTGCCGCAGTATGGGCAGCGGATTTGTTTCTGTTTCATAAAGATTCACCTCGCTTACGTGTTTTATACGTATATTGTAAGAAAGCAGGTGATGAATTCCCATAGGATGGGCATAGAAACTACTCCCAGATTCGGACTAAATGGCACAAAATGGCAGAAAATCTAAGAATAGAACAGTGCCTTGATAAGCGGAAAGAAACCGCTGTCTGCAAAACGTGAGTAATTTACTGGTGTAAAGATGAACCCTGCACAGAAAATCCGGATGACATAAACAGAAATCAGAGCTATACATAGCCGATACAGATTTCTGGTGCGTTTGTTCCAGGGCTTTCTCGGACGAAACTTCAGGTACAGGATTAAAAGTGCAGGAATAAAAATAAAGTTCGTAAATATTGTATCGATTCCTTGAATCATAGCAGTGAAATTCAACATAAAATCGCCTCCTTTCTTATCCTGTACGCAGAAAGTGCCAAAAGTGCAACCTTTTACCAGTGATAATGAGATGCTTCCTGGTGCCGCAGTAAAGCAAAACAAGGACATGGCTTATCGGTCAATGCTTCTTTTGCAAAGTAGAGTCCATATAAAGACTGAAATTGTTCCAGTGTTATGGCGGATAGACATTCCGTTGGTTCCGGTATGCGGGAGAAGAGCATACGGGCATCTGCCATGGGCAGGACACATGGACTGCCGTTTTCATCTGGATGATATAAGAAGTGTGGGCCATTACAATAACCTGGGGTTTTACAGGAAACACAGCGAACATAAATACAGGAATGCCAATTTCCATCACAAATATCTAAAAAATGCCGGATGTGTTTGGCATCGGCATTACAACGAGATTGTTCCATATTCATCACCTTTATAGCAGGCAGCCGTAATAAGCTGCCTGTGAGCATATCTATTGATAGTTACTTATCTTTTTTCCGCTTACGGATATATAAGATACCAAATCCTGCAGCAAAGAGGAGTGCGGCACCTGCCAGTAAAAGATAAGGAAGAACGGTTGTTTCATCTCCGGTCTTGACTGGTTTGGAAGGTTCAGGTGTGTCTTTTGGAGCTTCCGTAAGTTTTATCGTTTGTCCTTTATCGTCCAGATCCTCATGGGAAGCAATTTCAAGTGCTGTTTCTCCTTCAAGGGAAAAAAGTTTTTCAAAAACGACTACATCATGTCCAGCCAATGTGCTTCCATCAAAAGTGAAGATGACTTCGACAGAACCATTGGAATCCTTTGGTGTAAATTCTGTTTCTGACGTGACAGGTTTTCCATCAATCAGAACTTCCTTTTGGGTTGTTTTGTCCATCAGTGTGCCGACCAGTTTGTATGGAGTATCCGGAATCAGATTTTGGTAGGATACGGTGTCAATGATGGTTACTTCTTTCGTAGCAACGGCTTCCTGATCCCCATCCGCTTTGTCCTTCGCAGTAGTTCCAATTCCTGGGAAGTAGATAGACTGTTCATGGTCTTCTATATCGGCGTGAACAGCAATCTCTTTTTCCTGATACGTTAAAGACTCAAAGACAACAATTGTTTTGCCGGACAGGATGCTGCCATCAAATGTAAAGGTAAGTTCAATACTGCCAGAGGCATCTTCAGGAGTAAAGGTCGTAGTGGCAGTAATCGGTTTACCATCTGCCTGAAGAGGCTCTTTTGTCTCTTTGTCCATCAAGGTACCGGTAAGTGCATACTCTTTTCCTGGAATTAGGTTACTATATTTAACCGTGTCAACGATGGTAATCTCTTTATCGGTTTTGGTAAAATGATCTCCGTCTGCTTTATCTTTTGCAGTAGTAGCGATTTCTGGGAAGTAGATGGTCTGCCCATTATCTTCAAGATCTGCGTGTGTTGCAAATTCTTTGCCGTCATAAGTAGCAGATTCAAAAACAACTACGGTTTTTCCGGCAAGGGAGGTCCCATCAAAAGAAAAAATCACATCTACCGTTCCAGAGGATTCTTTAGGAGTAAATGTGGTTTCGGCAGTAACCTCTTTCTTATCTATTTCGACAGGTTTTCCGGTTTCTTTATCCATAAGGGTTCCAGTCATAACATATTCTTCGCCGGGCAGAAGATTTTTGTAAGCTACCGTATCTACAAGGGTAACTTCTTTATCTGCTTGGGAAAGATTCATATCTGTTTCCTTATCTTTTGCAGTGGTCCCGATTTCTGGGAAATAGATAGTCTGATCCTGATCTGTAATGTCCGCATGAACAGCCAGTTTTAAATCCTCCTGGTACAGTTCCTCAAATACTACGATTGTTTTGCCCTTCAGAGAAGAGGCATTGAACGTAAAGGTCACTTTTGCAGAACCAGAAGATTTTTTTGGTTTGAAGGTGGTTTCTGCTGTGACAGGTTTTCCATCTATTTCAATTGGCTTTCCGGATTCCTGATCCATCAGTGTACCGATGAGCTTATAAGACTGTCCCTTCTTTAAGCCTTCGTATTCTACGGTATCAACCAGAGTGATTTTTTCTTCTGGTTTGGCAAAGTGGGAGTTGCTGTCTTTGTCAAGGGCAGTAGTTCCAATGGTAATCTGATCATCCGTTAAAGTTCCCATATCCACGACTACGTGATTTTTGTATACAGAGACCTCAATTTTTAAGAGGTTCATACCTTCATTGGAATCGCAGCGTTGTTCTTCCAAAATATAGGTATCATAAATCAGGGCTCCTTTGGCATCATCAGGTTTAGAAGCGCCAAACCAGATTCCGTCTTCAGAAGTTTCCCCACGATTGGTATTTGTAGTGTGCTTATTCCATTCTGAGGAAGTACTGGCATAGCCATTTTTGTCTGTTACAATGGTATGACTTTCTCCTGTAGTTTTGGAGGTAATGGAAAATGGGACATTTGCCAGCCGGTTTAAATCTCCGTCAGAGACCTTTACGAATTCTAAATCGCCACGGATTACCTGATTGGAAATCGCTGTTTCTTTTGCAGTTAAATCCAAAATTTTCCCATTTTCTGTGATATGAAACTCCTGAGAGAGTTTGCCCTCGTTCAAATAACCTTCCGGTGCTTTTGTCTCATCAACCCGGTAATGACCATAAGGGAGCGTATCTTTTTTGGTGGAAGCAAGCCCCTTTTCATCTGTCTTCAAAGTGAGAACTACTTGATCTTTTTCGTAAAGGGTTCCATCCACAAGAACAGGATTTGGACCAAGATTGGTGATTGTAAATTCTGCATCCTTTAAAGAAGCATTTCCCTGTGGTTTGGCTTCTCCTGTTTCCAGATCCCGTTTTTGGATTTTGACACCGCCACGGATAATCTGGTTAGAAACAGAAGTCTCTTCTGTTGTTAAATCTACGATTTCTCCATTTTGGGTGATGTCAAATTCAAGAGCCTTTGCACCATCGGTTAGGTATCCGGAAGGCGCTTTGGTTTCTTCTATCCGGTAATGTCCAAGGGGCAGGGCATCAGCGGCACTTGCAGCAATACCATGTGTATCCGATTTGATTGTAAGCACTGCCTGACCATTTTCATAGAGCTTTCCACCTACCCATACTGGCTGTTTGTTCAGAGTGGTAATGGTAAATTCGGCATCTGCAAGAGATGCGGTTCCTTGTGCTTGTGTTCCCTGAGTTTCCAGATCCCGCTTCTGAATTTTGACGCCGCCTCGGAAGACCTGTTCTTCGACAGAAGAAGCGTTATAAATAGAGATAGTTTCTTCCGTACCGGTACTGGTGATTTGCTGCACGAAAACAGATTCGTTTGGAAGATAGCCGGCAGGGGCTTTGGTTTCCTGTACGGTTACTGTACCCAGTGGGAAGCAGACGGTCTTTCCATCACTGGCATAGAAAAATTCATCCCCGGATACCAAATAATCTTTTGTAAAATGGATTTCTCCAGAGGCATCTGTTTTCAATATCCAGGTGCGAACCGGTTTCTTACCATTTGCTCCGGGATCGGTAGCTGACTGCTCTGTATAGAATTTTATTGTAAATTCGGCATTGGCGAGAGAGCCGGTTCCCTGTGCAGAATTTTGCTGTGTGTCAGCATCCAGCTTTTTAAGGAGCAGTTTTACGGGATTATTTTGAGGAATATCCTTTACTTTTACGGTAGATGTTCCTTCTGCTTTTACCGTAACATTATGGGCGGAAGTATCTATAGCAAATCCTTCTGGGGCACTGATTTCTTTGACGGTGTAACTTCCTTCAGCCAGTTCTTTGGATTTTGCATATCCTTTTTTATCGGTAACAAGAGTTTCTACCAGTTCTTCCCCTTTGTAGATTCCGTATTTGGCTCCTTCTAAAGAGTAATTGCCATTTTTATCGGAAATATCGGTATTGGCAGAGGATTTCTGCAGTTCGATAAAGCCGTTTGGAACCTGATACCAGCTTCCTGCAAAAGTTTGGGAAGCATTGCCAGGAACGATAAAAGCACGGAAGGATTCTGGTGGGGCAGGAAGCCCTTCAATGGCGTTGGCAACTTCCAATGCTTTGTCAATATAATTTTGAGGTGCGCCATGGAAGGCACCGGTGTCCCCGTTATTTCCAGCGTGGATATAGGAAACGACCAGATGACCAATGACATAAGAGTTGTCATCGGACCATCCTTGGAAATATTGATCTTTTATGAGCTTTTCGTAGCCGTATCCACCATTGACATAGTAGAGTGCTTTTCTAAGCGGGGAATCCTTTCCTAAAAGATTATAAGGATATTGTCCGGAAGCAGGTGTTTTCTTTAATGGTTCAACGCAATAAGCTGTATTATTACCATCAAAACTCATGCGGGAAGTATAATAGTCCCCGTATGGAATTTTGGCTCCTGCCTTATAATCAATGGTTCCATCTGCAGCATAAGCGGTATGGGCATTGAAAAAGAGTGTGCTAAGAAACATCGTGACACAAAGAAAAAGGGCGGTTAGCCGGATATGAGGTTGTTTTGCTGGTTTTAACATAAATCTCCTCCTTTGTTAAAAAGAAAAGCAGCCATATTCGGGCTGCAGGTAACATTAACCGACTTTTTTATCCTGGCGTTTCAAGATTTCCAGGAGTTCCTGTCGGTCTGTGGTAATTAATTCTTTTTCCAGGTTGGAAGCTTTAAATTCCACAGTGATATTATTGTTGTTTGTTGAAATCAGTCCGTTTCCACGTTGGAAATGGGTGATATTCATAACTTCGGTTTCGGAAAGACGAAGAATGGTTTTTACACGTTGTGCCTCTTCATCTTCCATGTTAAGAATAATTTTGGTTTTACAGTTATTGATAATGCCTTTTCCATATTTTCCGTCATCAAGAGCAAAAAAGTCGTTGAGGTCCTGGGTTGCAAAAATACCGGCACCAGAGTATGCCCGGATGATCTTGGCGATCTCCAAAACGAATTCAGCGGCCAGACGGTTACTGGAGGCACCGATGAGCTGCCATACTTCATCTACGAAAATGGCTTTTTCTTCGGTACGATTTTCTTTGGCTTTATCCCATACATAGTCCAGAGCAACAAACATCCCTACCGTTAAGAGATCACTGGAACCAGTCAGCTCTGAAATGTCCAAAACGGTATATTTATTGGTCAGATCTACATTGGTCTGCTGGTTAAAAGAGGAAGCAGAGCCATGGACAAGACGGTTCAGGATGTGAGCCAGTCGTTTGGTATCTTCAGTTTCCATCAAAACATCATATACATCTCCAAGAATTGGCATCGCTTTATAATGATCCGGGTGTTTGGGATCAATGAGGGATTCATTCTTATGGGTGATTCCCTTTCTTGCATAGGTTTTAATCAGTGCTTCGTCCAAAAGCTGTTTTTCCTCATGGCTCATATCTGGAATGAGCAGAGAAAAGAAAACGTGCAGACGTTGAATCTTACTGGCTAAGGCAGATGCGTCTAAAGTTGGACCGTCCAGCAGCTCATTGACAGAGTTATCTACTTTTCGGATTTCCATGACATTGATGCAGTTTTGGCTGGCAGGAGAAATCTGGATAAAGGTTCCTCCTACATTTCTGGCAGCCCGATAAAACTCATGACCTTTTAACGGTGCGATGATAAATACCTGGATTCCTTTACGCCGCATACGAAGTGCCATAGTCTGCATGGTAAAGGTTTTTCCGGATCCAGAAGTGCCAAGAATCGCAATATTGGAGTTTTTATATTGTTTGGAGTCAAAAATATCAGCAATCACTAAAGAGTTGTTATGCTTATTTACTCCAAATAGGATGCCGTTGTCATCGCAAATGCTGTAGCTGACGAAAGGATAGCAACTGGCAGCTCCGGTGGTTAAGACATTTCGTTTTGAGAGTTCATAGAGCTTCTTATCCAGGTTTACAAGAGGAAGGGAAGATAAAAATCCCTGTTCTTGCAGGAAGTAACAAGACCGCAGATCCATATCCTGTGAGATGAGAAGTTTTTTCATCTCCTGAATCCGCCATTGCAGTTCTTCCAGATCACCTGCCGTAATCGTAATCAAAAGATTCATGTAATAGAAATCTTCATTATTAGCAAGTCCCTGTTTGAGGAAATAGCCGGAACGGATGGCAGAATCCAGATCATCAAAATCCGCATTGGTATCAGAGGCATCTTTGATCTTTGAACGGTTGATCCGGATTTGCTGTCCAAGACGTTGCTGGATCTTATCTTTGGGCTGTTTATGCAGAAAAAAGTCAATGTCAATTCCTTCGCCAGCATTGATAAGCAGGGACAGCCAGCCTGGCATTACTTTTGCTTTGTAACCATCGCACGGCACCAGCAGGTAAGAATGGTAGATGCCATTTACCAGCACATAGTTACTGTGCTTAAAGTCCAAAGACTCTGGTGCAATGAATTCATTGATATGGATGTTATCCACTTCCTGCTCACGACCAGATTCCATATAGCGGGTCAGTACCTGGTTAATCCGTTTTGGCAAAGGGGTTTCGGTACATTTGGTACGGTTCAGTAAAGTGTAGAGTACATCGGTTGTAAACTCATCTTCATTGTCATGAACCAGCACATCGTTGCCGCATTGATATAGAAAGGTTTTTGCGGTCTGTGCAGCAGTTTCCAAAGCTGCCAGGATTTCCTTTTCCTCCACCTTCCGATTCACATTGAAAGGTTCGTATTCAAAGATTAGGAAAAAACGTCTGGAAACCGCTTCTCTGGAACTTAACTGCCGGACAAATTGGATATAGTCTTTTTGTAACTGCCGGCAGTTAGGATCTGATTCCCGTTCCATTTCCAAACGGGACTGTTCCAGATGTTTGTTGATATCCGCTTTTTTGGAGATCATCTTAATCTGCAGTTTCACAGGGCTGATTTTTAGGTAGGAGATGAAGCTGAAAATGATCCCCTGTTGTTCCCTAGCACTGCGTAAGAGGAAATTGATCGGTTCAATCTCCAGGATTTTTACATAACGATGGTCTGTCGTGTAGATAACACCATTGGCAATCTTATCAATAGGAAGATAATCTTCCAAGGTGATTTCTTTTCGTTTTTTCTTTTTGCTTTTCCCGGAAGCAGCAGATGACTGGTTGGAAGCTTTATTCGCAGTTCTTTCTTTTTTTCGTTCCTCCAAAAGTTGCTGCTTTATCTGTTGTTTTTCAAGTTTTGCCTGCCTTTTCGCACTTTTACGTGCAGCGTTTTGTTCTTTTTTTAATTGTCGGGACTCAAATTTAAGAATCCGGATGTCTTCACGAGCCTGTTTGCGTATTCCACGTTTTGTAGAAGTATCAAACTGCCGACGTTCTTTTTTTTTAATAGCAGAGGATTCTTTTGTCTCCTCTTCGGAAGACATCTGTGAGCAGTTCTCTTCAGAAGAAGATTCTGCAGGTTGTTTTGGATGCCGTTTGCGTTTCTTGGTTTTTGGTTCTTTGTTGCGGGGCTTTTTTATCCGGTACTTTTTTTTCGGCTCCGGATGTACATCCATACGGTAAATAACCCGGCGGTTTTTCAGAAAACGCAGAGCGTTCATTAAAAACGCAGTAATGCTTTCCCCACCGATTCCAATTAGAGAAATCATAGCTGCAGGCAGAGCAGTCATACAGAGAATAATAATCCTGACAGTGAGTGTCAGAGGCAGATTGATAACAGGAATGGTGATCAGGATTGCCAGGATACCGCCTTCGATGGCATTACGGATTTTAAACATTCCGCCTATAAAGGTCCCTTTTTCTATAAAATTGCGAGGGATGAAGACAGGATGTTGTTCTTCAGTATTGTTCATGGCTGCACCTCCTTTGGTTCTTCCATGGAAGGAGTTTCCGGAACTTCTGTGACAGGGGCAGCTTTTTCCGAATTCACTGAGGTATCATCATAACCGCCTTCTTGCAACTGTTCAATTTCCTCTGTTGTGATGGAAGGAAGTTTGTCATCTGTCGGACGTTCATAGATGATTTCTTTTCCAGAATCAGGGGTACGTTCCTCACCGAAAAAGAATCTTCCAGTAGAGGAAGTGTAGTACACAGGAAGAACGGACTTATCCGGAAGCTGGAACGAAAAATTAATATCAGAAGCATTGGGATAGGTAGTATCATCAGCAAGGAAACGGATGGAAGTTAGAGACATCTGTTTTACGTTTTTAAGATAGGAGGTCAGTTCTTCCTGAAAAAGTTTCACCTGTTCCTTGGAGAAAAAGTCTTCCAAAGCTTCAAAATCCTGAAAGCTTATGGATTCGTTATTTTCTGCTTGTTCTGTCTCGGTATTTTCATTATTATCGTGTTGAGTATTTTCTGTCTCGGATTTTTTGTTTCCTTTTTGGGATTTCCAGATGGAGGGAAAGACAAATCCGATGATAATTAAAAAGGCCATCATAAAGATAGCCAGAATTGCTTTTTTTCTGTTCATAAGTGTCTCCTTTATTTTTTAGCGAAGATCCAATAGGCATTTGCGGTTGCATGCACTTCCGTCATCATATCGAATTCACGGTTGATGTAGTTTTTGGAGGAACTGTCATTGGGATCATTGACTAATACTTTACCTCCAGCCGTTACACCACGAAGGACAATAAAATGTCCGCCACTGGTAAAAAGCCCAGCTCTTTGGGAACTGATGACCGGATGACCTTCAGATAAAGCCTGAAGTACCTGGTTGGGATCACTGGTCTGTGTGACAGCCCCACACCCAAAATGATCGGACGCTGCCTGGAAATAAGACCAGTAAGTGCCGACTCCTGGTTTGTAATAGGAATTTCCGCACCAGGATATTGCATCAATAGGTGTAATGGTAGTGCCTGTAAGATAACTGGCAATCATAGCAAAGCTTGTCGGACCGCATCCGCTGCTGGCGATGGAACCCCCGCCGTATGGAATGTTTCCATAGTCTGTCTGGAGATAGTGTGGAATCTGCATACCGTTTGCGGGATAGCTGCCACCACTGGCAGTAATTTGGTAATACCGAAGGACATGATCCACATATTCTTTATCACCATACAGGTCATAAGGCCAGCTTGGTCTTGCACACATCATATCAGAGTAGGCAATCGCATTTTCCTTGGTATAACCACCGTCACGCTCCATTGCCCAGTCAATGTATGCAGAACCGTAGTTGTAACCCTGAAGAGCCAGTTTAATCCGGTCTAAGTCCGTAGGTCCGGTACAGCCGGCTTTGTCGAGGGCATATTTTAATTCCTGTACTCCACATTCAATGGAGTATTCAGGATCTGTAATCCCATTTGGCACATGGGGATAGCGGGTATTAAATCCACCTTCCGCTGCTTGCATAACATCCAGCCCTCGTCCGCCAGATTCCTGCATCATGACTGCCAGAATTAAATCCACATAATCACTCATACCATATTTCGCAGCAGCTCTTTCTACAGCAGGGCGGTAGGACAATACCTCATCGCTAAGATTGATAGCAGCTACTATGCCGGAAGAAGCAGTACCAAAGAAAGCAGTCAGGTTTTCGGCATAGTTTTTGGCAAGTTCTTTCTGCTTGTCTGTAAGATGGAATACATGGTCTGCAAAATAGGAATCTCCAGCATAAACAACGGTATAGGTGTGTTTCGTAAAAGTAACCGTCTGTGTTTGTGCCTGCCCCTGTTCTGTGCCGGCTTCTCCTTCTGCATCGCCATCAACGGTAACTTCCATGGTAACTGTCTCGGTTGCTACATCATAAGAAAAAAGTCCTTCTTTGTTTTCACGGATGAGTTTCTTTAATTGGTTTAGGTTGATGTTTTTATAGTCATCCTGGCTGGCACAAAATTGTGAAATCAGCAGATTGGCATTGACGGAGATGCTGTATGTATAGGGGTCATTGATGGATGCAGTATCACCTTGTGGAAGACGGGAAATTGCTGCATGGATCTCTGCCAGAATGTCTTCATGGCTTTCTTCTAACACTTCAACGATGGCTTCACGGGAAGCACGGATGTTTTCACTGATCATAGAGTTGCTGTTCAGTACATCGCTTTGTTCGGTCAGACTTCCAAAGATCAGACCAGGGAGCATCACAATAAATAAAACCGGAAGCAGCAGTATGGCGAGAATAACAAGGAGAATTTTAGCGAACTGATTCCGGTTGGCTATGACTGCTCCAATCGCTGCTGAAAAAGGCCCGCCAAGGGCTGCACCATATCCTGCTTTGGAGAAAGTGGCTGCTGTTTTTAAGGACTTTAGGTGAGAAATGGTACTGGAGCCTACATCCATTGCTTCGTCAAGTCCAGAGCGTTCTGTATCCATCACTAAATCCGATCCTTTCTTGGAGGAGTAGGAGGAAGCTTTTGGACAATGGATTCGTTGTAGGCTATCTTTCCATCGCCAGCATCATAAGGAATTTTGGATACCGTATTTTCAGCATACTGTTTGTACCAGGTAGCTCCGTCTACAGATTGAACAGTTTCATAGGTTCCATGGGTAGGAGCCGTATATTGATCGGCATGGTACATAGCAAATTCCCGGCTGTCTCCATTGGAACCGGACTCAACTCCTGTTATCCTGCCGCCGCCAATTTCAACATTGGTATAGGAATGATCTGTTTTATCTTCATTTTGAATTCCCATGTAGGATTGAAATGCAGAAACAGCCCCATCACCTTTGATCGAGCCAACTTGACCATAGTTTCCCTGAGCAATATTGCTGATAACGTTATTGGCAAAATCTCCGCCCTTTTCAAGGGAAGACTGATAGAGTGCATTTCCGATACTTGGTCCTTCGGTATATCCGGTGGCTGCATTTACCGCAGAACGCTCTGTCTGCCTTCCAACGGCTCCGGCTAATCCTCCGGAAAGGAAAGAACTTTGTACTGCAGCACTTCCGGGAGAGGAAGAATGGGAACTACTATGGCTTCCACCTCCATGCCCTCGAAAGGAACTTGCAAGACCTCTTCCGGCGATTAAAAGTTCAGCCATCATATTTCCACCAGTATTTCCAACATTGACTCCCAGACTTGCCATAAAGCTGTCAATCTTTTGAGAAACCTTCAAAAAAGCAATGGCACACAGAAACCAGATAAAGACATTACCGGTGACCGTTTCTTTTCCCTGTGCATCTACAGCTTGCTGCACCTCTGCTTCTGTAAGTTCAGCGGCAAAGACCGGCATGGAAGTTACAAGAATCAGACAAGAAATCAATAGCAGGCTGCAGAGCAGTGTTTTCTTATGTTTCATAATCTCCTCCTTCCTAGAGTGATAAAGGGTTTGCAAGGAATGTTCCGACCATGGAAGTAAACAGCCGCAAACACCAGGCGTTCATTAAAAGCAAAAAGAACTGTCCGCCGAGCATACGGCACCAGCTCTTAAAAACATTTCCGGTAGCCTGGGAAGCACCCGTGGAAAACGCAACAGGTGCGGTGTAGACCAGAACTCCAAGTAGTATGTAACGTTCCGCAGCTTCAAAAAGCAGCTTGATGTAATTCCAGGCAAGGATCAGTACCAGTATGAGGGCAACAATGGCAACAGCACCATTGGCACATACCCCCAGGATTACTGTGATCACAGAATTGAATTTGGCAAATTCCAGTGGTGGAAGATCTTCAGTCAGAATCCAGCTATACGGGGTTCCTGCAATATTCAATAGAAGATCCACGATGTCCTTGGCATAGAATGTCAGGAAAAGGAACATAAATGTCCGCAGTGATAATTTGATTGGATCTTCAGCATCAATCCCTGTCCCCATAAAATAATTCTTAAAAAGCTGCCAAACCCAGTTTAAAAGGATGAGTCCGATAGCCAGTGCCAGAAAAATCTGGTACATTGTTTCCGCTGCTGGAAAATAACGGAGAAAAGTATCCATGGAACATCCCAGTGCACCCAGAACAGAAGTAGTAATCAAATCCAGAATGTTCATGACCTGTTCGGCAATCCATTCTACAATTCCGTCAAGTATTCCCATGACAGAGCCACCTCCTTATCTGCATTATCCATTCCACTGCCCGCCGGCAAAGAACGGTGTAATGTAAGCCATGATAAATCCCAGACCATTGAGAATCGCCCATGTAATGATGATTCGTTTGAGCCATGCCCTGGATTCATCCACGGTTTTTCCAGATTTGGAAAAATTCATCAAGAGCAAAGCAACCGATGCAGTTACAACAGCCGCAATGGTGGAAATCAGAATAATCTGGTTATATACGTCTTTCATGATTTCTGAAGCTTTGTCCCAGATGGTAGCAGCCATAACGGGTTGTACATTACAGGCAATCAGAGTGAAAGCGAGGAAGGCAGTATAGAGATATTTTCCATAGTTCCGATGATGTTTCATGCCCGGTGGGGCTTCTTTGTGTACATGGTTTTTCAAGTAAATGAACCTCCTTCATAAAAAGAGGGCAAAGTGAGATCTTTCACTTTGCCCTGGCTTATAGTTTTCCTGCCTCATAAAAGCTTCAATCCGGTCAATACGGAGGAACGCTTATTCTATATTTAGTTGTGATACTCCTTTCCATGCACTAAAAAACGCAGCTTGTACCAGAGAAGAGGCATTCCCTGGAAAGCTACGTTTTCGCTACATATAATTTTGACAGTATCATTCTAACATGGGTAGATTTCCCTGTAAATCGCAGAAGTGTGCCAAGTTGGGACATAAAAAGGAATAGTATGCGCCAACGAGGAAAGAAAAAAGACAATGTAGACAAAAAATATTACTAAAAAAAAGAATAAGGGTATATTGAAAATGTCTTAGATAGTTGAACATAAAAAATAAGCATATAGATTGATACTGGGATATAGCTTCGGGGATTAGGATTTATGTTTATGTGAATATGAATTTTAAAAAAGAGAATGAACGTATGGAATAAGATCTAAAATGAAAGGGGGAATGAGTATAATGAGGATTGGTGTGATTGATTCAGATGCCATATTTCAACACCCGTTTTTTTATGGCAAAAAGATAGAAATAAAAAGAATGAATCCAGGATATTGCATTAAAAATAAAAATTTCCCATTTTCTCATGCGGAATATGTATGTGCATGTATTTTGTTGGAAAATCCTACGTCTGAGATATTACTTTATAATATAATAGGTGGCAATGCTGGGAATGAGGGAGAACTACTTTACAGAAGTTTGGAAGCATTAATTGAAAAAAATGTAGATATTATTAATATTAGTTTAGGAGTAGAGATTCCATTCTCAAAAGAGCTGTATGATTTATGTAAAAAAAGTCCAGTGCCAATAGTGGCAGCACATGCAAATAATAACCAAACTGCATATCCTGCATCGTATGATAATGTTATTGGTATTAGGCGTGAGTTTGACGGAAATGTTATTCTCAAAAGGAGTGGAAATCAGAATTTATTATTGAATAATAAGACTTATGTTTCGTTTAAACAGTTAGATCAAGAACATTTGATGCAAGGCAATAGTTGGTATACAGCGAAACTTACGGGAATAATAAGTTGTTTTAGAGAAAACAAAAATCTGGGGATTGAAGATATAGTTGATTTAATAATGTCTTCTAGTCTGAACCAGATAAGTAGCGTTAAACAGAATAATTCTGAAAATGCAATTTTGGTAACTAATAGGAGTGATAACCAGAGGCAAAAAGAATTTATCAAACAATGTTTTTCTAAAGTTCATATTATAGACATAAATAATTTAGAAGCACAAAAAATAGTTGGTTATTACGATAAGTTGTTTATAGATATTGATAAATATAGCGATTTTATGTCAGCTAAAAAGGATTTGCTAAATTTTGTATATGATATCCGTGATGCTTATAAGCACTGTTATATTCGATATCCTTTTTTGGGGTATTATGATAGATACAGGTTTTTGACTGAGAAAGGAATTTTAATAGAACAGCTATATTTTTAGTAGATGATAGGAGAGTAAAGGTATTCATTAACATTAGAAATTACTAAAAGATGTAATTTGAATTGTTCATATTGCTACGTGGAAAATAAAGAAAAAGTGAATATGAAATGGAAAACAGCACAATTGGCAATAGATATAGCTATGCGTGAGGCCATCAAGCAGAAAGATAAAACTTTAAGTGTGTATTTTATTGGTGGAGAACCTTTGCTTGCTTTCGGGCTTTTGAAAGAGATTATTTTTTATATAGAAAAGAAAAACGAACAAATTGGATTAAATATTTTTTATAGTACCACTACAAATGGAACTGTATTTACAACAGAGATTATAGAATTTATGATTGAAAAAAGAGTACGATTCAAAATTAGCATAGATGGTTTAGAGGATGTTCATAATGAAAACAGGAAATTTGTGAATGGTGTTGGAAGTTATAGTGAAGTTAAAGAAAAACTTGTATACAAAGAAGAATTTGAGAAAATGACAGGAATTGCTGTACATGCAGCACAACTTATTAATACTAATACGTATACTAAATTTTCAGCTTCATTTAGGCATTTACATGAATTGGGATTTCGATATATAGAAACGGAGATAAATGCCTATCAGAAATGGAATAAGGAAGATAAAATTTGTTTGTTTCAGCAAATTGATGAGGCATTTGAGTATTACATTTCTTCTAGAAATAGAGGACAACTATGGGTATGGAAATTTTATAATGATATGTTAGAAGGCTTTGTAGCAGATTATTTGCCTTTTTTCCCTTGTAAAGCAGGATTGGTTTCGTTATTTGTAACAGTGAAAGGAGAGTTATATCCTTGTATAGAAACTGGGAAAAAATATATGATAGGAAGTGTAGACAAGGGGTTAGATGCAGAGTATATAAGAAAAATTATTAAAATAGAGAAAACGCAAAATACGAGATGTTTACAGTGTAAAGAGTATAAAGAAAATAAATGTAGAATTTGCAGTTGTTTATTTGGAAATTACGAAAATACAGGAAATTGTTATATACCTTCTGAAATTAACTGTGAACTTACTCGACATGTAAACAATATATTTCGAGAAAAATATAGTGAAGAACAAGTAGCAATGCTTCGAAAGCATTATAGGAGAGAGTTGTAGTATGGGATATAAATATAGGGTGGTGGAAATTGGAGAATATGTTCTAATTATCCAAAGAGAAAAAAATATTTGTTTTAAAATGAAGAAAAAAGAATTTGAAGAAGAGGGTGACATAAAGATTCGGGAAATTATAGATGGAATTTCAAAAATGCGAAAGAAATATGATGTGACATTTCCTGAGAATAAAAAACAGATGAATACAATTTATCTATTTGTTACGGATTATTGCAATCTGAACTGTGAATTTTGTGCTATGCGTTCTAATAATAAGGATATCAAAAAAGAGAAATTGTCTCAACTTGAAGTAAAAGAACATGTAATTGATAAAATTAGGAAGGCTAACCCTAGAAAGTTAATAGTCAGTGGTGGGGAACCGTTTGTCCTAGAGGACATACTAGATATTCTTAAAGAGTTGAAGGAAAATATTAATACAAAAATAATTGTTCAGACAAATGCGACTCTATTAACAGAAAAGACTATTAAAAGCCTTAATGGAATTATTAATTCCATAGAAATTAGTACAGCCCATTATAAAAATACTGAGCAATTAAAAGAAAAGATTGCTTTATTGAATAAATACAAAATAGATGTAGTGTTAACATTTACATATCAGAATGAAAAGGAAAAGATGTTGCTTCGAGAAATCATAGATATGGCTGCATATTACGATGCTGATTTTTTGTTGCATTTTGTAGATTATGCAGGGAGTGCAGCAGATAGAGGTTATCCATTATTAAATTATCAAGAAAGGTTAAAGGTATACTGCTATTTTGCTAAATATATCATAGAAAAGGGCTATACGAATAAACGTTTTGCCGGAAATCTTTTTCATGCGGTAGAATTGAGCCATCCATGTTCAGCATTTGGAAAAATGGCTGCTTTTTTCCCTGATGGAAATATATATTTGTGTCATTCTCTGGTTAAAGAAAAATATCGAATAGGCAGTATAGAACAAGAGACGGATATAGAGCAATCGATCGAAAAAATATTGTCTAATGACAATGTGGAAAAGTTATTTTATATGCCTAATGAAAAATGTAAGACTTGCAAATTTAATTGTGTTTGTGGAGGAATGTGTCCAGCACTTATAGAAGAAGGAGTAGATTCTGACTGCACATTAAGAAAAATTATGTTTATATATAGCATGTTTATATTTGATAAAAATGAAAATATAGCAATAAATTTGGAAAGATTTATAAAATTTTGTGAAGAGGAAGAGTATCAGCAATTTTTGTGATATGTATATAATTAGTGAAAACTATTTATATAAATTTTTAATGAAAGCCTGCTAATAAAAAGTCAAGTGTTTTTTTGAAGAAAATTTCAAAAATCCGATTTGATATTTTGTGCATAACTTTTAAGCCGCCAGAAATGCCGGCTTTGAAAGTGGTGATATAGAAAAGGGTGTTATTCTGTCTGTTCTAAGTTCCGCAGACATTCTTTGACTTTACCATAGTAAATGCGTAAGAACTTATTCGCTCCGGCTGTCATGTAGACATAGTAAGGCTTTCCCTGAGACCGTTTTTTGTCAAGAAAACGGTACACCGGATCGGCTTCAGGAGCATTTTGCAACAAGGTTGTCATGATCTGAAACAATGTTTTGCGCAGCCTTGCGGATCCGACCTTTGAAGCCCTGTTGCTCTTTGACTTGTGCTGGCCGGATTCATCAACACCGGGGTCTACGCCCGCAAAGGCGGTCAGTGCTTCCCTGTGGGTAAACCGGGATACATCGCCGATCTCAGCGATGAGCTGGGGACCATAGGTTTTCCCAACGCCATAGATGCCCATTACGGTGCTGTATTCTGGAAGTGTGGATGCCAGTTCGTTCATTTCCCTGCGGAGTCGTTCTACATGTTCGGAGGCAAGATTTAACTGCTGGATGCTTTGCTGGATCAACAGCTTATAAGTCTTCTCCTTTGGAAAGACGGCAACCAACTCCTTCGAGGCATTAAACAGTTTTTCTGGCTTGTCCTGCTGAAAGATATAG
The DNA here is from genome assembly GCF_025148125.1 of Blautia wexlerae DSM 19850. Lineage (NCBI taxonomy): Bacteria > Bacillati > Bacillota > Clostridia > Lachnospirales > Lachnospiraceae > Blautia > Blautia wexlerae. Next base: position 883,429 of record NZ_CP102267.1, read on the forward strand.
TGGTGCTTCTTACAGAAAGACATGTAGCGTTCTGTAAATGCCTTTAACCCAATCTTGCGGACACAATCCGCATGCCAGAAAGAATAAGCATAGTCAACCCATTTTTCACTCCCGTCCTCACGGGTGGGGCTGTCAAAGAGTTTGTTTACACCAGGATAAGTATTATCCAACAGTGCAATCAGATTTGCTTTTGCGGCAACCTTTTGTTTCATAAAGAAGCTGAATTGAGAGTTTAAAGTTTTTAACTGAGTACGTGTATTGTCCATACCTGAATATTGGCGCAGTTCCGTCCAGTTGTCAAGCGTATAGCGGGCAATTTTGCGGGCATCCGCCGGATCCGATTTCACCTTGCGCAGGGAGTTGTTGCCAAAGTTTTTAATCAGGTGAGGATTTACAATGGAAATAAACAATCCAGCCTCGGATAGAGCCTTTATCATAGGCTCATGATATCTACCCGTACACTCCATAACGATCTTTGTGGTGCCGTCTAATGAACTCAAATAATCTGCCAGTTCATTGAGGTTTTGGGATGTGTGGGAGACATCAAAGGGCTTGCGGATCACAGTGCCGCCAGGCTGCAGGACTGCAACGGTGCTTTTACCCTTTGAAACATCAATACCTACTGCGTTGTACATTCTACGTACCTCCAAAAGTGAATTTGCATGGATTCCAGCATTTCTCATTGCCTATTCAATCTCCTGGGGTATCAAACGAACGTGAAGTAGTAGTTCAACCTGCATAAATCGAACGGCTGCAATGACAGGCTGGCTGACAGGCTTTCGTACGGACGCCAATGGTCCTAGGAGGTGTCGTCAGACCGATGCCTAATCATTATACAGCTTAAACAATGAGAGGATTAAGTCCCAACTGGCTGTTGGGTACTGAAACCCTACACTTATATATTAGGAGGAGGAGTCAAAATGCTGGAACATAAAGAGAATAAGGAATTAACAGAGGCAGAAGTTAATGCGTATGATCTCGTCATTATTTGCTACGGTAAACTGAGAAAAGATTGCTTAACTGATTGCTTAGACGGTACTTATTGGTTATCACCAGAGCAGTAAGATGTGCTAGGAAAAACCCATTTTCAAAATCAGAATTTGGTTTTGAAAATGGGATTTTTCGTAAATTTATATAGAATTGAGGTAGGAAAAATGAAAGGCAATAATGAAAAAAAGGTAATAGGGCATTTAGCAAGACAGGATTTGAATAGTGTGAGGTTAAAGAAGTTTTGTGGCATTTTAACGATAATATTGTCAACAGCATTAATTATAGTGGTAACACTTTATTTTGTACAAACACAACGTTTTTCAATTCAAGATGCTGAAGGTCGGTATCAAGCGACATTTATGGATGTTAATTCTAAGGTTGTCAATAAAATGAAAGCCATGAAGAATGTTGAAATGGGAGAAACTAGAACACTGGGGACATTAAACCAGGGGACTTATAAAATTACTATAAGAACAATGACAGAGTCGTTACTAAAGTTAGGAAGATATCCCGAATTAAAGGGGAAATTACCTGAAATGGAAAAAGAAGTTGTAGTAACTGATTCATATTTAGAAGAGGTTCAATCAAAGGCCAAAATAGGTGATTCTATAGAGATAGATTTAGGAGATGGAAAAGAAAGCTATGTTATTGCAGGAATTTTACCTATGCAGAGTACTGCAGATACACATTCGATATATGTATCTGATAAATTGATTGAAAGAAAAATGCCAGGGGCTTTATATAGCATATATTTTAAAATTAACGATACTCAAGGCTGGAACGAAGCCGGAATAAAGAGTGAAATTGATAAAATAGCACAACAATTAGATGTACCAAAGGATAGCATTGTTTATTCATCTTATTATTTTTCTCTTATTAGTCAGAAAAGTATTCAATATATAAGTGTTATTTTGGGCGTGAGTTTAGTCATTGCAATTATATCAAGTATAGTTATTTATAGTATATTTTTTGTTTCTGTTTTGGAGAGAATTGGAAAATATGGACAGATGAGAACATTGGGTATGACTAAAAAGCAAATCAGAAAAATAATAAAAATAGAAGGGAATGTTTTAACTCTAAAAGGTTGTTTTTGGGGATGTGTTTTTGGGGGTATTATAGCTTACTTTATTCAACCAAAAGGATGGTATTTAGTGAATACTATTTTAATATCAGGTATGGCGAGTGCGTTTGTTTATTTTGTTGTAATGTTATCTCTTTATAAACCAGCAAAAATAGCATCTGCAGCCTCTCCAATAGAAGCATTACGATATTTTGCAGATACAGAGGTAAATATAAATAGGAAACATTCATATAAAAAAATTACATTGTGGAGATTAGCATTGTTAAGTGTGCAGCGTAATAAGAAAAAAACGTTTTTAACAATACTTTCTTTAGGAATTTGTGGAATAGTTCTTATGGCTAGCTCTTCCTACTTAAATTCTATTGATCCATATAATATGGCAAAAAAATCAATGCCAAATGGTGAAATAAAAATTGAACTTGGAACATACGGACCACAGTCTTATACGAGTAAACAATATTTTGATTTACAAAAAAATAATATTTTAAATCAAGAGTTGCTAAAAAAATTAGAGGATATGCAAGCTGTCGAATCAATTAAACAGTATAAAGGAACAGTTTGTGACATAACATTACCGAATGGCGATACAGATATTTTTGTTGTGGACGGAATACAATCGGGGGATATTACTAATTTAAAGAAATTTTTAGTAGATGGTGAAATAGATTTTAAGAAAATGCAACAGAAAAATGGAATTGTAGTTTCGGAAGCAAGTGAGTGGGAAACTTTATGGGATTGGGAAGTTAAAATTGGTGATACAATTAATATTTTAGATAGCGAGGGTGTACCAGTAAAATATGAGGTTGTAGGAATTGTAGAAAATGGTGCTGATTATGGCGGCTACAATATGGTGTATATGCCTTTATCTAATATGGAAGAATTAAGAAAAGATGTATTAAATTTAACTTATCAATTGAGTATAAAAACAACAAGTGATACAAATGTTTCAAAAACAGAAGATATGATTAGAAAGATGTTTCAAAATGAAATGCCTATCCAATTTACTACCATAGATGATGTTGCTGCTTCATATAAACAAAGGATAGATGCATATAGAAAGCCAGTTTATGGTTTAGTTATATTTGTAGGAATTTTTGGTATTGTTAATTTGCTAAATATGCTGTTTTCAAATATGGCAACACGTAAACGAGAATATGGAATGCTACAATGTGTAGGTCTAACTGATAAACAATTATCATCTATAGTAGTAAAAGAGGGAATCTTATATTCCGTTGGTTCGATTTCAATTTCTTTGATTTTTGGAACTATTTTTGGGATTATACTGTGTAATGTATTTAGTTCCTTTAGTGTTTTTGGAAAAGTGATATATCACTTCCCATTTAAAGAAATGACGGTATATTTTTCAATACTTATTATTGTTCAAATGATATTTGCCTATATAATTATTAATTTTTACAAGAGAGAGAGTCTGATAGATAGAATAAAATAGAGTATATCTACTAATAAAAGAATTTTATAAATTAATATATGGGCATTGTATTTGTTCTTTTGCTTCATAAACTGCAATATATTTTTGGTTTGAAAATTGAGTATGAGGGTGAGAAAAGATAACAGAAAAGGTAGGAAAGCGTTCAGTTGATTTCCTACCTTTCACATTATGGACTGTTAAATACTCTGTTTAATAATACGAGTGATAATCCCCACTGCAACATTCCGTTCTTCATCAATATGTGTCACAACAAAGGACACCTTATCTTTCTTCCCAACGGTGCGGCTGTCGTAGCAACTGTGAGCAATGGCGTTGACGCCCAATTCTAACCGGACAAAAACAGTTCCTTTGTGGATGTCTTCCACCGTTCCGGCATATTTTCCCTGTACCCGACAACTTTTCAGATTTTCTTTGCTGGTGTTGCCTTCCACGATTTTTACATCTGCATGGATGGAGAGCGTTTCTGGGGAATCTCCCGGGATAGTTAAGATTCGGACCAGAATATGTTCCCCTACCTGGAATCGTTGTCAGATTATTCTAGTATGGGTGAATTTTTTTTAATTGTAGAGGTTTGTCAAGTTGAGATGAAGAAATAAAAATTTGATATATAAAGAGTTAGCCAAAATGGTTCGATATATGAATTACAAGAATATTGTAAGATACAAACGGTTAATATAGTGATAAAATAATTACCAATATAATTGTTGCAATCAATTTGAAGAGATATACATATTACTGGAGGCTTGAGATGAGAAAAGATATTATAATTATTGATGATGATAGGGATTTATGTACACTCTTGCAAGAGAGTCTTTTGCAAGAAAATATTTGTGCAGATATTTCATGCAACGGTTTTGATGGGATAAAATCAGTAAAAGATAAGGAATATCAATTAGTTGTATTGGATGTGATGATGCCAGGAATCAGTGGTTTTGAAGTTTTAGAAAGAATACGAGACATGAGTAATGTACCAATACTAATGCTTACAGCGAAAGATGACAGCACCTCAAAAGTAAAAGGGTTGCGGGCGGGAGCTGATGATTATTTGACAAAACCTTTTGAAATGGAAGAGTTTTTTGCAAGAGTATTATCTCTAATAAGACGTTACACACGTTTAAATAATATGGCTAGTAAAGCAATTTTGAAATATGGCGATTTAAGAATTGACTTAGAAAGTGGCATAGTAGAATTGTCTGGTGAAGAGCTTAAATTATCTGCAAAAGAATATGATGTACTTATATATCTTGCAAAAAATCAAGGAAAAATTCTCACGAAGAAACAAATATACGAAAATGTTTGGAACGAAGAGTATGTATATGATGATGATAACATAATGGCAGTTATTAGCAGATTGAGAAAGAAAATAGAGCGAACAGCAGAAAATTCGTATATTCAGACTGTAAGAGGTCTTGGATATAGATTCAATAAGGAGTTATGAGATAAATGAAATTATTTTATGTGGTGCTAGTCATACTTTTATTTTATAATTTGGGATTGACACTTTATGTGTTTAAAATTAATAGAAGACTAAAAGAGTTCAATCAAATACTTTTAGAAATAGAGAAAGGTCAAAGCAAACAAAAGTTTCTATTGAAAAAAAATAATAGGATAGATCAAGTTGGATTTAGAGTAAATTCTATATTGTATAAATATGAAAAAAGGATCGAAGAGAGTAACATAGAGTTGGAAGCAAATAAGCAACTCATGACAAGTTTATCACATGATGTCAGAACACCCATGACAACCTTAATAGGGTATTTGGACGCTCTAGATTTAAAACTGGTAAGTTCAGATAAAGAGGAACAATATCTAAGACTAGCGAAAGAAAAGGCGTATGACTTAAAAAAATATATCGAAGTGTTATTCGAGTGGTTTAGGATTAATTCAGATGAGGAACAGTTGGAAATAAAAGCAGTTGACATTACTGAAGAAACCAGAAGGATTTTTTTGGATTGGATCCCTATAATAGAAGAACATCGAATAGGATATAATATAGAAATTCCTGAGAAAGCTATAATTGTTGAGATTGATGAGGATTGTTATATGAGGGCTATAAATAATATTGTGCAGAATATTTTTACTCATAGCAAAGCAGCAAACATATCAATAACAGCATCAGAGGGGAATGGTAAATTTAGACTCGAGATAGGTGATGATGGGATAGGGATAGCAAAGGAAGATTTGAATTATATTTTTGAAAGATTATACCAGTGTAATAAAGGAAGATCCGGAAAAGGGAATGGACTGGGATTAAATATTTCAAAATTATTGCTAGAGAAAATGGGTGGGACAATTAGTGCATTTAGTGAACCGGGTAAAGGAACAGTATTTTGTATTGAATTTTCAGTTATACAAAGGTAACAAAAAAGATGATACGTTCGAGTATCATCTTTTTCGTATTAAATAAATTACAAGGTTCTTGTCAGGTTTCTGTCAGGTTCCTGTCAGAAAAATATATTATACTGTAAAACATAGAAGATTCTGAAAGGAGAAAAACCAAATGTCACAATACATTATACAAACACGTGATTTAACTAAAACATATGGAGAACAGAAAAGTGTTTCCAATCTAAATATGCATGTAAGAAAAGGAAAGATATATGGACTCTTAGGGAGAAATGGAGCTGGAAAAACCACAACTATGAAAATGCTGCTAAACCTCATAGAACCGACATCAGGTTCCATACGTATTTTTAATAGAGATATAAGGCTTGAAGAGAAAAAAATATTACCTCGAATAGGATCACTGATTGAAAGTCCTGGATTTTACCCTAATTTGACAGGTACGGAAAATCTTAGAATTTTTGCGAAATTGAGAGGAATCCCAAGAACTGATGCTATCGAACAGGCATTAAAACTTGTTAATTTACCCTACAAAGATAAAAAGTTATATTCGCAGTATTCATTAGGAATGAAACAGCGATTAGCTATAGCATTAGCGGTAATGCATGATCCAGAAATATTAATTTTGGATGAACCAATTAATGGCTTAGATCCGATAGGAATCGCAGAAATAAGAACATTTATAGAAGATTTATCTAAAAATAGAGGGAAAACTATATTGATCTCTAGCCATATACTTTCAGAAATTGCTGTTTTAGCAGACGATATTGGTATTATTGATAAAGGCGTACTCATTGAAGAGGGAAGTATGAAGGAATTAGAAGAAAAAAATGGAAAATATGTACACTTCAAGGTTTCTGATAATGCCCAAGCAGCAAGAATACTGTCAGTGTATTATAAAGAATCAAATTTTAAGGTATCAGGAAACCAAGATATAAATGTGTATAATCTCAGTATATCAATACCAGATATAGTTCGTTCCTTTGTTCAAGAAGGAGTAGACGTGATGGACGCTCATTTGTGTGAAGATACTTTAGAGGACTATTTTAAAAAAGTGACAGGAGGGGAAGGAATTGCTTGATTTAGTCAGATGTGAGTTTACAAAATTGAAAAGAAGGAAAATCGCGCTCATGCTGATTGTATTATCATGTTTTTTCCCCTTAATTGTGGTTATAACAACTAAGAACGGGATGTCTGGTGATCTGAGCACACATTATTTGAAAATGAGGTTTGATTTATCCTTTACTATGACACAGGGCTATGGTCTTGTATTCCTTGCACCTTGTTTAATAGGAATGCTTGCGACAATCTTGTTCTTTATGGAACGAGATAATGATACATTTAAAAATATTAGAACAGTGCCCGTGACAATTACCAAAATGATCCTTGCAAAGATCTGTGTACTTTTTATATATGGTACTCTTTTTAGCCTGGCGAGTGTATCATTTACAATATTCTTTTCATGGATATTGAAGGTTGGTATTATATATGATTTAGCATACAAGCTAGGATTTAGTATTATATTTGGGCTTGTGATAACGATAGCGTCACTTCCTATTGTGGTTATAATAGTATATTTTAATAAATCCTATTTAGTGTCTACATTGTTGGCATTTTTTTATTCGATTCTAAATTGGGGAATTATCGGTTTATTTGAAACAATGGCAGTGAAAGGTACCGCAAAATTTCTAAATCTATTTCCAGTTATATGTGCGATGGACTGGACAAGCGGTAAACTGGTAGATCATGTAATAAAAGATAATTTGTCAAAAGAAGCATATATTATGTTTCCGTCAGATATTTATGCATTTTTGGTATTAGGAGTAACATTGTTCTTATCTTTAATGCTTATGATTAGATTTTATAAAAAATGGACGAGGTAATTTAAATGGGAAATATTATATCAACAGAGTTATTAAAAATTAAAAGATATTCAGTTGTAAAAGCTGGATTAGTTATGATGTCGCTATCTGTGTTAATGAGTTGCTTTTATTCAACTGCAAGCACAAATAAAGTATGGGATTTTCAGTATTTTATACAGCAGGTAATTATTAGTAATTGTACATTATTTTTCCCGATTATTATTACATTAGTCGCTGTGTACATTATTTCCAGGGAAACAACAGATGATACATTAAAATCTATTTTAACAGTACCTATTTCATATAAAAAGTTACTTATTGCTAAATTTTGGCTGCTTTTATTTTTAACTATAGTATTTAGTATTTTTAACGCTCTTTTGTCAATATGTTTTAATGCTTTTTTAGGATTTTCTGGAATGAATATTCATATGATGCTGATGTCAGCCGCTCAGATTATTGTATCTGACATATTGGTGTATATATCAGTACTTCCCATTATTATTGTTTGTGCTTTTGCAGAAGGAAAATCATTGCTGGGAGTTGCCGTTGCATTCATCTACGGATATTTTGCAACAATGGAAGGAAGTATGCTTAATTGGTTTCCAATCAAGGCTGCAATGATACTTGTTGATCCTAAATGCGGAAGCGAATATGGAATAACATATAAAATTCCTCCTGCGGCGATGTCTATAATTGGGGTTTTGGTGGTTTCCATACTATTGTTTCAAATGCTAAACAGAACCAAAAAGAATGTTTATATGAAATCAAAAAGAAAAGTAAAGGTAAAACAAACAAGACGGAAAGGGTGGTAAAAAATGGTGGATTGAATGTAAAGAAATGTTGTCCGTAATCATAATCATAAACAATTTTAATATATGTTTGTAAGGAAGGAGAAGAGAAAATACATACTGCTAGTCAAGTGAACTTAACAGAACCTTTTAAGGAAATGAGAAATGAAAAAATAAATATCTTAGGATGAACCTGAAGGGTTCTGTATTCCTGCAGTATTTTGTGAAAAATTAAATCGTATAGATATAGACATTTTGAATTTACATATGGTATCTATGCAAGAAGCAGTTAGGAGCGTGCCTTATGAAGAAAAATTATAGAAATCCAATGACAAGACCAGAAAATTTTATGAATCCGGCAGGAAATGTAATGAAGGAAATTAAAGAGGCGGATTTAAACAATTTTTCCGCAGGTGCTGGTGAACCAAGAGTTTCCGATGGCTCTCAGTTCTGTACATCAACAAAAGAATGTAACTGGGGAACAATTATGTTTGTTTGCTGTTAGTTTATGAGAGTGGTATGAAACCACAGGTATGATGACTACTGAATGAATAGGTTTGGCTTCTATGCATAGATATCATATGCAAATTCAAAATTTTTTACGTAATGGAGGAGATTATTATGGATAAAAATAATTGTGACAATAATTCCTATTTTTATGAAAGAAATTATTATAAGGATGTTCCAATCAAAGATACTCAAATATTAGAATATTGGAATAACATTTTAGGTAAAGATGTTATTGAATTAATAGATAAGGCTTATGGGGTTTCTATAGAGCAGATATTATTTTCAGAGTATTCGTTAAATCATAAATATATTAGCTTTGCAACGTTAAATCAGGAATATTCTGATATGTGTAATGAGAAGGCTATATCCTATTTGACTAAAAAAGGAACAAAAGTATTATTTGATCAATTTGTTCTCAGGTTTCTGGGATATGGGAAACGGGTTTTAGAAAGAAAGAGTAGAAAAGGATATATTGTTAAAGTAGTTCAGGACTGTTTTTTGAAAAATTTAGCGGAAAGGATTTTAGATGTTTCTTTAAGCACTCTTATTTTTGAAATGTATTTAGCAAAAGAACAAGGAGAACTTAGAGGAAATGATGAAGCAGAAGAATATAAAGACTATAATCAGAGATTTCTTGGTAATGATAAGTATATAAAAGAATTATTTTCCATATATCCAGGTCTTAAAAGAATGCTGATAGAATTAATGGAAAATTTGGCAAATAATTATATATTATTGCAGGAAAGAATGGAAAAGGATACTTTACTTTTAGAAGATAAATTTGGTGGGAAAAAGGGCTGGACTGAAGTAAAAAACATAAGAACGAGTGGTTCAGATTCACATAAGAAAGGAAATAGTGTTTTTTTAATTCAGTTTCAAGATGGAAGAAAAATAGTTTATAAACCACACGGACTGAAGGTGGAGAAAGCATATCAGTCATTTTTGGAGTTTATTTCTTCCAATTGTAAAAAGGACTTTAAGCAATTTTTGATTTTAGATTGTGGGGACTATGGATGGGAAGAATTTGTAGTTAATCTTCCTTGTAACAGTGAGGCTGAAGTCAGGAATTATTATTATCGGATAGGAGTGCTTGTTTTTTGCAATTATATATTAAATGTCAATGATATACATACTGAAAATCTTATTGCTAATGGGGGATATCCGGTTGTTGTAGATGCCGAGACTGTCTTAGATAATAAAAGGGACAAAAAGAAAAAATCAGGTAGAGAAAAAATTTACGATAAGATACATGAATCAGTGTTGTATTCTGGAGTACTGCCTTTTTATAAATACACTAAAAATGGAAAAGGTATAAATATGAGTGCTCTTAATGGCCAAGAGGGAGAGCAATATCCAATACTGATTCCAAGATTAAAAAATGCTGGGACATCAAATATGCATTATGAATATGAAAGACCTATTACTCAAGCTAGTAATAATTTACTGAGACTGGGGGAAAAGGTAAAAGAACCTAATCAGTATATAGATGAGATATGCGAAGGTTTTTTTGACGCATATACATTTTGTTTGGACAATAAGAAGCTTATATTAAACTATGTTTCGATATTTGAAAATATTGAAGTTAGGCATTTAGTCCAAGATACTCAGCGGTATTCCATGCTATTGCACACATCATACAATCCGGATTTTCTTCAAGATGCGAAAGATAGGCAACTATTTTTGTGTGCAGTGTTAAAAAATGTGGAACAGATGCAAGGGAATATGGAAATTGCAAAACTGGAAATAAAGGATATGCTGAATATGGATATTCCATATTTTTATAGCAATACTTCAAAAGAAGATCTTTATGGATCAGAAGGGGAAGTGGTGAAGAACTATTTTGCTGAGTCTAGTATTCAACATCTTAGAAATAAGATCTGTTCTATGGGCAAGAAAGATAGAGAAGAACAGATTAGATTTATAAAAATAATTTTAACAGATTTGAATGATGTAAAAGTTGAGAAACCTAAAAAAGATATAAATGAACTTTGTATAAGTAGAAGCGATAATGAACATGGACAAAAGGAATATAAAAAAAATGCCATATTAAAAATTTTACATACATTAGAGCAAAAAGCTTTTTATGGTGATGATGGGCAGGATATAAATTGGATAGGAATAACATCTATTGGAAATTCTGAAAATTCTTCTTGGAATATCCAACCATTAGGGGTTTATTTATATGAAGGATTAGGAGGAATTGCCCTTTTTTATAATGCACTACAGCAATCAGATTTTGATGTGGATTTGTCAGCAGCCTGCAAAGCATTTGAGACCATGATGTTTCAATATACCGATGATATGTTGGAACGATCCACGGATTTAGAAAAGGAAAGTAGCGGTGCTTATGCGGGGGAAGCTTCTGTTATATATGTATACGAAGTTTTATATAAGATAACAGGAAAACAAAAATATTTAGAATATGCAGAAAAACATTGCAAAATTTTAGAGTATGCATTGAAAGCAGATGAAAATAATGATCTGATTTATGGTAATGCAGGTGCCGTTATTGTTCTTCTTAATCTTTATCACTTAGCTCAAAAGGATATATATTTGCAATTGGCGTGCGAAGCAGGGAACATTCTTATAAAAAATCAGAATAAGGGTAAGTGGTGCTGCGGAAACGGGCAGAGCTTATCTGGGCTGTCACATGGAATTACAGGTATAATTTATGCTCTTACAAAGTTAAATAATGAGCAATTTCATATTGAATATCAAAAGGCAATACACTCTGGATTAATATATGAAAATACCATGTATTCTGATAAATATAATAATTGGTTAGACAATCGGGAGGAGGCAAAAAAAGAAGAAAACTCTGATAATAGATGCATGGCAGCATGGTGTCATGGGGCACCAGGGATTTTATTGGCAAGAAGTAAGATGTATAACCTGGTTAAAGACAGTAGTGATTATATAACAGTACAATGTGATATTGAACGTGCACTATTTGCGACAAAAATGTATGGATTTACAGATAATGACTGTCTATGTCATGGGAATTTGGGGAATACAGAAATATTACTTGAATATTCAAAAGAATGTAATGATGAAGAAGTAAGACATATGATGTTGTCTGCGAGAACACAAATTGCTATGGATATTATAAATGAAAATTACGATTGTGCAAGGTCTTATTTGCATGGGTATAAGATACCAGGATTTATGACAGGAATCTCAGGAATGGGATACTCTCTATTAAGAGATTTGTACCCAGAATTACCATGCATTTTGGCTCTGGAGATTTAGGAGCGTAATTGCTAAGTAATATTTAACAAAGGGAGGAACTTGATGTTTCAAAAAAAAGTGCATTATGTTTCACAGCTAGGAAGCATGGATTGTGGCATAGCATGTCTGACAATGATTCTTAATTATTACGGGTGTAAAAGTGATATCGTGGACATAGGGGCAGAGATTCAGATTGGCAGAGACGGTATGACCTTAGCTCAAATGAAAGAATTAGCAGAAAAGTATGGATTTAAATTTGCTGCATACCAGTATAATCATGAAGAAAAAAACTTAATAGAGTATCTTCCAGCCATTTTGTGTAATGATTCCCACTATGTGGTAGTTGATAAAACTAAGAAGAAAGGAAAATATATTCTGTTTGATCCAGCAAATGGAAAAAGAGTTGTCGATTTTTTAGAATTAAAAAACGGATACAAGGATATTCTTGTATCCGTTATTCCAAGTAGAAATATTAAGAAAATAAAAAAAACCAAATTTAAAATAGAGGTAAAATTCTCTCAATTTATGATTGCAATTATGTTGATGCTTATGTGTCAACTTATTACATTAGCTGTTCCAATGGTTGTGCAAAAAGTAATAGATAGTTTATCTTCTGCCCATATTACAATTCATATATGGAAAATTACACTTTTAGTTCTTCTGATTATGTGTGCCCATTTTGTATTGAGCTTACTAAGACAGAAAATTTTATTGAATATTAACATGAAACTTTTTAAAACAATGATTTCTAATATGATTCATAAAATTTTCCGTTTGGATGTAAGTTTTTTTGAATGGCATTCCGCAGGTGACATAGGGAACCGTTTCAATAGTATAAATCAGTTGAACGACATTCTTACCAATGGATTTATAAACATTATAATCCAAGGGATTACATCCTTGGTATGTTTAGCTGTTATGACCAGTATATCTCCATATTTGACTGCATTTGTTCTAGTTGTTTCTATTATACAGATCGCCATAATGATTTTATTAAATGGTAAAAATCTCATAAAGACGAAAGAGTATATATACTCACAGAGTACAATACAGGGAGAACTGATAGATACTCTGGAGAATATAATGGAAATAAAATGTATGGGGATGGATAATGCAGTTAAATCAAATTTACAAAATTCTTATAGTAAGTTAATAGAAAGATTCAAGGGAAAAACTCGAATTAGTAATTTGATGAATAGTTTTTCCTCAACCTTAAACTTGATTTTCCCTTTAATGATTTACGTGATTGGAAGTTATAGTGTGAAGCAAGGAGGGTTAACGATAGGACAACTTATAGCCTATGCAACCTTAGTGGGATATTTTACAGCACCTTTTACTACCGTTGTATTGTTGTTACCGAGTATCAATAGTATTAAAGAAGTGCTTTTACGTTATAAGGAACTAATGATTTTTAGAGAAAATTATCATACGGGAGTTCTTGTACCTGGAAAATTTGAAAATTTAAAAATAAGTTCGGTTTCATATTGCTACAATAGTGGGCAGGCATACGCATTGAATAATGTTTCTCTTGATCTTAGGCGAGGCGAGAGAATTGCTATTGTTGGTTTATCGGGTAGTGGAAAATCAACCTTGATAAAAGCCATACTGGGTGCCGTGGATATTAATCAAGGATGTATTGAGATAAATAATTATGATATCAGATCAATGTCGAAGGAACAGATTTATAAATGGTTTTCAGTAGTTACTCAAAATCCTATGTGCTTAAATGCAAGTATAAGAAAGAATATTGATATTATAGGTGATGCTCCGGATGAGAAAATATGGAAGGTACTAGACATTGTAGCATTAAAAGAGGAAGTTTTAAGTATGCCGTTGGGATTGGATACACTTGTTGGAGAAGGAGGACAAAATATTTCAGGTGGTCAAAAACAGCGTATTGCCATAGCAAGAGCTCTGCTTAGCGATACGGAGGTAGTTATTTTTGATGAAGCTACCAGTAATCTGGATCAGCTTACAGAAAAGAAAATTTATGATAACCTAAGGTCTACCAATAAAACGCAAATTATCATTACTCATAGACTTTCCTCTATTCGAGATACGGATTATATCTATGTATTGAACAGGGGAAGCATCATTGAACAGGGAACACATTTGGATTTGATGAAGAAAAAGGGATGGTATTTTGAGAGTATTCAATGACAGATAGGAATTAAATTATGATATGAAAAGCCATTGTATGGGGAGGTATTACAGATGAAGAAGAAAGAGATAGTTATTGGGGTGAGCGTACTGATTAGTGCATCACTTCCCATTTCAGTTTATGCTGCTTCAAATGAAAGTATGAGTTCTAGAGGTTTTATAATTGATGAAACTAATGAGTTTGAGGATATCGTTAAGCAAATTTTAGATGTTAAGTCAAAACATCCGGAATGGAGTGAACAGCAGATAAGTGATTTTATGGATCAGATTCATGCTATTAAGAAAGATGGCGTCATAGACATTTGGAACGCACTTACTTCTTCTGAGAAAAAATTAGTGATTCGATATCCGTTTGATGCACTAAAAGTCAATAAAGCAAAGGAAATTGCCACTAAACAAACCGAAAGAAAATTCGGAAAAAATGGTTTGGGTGACAGGAGTGACGCATTTAGACACGGAATATGGAATGCCGAAATGACAGTTTTGATAGGAAGTGAAAAAGCAGAGCTTTTTGCGACAGCACATGAAGATAAAGATACTACTGGAAACGAAAGCGATGGATATACAAAAGATGAGCACAAAAAAATGGATTTACATAACAATGAAATAGGGAGGAAATTAGGTGCAGATAACCTATCTGCACCAGAAGAGAAAATGGCGGAAATCATATATGACGAGATAATGAGAGAAGATTCGCTGTTTGTATGGCTGCATGAATGAAAAAGTTAGAACGTATGAACTGAAATGAAATATATCTCTAAGACAGTCGCAGATATTTTATTGATGTTTAGATATCTGTGACTGTTTTTGAATAGAAATAATAGTCGTTAAAAATGTCTGCTCTGACTAAATTTGAAAGAAGAATCAGAATGAGAACCAAGTACTAATGTATAGCCATGAATTAGATGTGAAATCTGTTAAATGATGGTCAAATGAGAATGAGGGGGCTGTAGAAAAATATTTATCAACATATTATTTGTCGATTTAGTTTAAGTAATGACAATAACAATAATAAAGGGGGACTTGATTTCTCATATCCCCCAGTGTATAATCTAATTAAGAAAGGTAATCAGATGCAAGATCTGATGCCCTCAGTAAAATTTAATTTTTTTCTATGTTAAGACATAGCATCCATCAAACTTTCTCAGGGTTTATCGTGGATGCTATTTCTTATCATGTCGATTATCTATGTAAGTCAGAGCCGCAAAAACTACTAAAAGCAATGTGAGTACTTCCATTGTGTTCATGGGCATCACCCTCCTTTAAAAACTAGAGGGCTGGTCGAAATTGCATCCGCATCTCTTTCTCGATTAGCTATACTCGCTCAGTATAGCATGGAATATCTTGTATCGCAATAAGAAATGGATGTAGTGAGCTCCTTTTCATATTGCTTTTGGTAATCAGATATTTTGTTTGATAATCCTTGTAATGATGCCAACAGCAACATTCCGTTCTTCATCAATATGTGTCACAACAAAGGACACCTTATCTTTCTTCCCAACGGTGCGGCTGTCGTAGCAACTGTGAGCAATGGCGTTGACACCCAATTCTAACCGGACAAAAACAGTTCCTTTGTGGATGTCTTCCACCGTACCGGCATATTTTCCTTGTACCCGACAATTTTTCAGATTTTCTTTGCTGGTGTTGCCTTCCACGCTTTTTACATCTGCATGGATAGAGAGCGTTTCCGGGGAATCTCCCTGGATAGCTAAGATCCGGACCAGAATATGTTCCCCTACCTGGAATCGTTCCCTGGCATCACCCAGCCAGTCAAAAGACAGATCTCTTGCAAGGATGGAAGTTTCTACACCAAAGATTTCTGCCCGGACTACTTTTTCAGCAACGGCAATGACTCTGGCCTGCACAATACGGTCTTCGTGGATTTTATTCTGTCCGGAAGAGTCCTGATCAAAATAGAAAATCTGACGTTTCTTCAGCATAGCATCTTTCCGGCTGGCAACGATGCTTCTGGATTTGGTATCCAGTCCTTTGATTACAAAGTCGATTTCACTACCAAGCATGTTATTAAGGACTTTGTTCTGTCTAAGAGAGAAATCTCCGTAATCATGAGTTTCATCTTGGATCAGATTGATCATCATTTCCGAGATAGGGATGACTGCCCGATAATCTTTATAGTAAATAATTGCTATTAAGCTGCCGGCTTCGGTCTTTTCAATACCTCCCAGAATGCCGGTGAGAATTTTCCGGGTACGATAGGCATTTTGGATGTCATGCCAGATTAAATCCGCTTTTGATTGAGCAGTTTCTAATACAGTATCGGAGTCAAGGGTTAAAATAGGGGTGTTCAGGTTCATTGTTTCGTTTGCCATAAATGTTATCTCCTTTCAAAATGTGTTATGACATGATGGAATCTTTATCTAAAGGAACCATGCCAGAGTCGGGGGAATCTTCTATAAAATTTTCCTGAAAGAAATCCTCCATAAAATCATCGGGAGTAGGTTCCTGATAAACGGGTTCGGATGTAAAATGTGGTTTCTGTTTTGCTATTGACGCAGAAGATGAACGGCGTTTCCTTTTGGCTGATCCGGGTGAGGGCTGTGGTCGATACTCTGTTTCTTCCGAAGACCCATTTTTGCGCCATTCAGGTATGTGTTCCGATGCTTTTCTTGGTGTCAGCTTTTTGGCATCTGGATGCAGGGTATAATCGTACTTTTCTACTTTTAGGACTTTTTGCCCACGTAGGATAACCAAAGCAGTATCAAGCGGGAGCCGCAAGATTTCATCTGGTGTTAAGAGTTTTCGTTTGCCGATAGATTTTGTCTGCCGGTATTCCGGTGTATAGTCGGATACCCGCCAGCTATTGAGCTGCTTGGCTTCGCTGCTTACCCCTACGGTCACATCGCCGCTGCGGTTGCTGATAAAGGTAGCAGTAACTTCATCTGTGCAGCCCAAAAAGAGCTGGGTATCACAGTTGCCAATGATTTCCTGCCATTGGTTATAAGGATAGCGGTTCTGCATCTGGGGCAAATTCTGAAAGATGCAGGAAATGCTGAGATTCCGGCTTCGGATTACACTGATTTTCTTATTCAGTTCCAGGATAGCTCCGGTGTTGGCAAGCTCATCAGCCAGTATATGTACAGCAACAGGAAGTTTTCCTTCTTCTCCATACTTATCTGCATAACGGACCAGTTTGATGAAGATGAAGGTCATAAACAGGGAAGATAAAAAATCGAAGGTGCTGTCCTGGTCTGAGGTAATGCAAAAGTAAGCACATTTCTGTTTCCCTGGAAGTGTCAGATCAATCTCATCATAAGAGGTAATCTGCCGAATGAGTTTATTCTGAAATACCTGAAGTCTGGCACCCAATCCGATAATAACTCCGCTTCGCACGGTATCACTGGCTTGTTTGTAGATGCAGTAAGGAACTTTTGCTGGATGGGACACTGGGAGCAGATCAAAAAGACTGTTCAGCTCCTTTTCGGAACTCATGGTCAGCAGCTTATAAACCTGTCCAATATTTCTGGCTTCCGGCGGAAAGCCCTGATCTACATAGAGAACCAGGGCTTTTAGCAGGTTCATCTCCGCATTATCCCAGAAATGATCTCCTTTTCCGGAACCTGTATTCTGGATAATGACATCTGCAAATACCTGAGCCATCGTTTCTTGTCCATTGATTTCACCCAGACAATTCCAACTATCCGAGTTTTCCGGATTGACCAGATTAAATGCTTTTACTACATAGCCCTCATTTTCCAGATAAGCAGACATGCTTTCATAGAGTTCGCTTTTGGGATCGGTAATGATTAAACTTTCCCCGGAAGCGTTGTTGCCTTCCTGCCCTCTGGCGACACACTGGAAAATCATATTCCTGGCAAATGCCCTGGATTTCATGGAACCGCTGGCACCATACACGGCGATATTTTTATTCATTCGTGTTTGATATGGAAGACATACGGCTTTGCCATTTAATTTTCCTAAAATGGTTCCTTTATTTTTCTTGACATCTCCGGTCAGTTCCAAAACTTTCATCATTTCATCTGGAGTCATGAATCCGGATGTACCGTAGGTTCCTTTTGTAGAGTAATTTAAGTTCCGGTCATGGTCACTAATTTCCCCGTTTCTGTCATATCCCATACGCATAAGTAAAAAAGTAAGAAGCCCAAAGAGAACCAGGCAAAGAAAAATCCCATACAAATTGTATGGGAAATCGGTAAGGGCGGTATGAAAGCAGACCAATGGGTGTAAAGAAGCTGCTTGCGGATAGGTTCCGTTGCCGGCAAAGTTTCCGGCAGAAGTCCATTCCTGATAGTTTTTAATAAATTGTGCTGCGTATCCTCCGGCATACAGAGTGCAGACGCTTATGGGAAGCAAAAACAGGAACTTCCACCATTTACGGTTCATTGAAAAACCTCCTTTTAAACTTTTGAAAATCAATGCTGGAGAAGTGTATATCTGCAGTTAGGTATTTTTTCAGGCAGGGAAGCTGAAAGTCAAAGCAAATCAGGTTCCCGGATAGCCCATATACATTTAATCCAGTATTGAAGCGGTTGATACGCTGCATGTCAAAATCATACGCAAGCAAAATAGGATTTTCCTGGCTGTCTATTCCATCATGTTCAATTGGCAGATCCTCACGCTGGGGAAAACAGTCGGACAGTAGTAGCTGATTGAGCTGCATCATACGCTGGGGTTGTACCAATAAACGGAGCAGGTATTCTCCGTAGCTGTTATTGGGCAGGAAATAGAAGTGTTCATACGAAGTATCCAGCATGAACAGTGTTTTTTTGTATCCACCGGTACTGGTAAGGAGCCGGAAAGCCATATCCATATCACTGCCAGTCATGATGGCATAAACGGTAGGTGGCCCATGGTAAGGAAGTCCCTGAAGATAGTGCTGCAAAAAAGCATTGAGTCGGACTTCCGTTTTGTATTCCCATTTTAGAAGTGTATTTCCGGTATTATAAACAGCATAGACACAGTGAGGAGCCATCAGGATTCCTATACAACGGGAATTTTTAATTTTGGTAGTGGATGCTCCAAGATTTTTTATTTCTCTGGAAGAGTAAAACAGAGGAAGGCTTCGCACAGGAAACGTAGCCGCTTCGCTGGATTCAGAAAAAAGCAGCGGCTTTTCATCTGGAAAGAATGGGATTCCGGCATGTGAAAGCGTTAAATAGGTTTCTGCTTTTTGATGAAGTCGCAGCCGTCTTGGTAATTCACTACGTATGAGGTTGGTTTCTGCATTTCCGGTTAAATAGTTTTGAAAACGACAGGGATTTTGCGAAAGCAGCAGTTCTTTTGCCCGTTTGGTAAGGCGATAACCTCGTAGGCCATCTTTATAGTGTGTTCTTATAAGCTTACTCTGCTTTAAATCTGTAACCACCTTCTCTGCATAGGAATCACTCTCAATCAATCTGTTAAGCTGTCCGGAAGGGAATTCCCCACATAGCCCAACCATTTCCAAAAGCTGATATTTTATAGAATCGGTTTTTATCAAATAAGCATCACCTCAGTTCGATTTTTACCTATGACAGCCTATACTTGGGTAAAGTAAGGGCGGTATTAAGCATTAAAAATGCAAAGAATATGGCTTCTTTGCAGAAAAATTACCCATATCGGAAAAAGAAAGAAAAATATCAGGAAATTTCCGATATGGTTTTGATAGACTCTTTTCTATCTTTCAGCCAGCCAGGAAAGATTTCCGGTTCCATTACAAAGATAACGGTGTGATCGTAATTCCCCAGTTCCGTAGTGTGATAGGAGTCGCAAAAGAGTCCCGTATCATCAACCAGAACATAGGAAGCGATAGTATCTAAAATCTGTTTGAACTCCAAATTATCGTAATCACGTATCCGTTGTAAAGAAAGGCTCTGGTCATAAATTTGACTAAAACAGACCACACATCTTTTATATAACGGAATAGAATGTTCTGTCACATAAGTCTGCAAGGCAAGGTTTAATGGCTCATGTAGAAAAGCGGTGTTGGTTCGCAATTTACGTTTGGGCAGTAGTCCTGGCATGGTAATGGAAAGAACACTATTTGAAAAAGAGATTTTGATTCCCTGCACAGCCGCAGCCTGTTTCAGATAGTCTTTCTTTCCAGTGTCAGTTGTGGTATATACCAGATTTCTGAGCTGGCAGGCAATCCTTTCAGAACGCAAGGCAGCACTGATACTCAGCTCTTCGTATTTGTCGGCATACGCTTGAATATCTGTTGTTTTCAATGCAAAAATAGTGTTGTGAAGTTTTTGGACTTCATCATCAATGCTCTGTAAACGGTCAAAAACAGTTTTGGTGTTCATACATACCTCATTTCTTTGCATAATAGCTGACAGATCCGGTAGAGGAGTCTACAAGGCAAAAGGCAATCACACCTGTGATATGGATTTTTGAAGCCTGTTCTTCCGATTCTAATACAACCAGCCGTTTCGCATCGCTTTTTGTCTGGCTTTCCATGACATGATTGATAAGATATTCATGCTCCTGGGGGACATAGAGGACTTCATACCATTCATCTTTAGAGAAAAAGTTCAATTTCACAGGAAATTCACCGTCAGTATGGTACACAATGGCGTTTTTGAAGTCCAAAAGCACCCAAAAAGATGCAATCATTCCATAATCAGGATTGTTTGCAGATTCCTGGCTGTCGCAGAGAAGCCCGTTCTCCTTATCATAGATAATGCGTTTTTGTTTTACCAGACTGGTGATCAGAGACTTGATAGACTCTCTGTTTTTGGAAAAGAGCCGTAAGATCTGTTCATATTGCAGCGAATGGTAAGTTGTAATGAACCGGAGCAGTTGGGCACCTTCCCCTTGATAGATTTCATTTCTTGTTTTCATGGTAATCTCCCTTCATTATATAATAGGAAGTTTTACCTACACTGTACGCACAGAATACGTTTTTATTTTAGGGGAAGTACGCTGTACGTACTGTGTAAGTATTGGCTACTGTCAGCGAAAGGTTTACGGGTACAAAAAAAGCACCGATTAAGGTGCCAGAAAAAATAGGAATACTATAAGCAATATCAATTGTAACATGGGTAAAATTACCCTTCAATCGCAGAAGTGTGCCAATGTAGTGACACAATTATGTTGCAATGAATGACTATGAAAATATATTTCATCAAAATAATTCATACAGATTATTTTATAATAATTGAAATTAATCAGCCATGTGTTGCCTATGTCCAAAGAGATAAAAAAAAGTGCAAAAAAAACAATAAATATGGTTGTAAATGCTATGACATGGTATAAAGAATGTACTAATACATAAAAAAGTATTGGAAAGACAAAATGTGAAGGAGGTGACAAAATGAGTGTATATGAAACACCAAAAAGCGAAGGCGTAGAGCAGAAAAAACGTGTTGATTTAGGCTGTGGAGTAAACTGTGATTGGGGCTTCGGAGCAGGCATAGCGATTGCAATGATTGGTCCATTACCAGGACCAACGTAATGGTGAGAAAGCGTTTCTCAGAAAAGAGAAACGCTTTTTTAGAATTATACATTCATTAAAATATGATTAAACGAGAAGACATATTACATAAAACAACTTATGTTTGGAAAGAAAATGAAAAATATACCAGTATCATAAAAAATGATGGCAGTAGGGTGATTTTAAATAAAAAAGATTCTGATATCTGGAAAATAATCAATGACGATGATACCGTGGATGATATTATCCGTCATATGAAGGATACAATGAGTGCTAATCAGGTTGAAGACAGGTTAGAGGAATTTATTAAAATTGGTATTATAACTAACGAAGATATGTTTTGGGGGGATGACTTATTATAAAAAAGATTATGCTTATTATGCCAAACAGTAATAAGAATAAGCAGGTGGGATATTCAGAGAAGATGACAATGCCTCCTCTAGGTCTAATTTCCATTGGAGGATATCTTAAAATGCACGGTTATATGGTAGAAATACTTGATTTATTTACAAATCATATAAGGAAACAGGAATTTATAGATAAAATAAAAAATGCACATCCGGATATGATAGGAATAAGTGCATATACAGAAAATATTAATGCGGTTATCCATTTAACAAAGATAATTAAATCGGTGTTGCCAAAAATAATTATTGTTTTAGGTGGAGCACATGTGACTTTTTTGCCGGAAGAAGCTTTGCATCATAATACAGTTGATTATGTGTGCCGTGGAGAAGGAGAAATGACTTTTGTACAACTATTGGAGTGCCTTAATTATCATACGATTGATTTGTCAGAAGTGAAAGGAATTTCATATCGTGTAGGACAGGAGATTATACATAATGCAGATCGAGGATATATTGAAAATCTGGATAATTTACCGTGGGCAGAACTCGATGAAATTGAAATGCGAAGCTATGATATCAAGCAATTGATTATTACAAGTAGAGGATGTCCAGGAAAGTGTATCTATTGTGCTTCAGCTGCTCTATCGGGAACACGTTATAGAAATCGAAGCGCTCAAAATGTATTCAGTGAAATACATTATAAATATAGTATAAAAGGAGAGAAATACTTTGCTTTTTTGGATGATACTTTTACAGCAAATAAGAAGCGATTGTATCAGTTTTGTGATTATCTAAAGCAAGCCAATATGAATATAATATGGCGTTGTGATTCGAGGACAGATATTTTATCAAAGGAAATGATTGATAAAATGCAGGAAGTAGGGTGTACATCCGTACATATAGGTATAGAAAGCGGATCTCAAGATGTTATTAACAAAATTAATAAACATATAAGTTTAGAAAGGTCTGAAGAATTACTTGCATATATGTCGCAAAAAGGGCTTCAAGTAATGTGTTCTTTTATCATAGGGCATCATTGCGATACACATGAGACAATAAAAGAAACAATAGATATGGCACTGAAATTTCGTAAAAAGTATAAAGCAACTGTAGGTATAAGCATCAATACCCCTTTCCCAGGCACATATCTATATAATCATATGAAGGATTTAGGAATTAATTTGGAAATCAAAAATTGGTCTTCATTCGATTTAGTTCAGGCTGTATTTAGTACACCTAATATTACAAGAGCTGAGTTGCAAAATTATTATTATGAAATTCAATCAATGGTGATTTAGAGGAGGAAATTATGGAACGAATTGTTGTAGAATTAAAGGGAAATTTAACTTTCTGTGGAGTGGATAAAGGTGAGATATGTATTGAAGGTGAAAATGGAATATTGGTAGAAACAGATACAAAAAGCGGATTAAAAGTTTGGTGTCCAATAAAATCAATTGTTAAAAAGCATGAAATTAGAATAGAGGAGTGAGAGGAATGAAAATTTCATTAAATAAAAACGTTATTATAAAAGACTATGAAACCAAAGGGCTATTAATCGATGTAGAAAGAGCGGATTACAGGAAAGTCAACAGTTCTGGTCTCACCATTTCTAAATTTTTAAATAAGTATGGCGAAATATCAGTGGAAGAGTTACTTCTAAAATTATCGGATTTATATGAACTTCCTGAAGAAGTGTTTGGAGAGGAGGTTCAACAGTTTTTGGATGATATGATCGAAAAAGGTTTTTTTGTTAAAGATGGTGATTATTCTAGAATAGAAACAGAGGAAACCATTTGTCACCAGACGTCTAATGGGATTTGGATTAAAGTGACTAATAGATGTAATTTGAGATGTAGCTATTGCTATGCGGATTCTGGAGAAGGAGAAGCTAACGAATTAACGATAGAAGAAATAGAGAATCTTCTTATAGAATTAAAACCGAAAAATTATAATAAAATAGTCATTACCGGTGGAGATCCTTTGATGAGGAAAGATATAGTTGAAATTTTAAAAACTTGTAAAAAGTATGGAAAAGTTCAAATTTTAACAAATGGAACTATTGGAAATGCAGAATTATATAGAGAAATTATGGAGATAGTAGATGCAATTCAAATTTCTTTAGACTCTTATGAAGAAATACATCATGATAAAAATAGAGGAAAGGGAAGTTTTGTGCGCGCTGTAAATACGGTAAAAACTCTAACACACATTAATAACAAAAAAGTGATAGTTGCAATGACACCAACTCCAGATTATATGCCGGATATCGTTGAAATGATAAAATTTTGTCTAAATATGAATGTTAGACAATTACATATCAATAGATTTGTTCCCTATGGTCGAGCTAAAACTTTTGAAAATAAATTAAATATGGAGCAGTTTTATAAATGGGTGGATAGAGGATATGATTTTTTGCGAAATATCTATATTAACTATTATAAACAAAATAAGGAATTTATATTTAATATAGATGTTTCGAATGATTTATGTAATCAAGTATACTCAAAAGGAAGAAAAACATCATGCGGTGTTAATTGCAACCAGATTAGTATTGATAGTAATGGTAACGTATATTTGTGTCCTTCCTTACACATTGAAGAATTTGAACTGGGTAATATAAGAACAGATAATATTACTGAGATTATGGAAAAAAGTAAACAAAAATATGGAGAAATAGATGTCGAAATGTTATCTAAGTGTAAGAACTGTGAGATTAAATATTATTGTGGCGGAGGATGTAGAGCAATCGCATTTAATGAAACAGGCGACTTATATGGACAGGAGAGAAATTGTGACAATTATAGGAACAGAGTGTTTGATTTAATGCTGCAGTGATAAAGCCACACAGAAACGAAGCGGAGAGTGATCTGAAAAATGGAAAATATATATGGCTTTGCAGAACAATTATCTATAAAGAAGAGAATAGATAATAAGATAGTGATAAGTGGTTTAAATAATGGCAATTGGGTGCTAAGTCAAATTGAATCTATAGTCTTGCAGGAGTTTAATGGCGGTAGAGATTTAGAGGAGATTCTAGCAATACTCCCGGGCAGGGAAGTGAGCATTATAAAAATTTACGAGAATTTTATTGATAAAGGAATTTTAGTTAAGAACTCTGCTAGAAAAATTGATTTGTCAGCTAAATGGACTTTGGATGAAGTGTTTTTTGAATTGACAAAACAATGCAATTTAAGATGTCATCACTGTTATATACCAAAGGAGATTGAGAAAAAGGAGCTAGGATTAGAAAAGTGGTTTCAGATTGTTGATTCCTGTAAAGATTTAGGAGTAGGTTTAATAAAATTAACTGGTGGAGAAGCAATGCTGCATCCCCATTTTTGGGATATAGTTAAATATATTAATAAAAATGGGATATCAATGCGTTTATATACGAATGGTTCTTGCTTGAATAAAAAAACAGTGGAGAATTTGAAAACAGTGGGAATTTCAGAGATTCAGATTAGTTTAGATGGTGGAACTGAAGAAACGCATGATACATTTCGCAATGCTCCTGGTAATTATAAACATATTTTAAGAACACTTCCTATTTTGAGCCGATTTGAAATAAGAGTGATTTTATCATTTACAGTAACAGATTACAATGTAAACGAAATTAATCTCTTTATACGAGAAGCAAGGCAGTTTCCTAATGTGAAAATTGTAATTAGTCCATATATTAACTATCATCAGACTTATCAAGGAGATAGATTTGTAGATGTTAGCGAAGAAACAGTAGAAAAGCTAAAAGAATGTTTTGAGGATAATAAGAATATTTGGTCAGATAAAATCAAATATTCTTTGTCATTTTCCAATCGTTTTATAGGTTATTGTGGGTTTGGAATTTATAGTTTATACATAGATTCTTTTGGTAAGATTATTTTATGCCCATTATTGGGAAATATACAACTTGGAACTATAACGGATGGAATAGAAAATATCTGGGAAAATAGTAAAATATTAATGGAATATAGAAGTCATACAATAGCAGATATAGAAAAGTGTAATACTTGTAAAAATGTAAATGTATGTAAAGGCGGTTGTAGGGCAAGGGCATATTTTATTAATGGTTCGATACTGGCTTGTGATCCGGTCAGTTGCAAAATGTATTAGGAGTTAGAATGAAGGTTGAAAAAGTCTTATTGATTAATTGTACATTGGATAAGCATAGTAGGGCTAAGATTCATAATGTAGTATCATCACCCAATTTAGGTCTGCTATCAATTGCGGGTGTACTGATAATGCATGGATATGATGTGAAAATATTAGATTTTTTTGCTGATCCAATAAAGAAAGAGCAATATAAGAAAATATTAGAAGAATTTAATCCAGATGTGATTGGATATTCTGTATATACAAGAACTGTTCCGTTTTTAAGAAGGATGGTTGAGCTAAACAAAAAGATAGGGTATGAGGGAATTACAGTGGTTGGAGGACCACATCCATCATTTAATGAAAGAGAAATGCTTGATGATATAGGAGCAGATTTTGTTATTAAGGGGGAGGGTGAGTTTACATTTTTAAAACTCCTTGAAAGCTTAAAATATCCTGTACAATATCCAATCAGTAGAGTAAAAGGAATTAGTTATAGGATTAAAAATGATATATACATATCAGAAAAAATAGAATATATAGAAAATCTTGATGCATTACCGTTACAAGCAATTGGAATTATTGACCCAGAGAAGTATTCAACAGCATTTACACTGATTACAAGCAGGGGATGTCCTGGAAATTGTGTTTATTGTGCATCTAGAGCGTTGTCTGGAAATAAATATCGAATGCGTTCCGCAGAGAATATTATCTGTGAAATTTATTTTCTGAGTGAAAAGCTGAATTCCAGAAAGTTTTTAATTTTAGATGATACATTTACGGCTAATAAGGAAAGATTAGAATATTTTTGCTTATTACTCTCTAAGTATAACGAAAAGTATGCATTTAGAATTGAGTCGCGCGTGGATGCTGTTAGAGAAAAAGATATAGATGCATTGAAGAAGGTAGGGTGTGAAGTTATTCACTTTGGAGTGGAAAGTGGTTCACAAGAGATAATTAAAAAGATTGGAAAGAATATTAATTTATCTTGGGCAAAGGAAATAATGTGTTATGCGAATAAGCAAAATATACATGTAGTTGCGAGTTTTATAATTGGTCATTTCTGTGATACAGAACGCACAATTCAAGAAACGATTAGTTTAATGGAAATATTAAGAAATTCTGGAATAGAGGTTTCGGTTGCTGGATGCGTACCATTTCCGGGAACGCCTTTATATGAGCATAAGGATAAACTGGGAATTTCTATACACGCACATTCATGGCAAGAATATGATTTTAGTAATATGATTATTAGTACCTCTTATTTAAGCCAAGAACAATTAAGGGAGTTACTGTTTAGTGCTGTGACGAAGATATCTTGATATATTTAGAAAGGAATATAGGTGAAAAAACGTGAAGACAATGGATTTAACAGTAAAAAATTTATCAAAGCAGTTTGTGGATTTTAAGCTTGATAATATTTCATTTGAACTACCTCGGGGAAGTGTTATGGGACTCATTGGACCAAATGGTTCAGGGAAAACTACGACAATAAAGCTTATTCTTAATATGTTGAAAAAAAATCAGGGGAAAATAGAAATTTTAGGATATGACAACATAAAAGAAGAACAGATAGCTAAAGAAAACTTAGGAATTGTTTTTGACTCCAATTACTTTGTGGATGAGTGGAATATGAAGATGGTAGAAAAAGCAATGTCTAGATTTTATAAGACATGGAACCATCTACGATTTTATTCATATATTGAACAATTTAAAATTGCAAAATCAAAAAAGGTAAAAGAGTTATCAAAAGGAATGCAGATGAAGTTAATGTTAGCATGTGCGTTTTCGTATGATTCAAAACTGTTAATTTTAGATGAGCCTACTAGTGGATTAGATCCAGTATCAAGAGATGAGCTTCTTGAGATTATTGAGAAGTATGTAGAGGATGGGAAACATAGTGTACTATTTTCTACACACATCACAAGTGATTTGGAAAAAGTAGCTGATTATATTACCTATATCAATTATGGAGAGTTGATATACAGTGGAGAAAAAAAGAAATTATTAGAAGAGTTTTATGTAATTCGAAATGTAAGAGAGGAAATACCTATTGGGATTAGAGAAAAATTAATTGGTGTAAGAAAAACGAAAGATGGAGTGCAGGCGCTTTTGAAGAAAGAGTATATAAAAGAGATAAGCGGCTTGGGTAGGATTGAAAAAGCTACATTAGACGATATAGTTGTTTTTACAAGTAAAGGAGAATAGATATGGCAAATATTATAAAGGCTATGAAATTGGATTTTGATTTGGTAAAGGTATATGTAAAAGCTATTTGCTTTACATTACTAATTCCAGTAGTGTTTGCAATAATAAATCGTTCATTGATGACAAGTGTTTCCTTTGCTACATGTTTTATTGCTATGGCATCTGGATACACATTTTCAATTTCTGAAAAAAATGGAATGGAGCGCTTATATGGGATATTGCCTATTACAAAAAAAGAATTTGTTTTAGGGAGATATCTGTATACAATTATTATGGGTGGAATTGCAGTTCTATTTTCCTGTATTGTTCATCCAATAGTATTATTCATATTAGGCGATAAAGTGACATGGCAGCAGATAATTTTTACATTTCTATATGGAATACTCTTGTATAGCATTTATACAGTTTTTCAATTGCCAGGATACTATAAATACGGATCTATTAACGGAAGGATGTTTATGTATATACCGATTATTGGTTTTTTACTTGTGTTGTTTGGAATGGAAAAAGTTAATTTAAGTAAAAATGGATTTGCAATAAGTATATTTAGTAATTTGGGTATATTAGCGGCTGTGATAACATTTGGTATTATTTTAATCTACACAGTATCAATATGTATTTCTATTAGGATTATGAAGAATAAAGAGATATAGGAGATGGTTATATGGATTTGACGATTTTAATCGTTGTAGGTCTTATTCTTTTTGTAGGAATTCCAAGGAGAAATCGCTATGGGAAAAATAAGAAAAAGGATAAAGAAAAGGATTGAAAACAGTTTAAATTTTGGTTTAATGCAATATAAGCAATGGTTTAAACACAATATTATGAGATTGGTGAATATTCTGGTGATTCGAAATCATAAATCCGGCAATTTGGAAATCACCTTTTTGTGCTTGACCACTAATAAATTTCTATGGGGATATTTGTCAAGGCCTTGCCGTATCTACGGTGCGTAGCAGCCTTTACTAATATCTTTGTAGAAATAAAAATTAGAATACACAAAATAGATTCTTAAAGGCGATTTTCATATCACCGGACAGGTGATAGAAAGTCATCCGTAATATTCAATTGGTGTTATTGACTACACTCTATCAGGTGGTGGACAAGAGCCTGCTATGAGTAGAACTATATACCGAAACTCAGAAATAATAATATCGGACGAGCCTACTGCAGCATTAGCTCCTAAAGCGAATATGAGCTCTATAGCATGTTTGATAAGTTATTTTGTGGTAAAACCTGTATATATATTTCACATCGTTTGGCATGTACGAAGTTGATCGATAGAATTGTAGTATTTGAAAATGCAAAACTTATAGAGGACGGTACACATCAAGAATTGCTGAATTTACATGGGAAGTATTTTGAATTATTTAACATGCAAGCACAGTTCTATCAATAATATCATGGGAGGAGGAAGGACGTATTTATAAATTTGTAGAAATCAAAAATACATTAATTTTGTCCCGAAAAGTCCAGTCAGGTTTCCTTTATGATCAAGTAAAAGAAACTATAGAAAGTGAGGCAAATCATGGCTGGCGTTTAACTCAAGTTATAATACCCAATAAAGGAAAGCATAGCATATCTGGTAAAAAGCGTCTTAGATTAGGCGCCTTTTTTCCATGGTGTTATCAATTAATTTTTGAAAAAGATGAAAAGGAAAATGTGCTGTATGAATATAAATTTTACAGAGTACCTTTAGAAACTAAAGCACAGGGTTCTAATGTGGATTGTAAAGACGATTTCTATATGGTGAAAGATTTTCTTCTTTCTATGACGGACAACGATTGGAAGTTTAAGCAAATTGTTATCCCATTTGATGAAAAGAAAGGAATCTATTGTACTCTTGGATATGAAGTGATTTTTGAAAGGAAAAAATAATATTGCCTCAATCACATTCGGAGAATTTTACCGCAGTGTAGTACAATATATTTGGTAACTTATGGATAAAAGTATGAGGGTATAGATATACAGTATTTTGAGGTGTAGAAATTATAATTAGTGGATAGCTCATTTGAGAAATGAAAATATTGGCTATATCAAATAGATTTTACAAAGGAGAAATACATGGAGAGAGTTTTAATAATATCTTATATTATCAGTATGATACTTATGGTAGGCTTTATTTATTGTGTTTATAGGGAGAAATATTGGGTTTTTGAATTTGTAAATAAAATCAAGAAGCCGATACAACAACTTGTTTATGTTTTGCTTATGCTCATATCATCGTATGCATATATTTGCTTTTCGTTACTCATAGAGGCTAACTTTAATGCTGTGATATGTGCAGTGCTATTACTTCTTTTGATTTGGGCTATGGACTATCTGTTTTCTTTATGTTTTAAAAAAAGTGATTTGGGGATAAGTGAAAAAAAACGCTATATTTTTATGGCGTATGTGGGTGCCTGCATATCGGGATTTATTATTGCAAGTCGTGATGCTTCGAAATTGGCTTTAGAAATTCCAAATATAACAATTAGCGTTTTGATCGGAGCTTATGTACCTTTTACATTATTATTAGAGGATGGGAAAAAAGGGAAAGTAGAATTGCAAAGTATGAAAGAAGAATGGGAGGAAAAGTATAAGAAGACATTTCGTGAACGTAAGGCCAAAGACATTCTTTCTGTTCTACTATTTGCGATGGTATATGGCGTTTTACTGGGAGTGGCGTTATCTCCTGCTCAAAATATCATCAATGATATTGCTTCAGGGATAGGAATGGGGATGGCTACAGTGGTTGTTGCCTTTGTAGGTTTAGTTGAAGTGAAAAACAGGTTAACGAAAAGGAAGAATAAAAGAGAAGACGCAGATCAAGAGAAATCCGGTACAGAGTAGACGGGGGCAAGACAGCAAGAAATATTTAGCTGGAATTATTTCAGATGTATCTCGCAAGATTGGATGTTGATGCGATATAAATGCTATGATATACTGAAGTCCATATTATTAGATTTGTGGAGAAATAGGGATATCCAGGAGAAAAACTATAAAATTAAATTTTGCAGAAAGAAGGCATTTTTATGAAACTTGTAGGAAGCAGAAAATTAACATGGGGAATTTGCAGTATTGGTGTTTTATTAGCAATAGTAAGTGTGTTTTTCTTACCTCAGATTATTCCTGTTCATTTTGCAAATGGAATAGCAGATGATTTTGGAAATAAGGTAGAGATTTTTTTATTTCCTATTTTGCTACTCATAATTACACTTTTGACTGGGAAAGAAAACATTAAATATTTCCTGACACATTCAAAAACATTTTTGACAGATATACAGTATAATTTGATGATAGATGGTGTTCTCGGAATTATTTTGATTGCAGAAATTTATGTTATTTATGCTTCATTTGTGTAAGTGTTTCAACAAAAAATTCCAGTTTCTATAAAGAGCAAAGGAGAATGGTCATGATTGATATGCAGAATCAAGAGGAAATTCCGATCTTAGAGGATTTTGAGGCATATATTAGAAATCCGGTATTTATGCAATTTTGCTCCGAGATTAAAAAGAAGTACAGGTGCAATGAGAAAATAGAATTTAGCCGTTGTAGTTGGGAACGTGGTTGGAATGTAAAATTTAAAAAGTCTGGAAAAAGCCTGTGTACCGTATATCCCAGGGAAGGATATTTTACGGTACTGGTTGTGGTTGGAGAAAAAGAAAAAGAAGCAGTTGAAGCTATTTTATGGGAATGTACTTCAGAATTAAGAGAACTTTACGAAAAAGCAAGATGGGGAAATGGACAAAAATGGCTTATGATTGATTTAGAAGATCAAGGAGAAATGTTTGCGGATGTACTTCAGCTTATTGAAATTCGTAGGAGATAATTAATTTTGGAGTGTGGAACAAGGAGTAAAGACGGAAGACTGCGAGGTAAATGATGAAGGCGTATGAAAATAAAGAGGAACTAAAGGCAGAAATCAAGAGGGCTTACGACAAATATATTGCAGAGTTTGAGGATATCCCAGAATCCTTGAAGGACAAACGATGTATGGAGGTGGATCGAACACCTGCAGAAAATCTTGCATATCAGGTTGGGTGGACCACATTAGTATTGAAATGGGAAAATGATGAACAGGCTGGACTTCCAGTGAAAACACCATCGGATGGTTTTAAGTGGAATCAATTGGGGGAATTGTATCAGTGGTTTACCAATACCTATGCCAATTTATCTCTAAAAGAACTAATGGGCATGCTGGATGATAATATACAGAAAATTTTTACAATGATTGATTCTATGACGGAAGAGGAGCTATTTTTACCACATAAAAGAAAGTGGGCAGATGAAGCTACCAAAACAGCAGTATGGGAAGTTTATAAGTTTATTCATGTAAATACAGTAGCCCCCTTTGGAACATTTCGGACAAAGATTAGGAAGTGGAAGAAGCTTTTACTTTGACACACAGATAGAGTTTTAGAAAATATCGTGCTTTTTTGTGCAAAAGAAAATAAATATATAATGCTATTTGGAGTGCATATTCGGTTTCAGGATATGCACTTTTTTTTAATAAAATAAAAAGCGACAAACATTATTCAGATTCAAAGGGTATGAAATTGTGATAAATCTATACGGTATGCTTTGATGGTTTTTGAATTTAATTTTTTTATTGTTTCACATGTTTTGAGATATTCGGATATAAAATTTGATAATTGATCCATAATAGGCACCCTCCTTTGTTTTTTTCAATTATGAGTGCCTATATGGAAAATGTCGATTTTATTTTGGGAAAAACTTATTTAAAGTTTCCAGTGTCCCCTTTGCAGAAAATCCCCATAGTATGCTGCTAAGAGCGTTAATAGCAGCCTGCCTCCTTCGGTAGTACGTCCGGTAGGAGATACTGGGAACGTGCTTTTCCAACTCTTCCAGGATTTCCTCTGTGTTTTTCAGTTCATGGGGAGACAGAAAGGCGTAATATAATATCCAGTAATATTCTTCCCCATGTTTATGATTTTTCCGGAGCAGATCCACAGAAGAGAGAAGCAGTTTTATCATTTTATTGCTGCGGGCAATGCTTTTTGCCCATTCTTCAATCTGGCTGTCTCCCAGATCTGCTCCTGCAGCATAGATGGAATCCAGAAATTCGTCTACACTGGTGTTGTATTCCAGTTGGAACTGAATTTCTACCTGCCGAACAGCAACCATCAGGCTATAAGTAGAATCCCGGTAACAACGGAGAAGCTTATAGGTATCATGGTACAACGGATTATTTTCTACTTCAGCAGAAACAGGGTGGTGATTTTTCTTTGCCATTATACAACCCCTCCTTTCAACAGAACTTCTGGGATTTCAGCGAAGGCAGGTAAGGTATGCTGCAGAGGCGGAGTATGCCCTGGGACGTTGGTGACGGCGTGATTTTCCGGTTTTAGTTTTAACTCAAATTGATAGGCTGCTTTCCCCCAGGGGCAGATAATACGTAGTGAATATAGATATATACTATCTTTGCAGGCTGATAAAGGAGATAATATATACTTTGTTTTGGGGCATCTACAACAAGAAATGCCTTGTATTTCCAGTATTTCAGCGACTTTGCGAACAATGGCTTTGATGTGTGATTCTGGAACGCAGGAGCCTTCCTGTGAAACGATGATTTGTTCGTCAGTAATAGATTCTGAAACGCATTCAGAATTGTTTTTAACAGGCAAGGTGTCTTCGGGTATATGTATTGGCAGTTGCATTTTCATGGCAATTTCCTCCTTATCAATCATGACATCACTGATATTAAACATAACGGACAGATAATTACGCAGATATACCATGCTGCCATGTCTCCCGGAATAGGAAATCAGTGTGATCATGTCGGTATCTTCAAGTTTTTTTAGCAGACGGGACACAGAAGATTTCGACTGTTTCCAACGTCTGGCAAGTTCCTGATAACTGAACAAGGGATTTCCAGTCTGATTGCGAAAATATACTACCGGACCGGCATCAGAGCCTTGCACAGATGGATCATTATAGACTGCATGAATCCAAAGATCCAAAAGAGCATCCATTTCCGAACATTTTCCC
Source organism: Blautia wexlerae DSM 19850 (assembly GCF_025148125.1). Classification (NCBI taxonomy): domain Bacteria; kingdom Bacillati; phylum Bacillota; class Clostridia; order Lachnospirales; family Lachnospiraceae; genus Blautia; species Blautia wexlerae. The sequence continues at coordinate 917,869 of NZ_CP102267.1, forward strand.
AGTCCGATTAGTTTATGAACATCTGCAATTGGAAAAAAGAAAAACCCGATGTCTTTTTTGCATGGGTAATTATAGGAAAGGGCAGTATTATCTTTTGGCCAGTCTTTGATCTTGTATTGGATAATCTTATTTTTTTCGTGCAGTGAGTAGGTTAGAAGGTTTTGCTCAACCAGGGTATCCAGTATGGATATGACCTGGTGCTGGAATTTTTGGCGGAAGTAAATCTGTAGTTCTTTAAGAGAACAGATCCATTCGCCAGGAACAACTTTGTAAGTAAGGTGTTCGATGTTCCGATAAGAGGAACTGTAATTTGCATAAGAACATAAAATGAGAAAATAAAAAAGACAGGAACCTCCGTTGGTACGGATGCTTCTGTCTTTCATAAGGGTTTGTATAAATTCCCGGTAAATCCGGCAGCGTGGAAAATCCACAATTTGTTTTAACTCTAATTGATAATTCACGATAAACCTCCATATAATATTGTAGTTGTAGTAAAATAATTGTAGACGAAAGATACTAAAATGTATATAATATGCCCATAGGGGTGCTAAGTGGCATAGATTTGGCACAGTAAAATACCTGATATGGCATGAAAGCAACATGAAAATTAGGGTGGATATAGGGTGGACAGTTTGGAAAACCTTAGAGTTTTAGCGGGTTCCAAGGATTTTTTCCGGGTCTGCAACACCTCTATCCCCGGTTCAAATCCGGGTGGCACCTCTTGAAAAACCTTAGAAGTATCTTCTAAGGTTTTTTTGTGTTAATGTATACTGACACTTGCGATAGTGACACAGGATTGATTCTGATAATTTCTGGAAGTCACAGAAATAACAGGCTACAGGAGAGGGAATTTCGGTGGCTCCTGAACTGTTAGATGTTCACCGATCAGCTTCTCCATCCAGACCATATTATACCAGTGGTTGAATTTGTAACCGCATTTATGGAACTCACCTACAAGACGATATCCCATATGAGTGTGAAATTCCACACTGTTTTTGTCAAGATGTTCATCTTCCTTTGGAGGATAGGCAATGCAGGCATTCATATTCAAGATACCCTGCTCACGTAAAGCGGTTTCAAGGGCATCATGAAGCATGCGGCCTATCCCTCTGTGTTTAAGAGACTGATCAACATAAATAGATGTTTCCACAGCCCAGTCATATGCAGGTCTTTCATGGAAAGGACCTGCATATGCATATCCAAGCAAAGTTCCTTTTTCCTCAGCTACAAGGTAAGGGTATTTTCTCAGAGTGTGTTGAATTCGGGAAGCAAATTCTTCTGTGGAGGGAACATCATATTCAAAGGTGATGGCTGTATTTTCTACATATGGTCTGTAAATTTTAAGCAGTGCCGGTGCATCTGCAGCAGAAGCGGTACGGATTATTATTTTATTGTCCATGATAATTTCCTTTCTGAAGTGTGTTTGAAAAATATATGCAACTATTCATCAAATTCTGCAGTCACTATAAAACCTCGCGGTGTATGTTCAATATTTGTTACGATTCCTTTTCTGGATCTGATGCGTTCTGCATTTGGATAACAGCCGGACATTGCCACAGCCGGTTCAATGATATAACTGTAATTCATAAAAGACTGATATTCGGAAATTTCTATTTCATCTCCCACATTTATTAATCCCTGACGTTCCATTTTAAATTTTTCCTGACGCATATAATTCCTTCTTTCTGTGTCAAGCGGATAAAATCATCCGCTTTGCTACGCAGCTTTACACCGAATAACTGCTCCGCAGGGGACTTACCTGATTCGGTTAAATAGAGTAACAGTTCAGTATATGATTGTTTTACCAAAGTGCTGTCATAAGTGAAGCTGCCATATAAGTATAACACAAAAAAAGTAAACAACAATGATTGTTATAAAAAAGTAAAATAAATGAAAAAAGTACTTGAATACGTAGGATTAAGCATATATAATTAATAGAAATTGTGCTGTTTACAGATAAATGTCAGAACTTTGCGACTGACAGGATTTTGGAAACTGCTTTTTATATTGATACGGAAAGGGGAAATTACATGAAAACGATCGTCGTTTGTGATGATGTTGAGATTGAAAGACTTCTTTTAAAAGAAATATTGTGTCAGTATTTTGAAGAAATAAATGAAGAGGTTTCAATTGTAGAATATGATTCAGGAGAGACGCTTATAGCCGACGTGGAAGAAGGATACATTGCTATGGATCTGCTTTTTCTGGATATTTGTATGAAGAAACTTAATGGAATGGAAACTGCAAGAAAATTGAGACAGATACAGTGTAAGGTGCCGATCATTTTTCTTACCGCCTCACCGGATTATGCCATAGAGAGTTATGAAGTACAGGCTTCCGGATATTTGTTGAAATCATTTTCAGAAGAGAAACTGATGAAACTTCTGAACAGGATTCTTAAAACGGATATGAAAAGGCGTGTTGCGATCAAAAACAGAAGACAGTACCGTTATCCATGTACAGATGATATCATGTATATTGACAGCGATAAACATAATGTCACCCTGCATCTGTCAGATGGTTCCGAAATTATAACAGTGGACAAGCTGGGAGAAATTGAGAAGAGAATTAACGAGAAACGTTTTCTGCGCTGCCATCAGAGTTATCTGGTGAATATGGATTATATTAAGGATGTAGAGGACGATTTTATTATGGAAGATGGAACACTTGTGCCTATACGTGTTCGTGGGCGGAAAGAAATACTGGATACGTACTATGATTATTTTGTAAATCATTTTGGAGACTCAAAGGACACTTTTGCAGAATAAATTGCTGAATTTGCACAAAATGAAAAGAGGGCATAAATGCTGATATAATACACATTAAGGTACAGCTGATATAAAAAACAGATAAACTGGGAACGGGGAATGAAAGACACAGTATTATTGTTTTAAATCAGTCGTTATACCTGACCTATTATTAAAAAGTGTGTGAAAAGTGTGTGTTATAAAATGTGTGTGAATGTGTGAAAAATCCCCACCGAAAGTCAATGTTTCCTCGGCATTGAAATTTCGGTGGGGATTTTTTGATATAATATTATCTGATATCAGATGTATCAGAAGAATCCTGTTCAGCAGTTGTCAGGGCAAGCTCCAGAGAAGTGTCTGTGAAGAAGGTATTAGCATTATACAGGTACAGAATTTCCTGAACATTCTCAACCTGCATTAACTGCTCCAGATCTCCAAAGTAATAACGGGGATCAATCATTATGATCTTTCGGTAATGCTGAGCAAGAAATGGGATGAAGCTGTTTGCGTATGAATCCTTAAGCACAAGCAGTGTATTATCTGTTTCAGTAGGAGTACTGATCTTTATCTGAGCGTGGTTTCCACCAAAGAATAATGCATATTTATCTCTTGTCTCAAGTTTCTCAGTATCATAGAAGCTGGCACTTTTTTTCTGTTCGTCTACATAATTAACTACAGAAGAGAGTGCCTGATCTCCGGTGGGGAGAAATACATCGATCTCATCTTTTTCGCCGGAGCGGAAACCGCTTTTGGCAGACAGTGTTCCCTGAAAAGAACGGGTGACAGGTGCTTTGTCATAAGTGTCTGCTGAAGTATCAATTCCCATATCTTTGGCTGCCTTAAGATAGGCATAATAAGCACCCTGGGTAGTCCAGTGATGATCAGTGTGATAATAGAGGTCTTCCATTTTGTGATCTTTAAAAGTGCTGCGAACATCAATAAAGGTCACACCTGCATCGGTCAGGGAGGCAGAGAGGCTGTCAAGCCAGGAATTCTGATCCTGGACAGGGGCAAAAGCAGGAAGCCTGTCGCTCAGGATATTCACAGAATTTGGGGCAATCAGTGCATATTGTTTCAGATCAGAATGTTTTTGCGCAAAGTCAGTCATTGCTTTTACAGTGGCGTCATACTGTGTCTGATCAGGCGCTTTAAATTCTTCCATAAGATATCCGGATTTTCCAACGTATACGCCATTAGATTCTACTTTGCCCATCAGACGGTCAGTTCCGGCTTTCAGGGTAATCCACAGATCTCGAAGTGGAAACTGATCATTTTCATAGGTTTCAAATTGTTTTTCAAATCCGCCGGAAGCAATCTGACTGCCGTTTAAATGAGGCAGGGAAGAAAGTACGCGGTTTTCTTTTTCAGAAAACCCTCTGTCAGGAAGCACAATGCTCAGAATGAGTACGATCAAGGGGATAAATAAAAATAAAAGTCCCATTCTGTGGAAAAATAAACGATAATTTCTTAATGATTTTTTCATATTGTTTACCTTCTAAAATTTTGCATATAAAAATGGTGTGTAAGAGTTATAAACCATATAAGCAATCGATAATGCAAATAAAATAAGATTTATGATCACTGCAGCAACAGGTCTGCGTCTGACCAGACGCTTAAAGTACTGGTAAAGAGCAGGACGGCACATAAGAATACTGATCAGAAGAAGGATAAATCCTGTCTTGAGGTAGTAAAGTGCAGTTTTGTCTATGAAACCGGAAGCTCCGATCCCAAACATAGTTCCAAGGTAATGGCCAAGGGCACCAAAGTCTGTCTGGCTGAAGAATACCCATCCGATCATGACTACAAGCATAGTGTATACAGTGCAAAGCCAGGATGGTATTTTTTTCAGATATTTCTGAAGTACAAATTTTTCGAGTAAAAGGAAGAGTCCGTAATAAACACCCCATAGTACGAAATTCCAGCTTGCACCATGCCACAGACCGGTAAGTGCCCATACCACAAGGATATTTCGGATATGTTTCAGAGTGGAGACCCGATTACCGCCAAGCGGGATATAAATATAATCTCTGAACCAGATTCCAAGAGAAATATGCCAGCGTCTCCAGAATTCAGAAACACTGGTGGAAATATAGGGATAATCAAAGTTCTTATTAAAATCAAATCCCAGCATTTTTCCCAGACCGATGGCCATATCCGAATAGCCGCTGAAGTCAAAATAAAGCTGCATTGTATAAGCCAGAATGCCAAGCCATGAAGTAAATACAGACATCTGTGGATGGCCACAGATACTGCTGTATAAAACCGAGAGATTATCTGCCAGAAGAACTTTCTTTGCAAGACCTTTGACAAAAAGCTCTGCACCGATACCGAATTTGAAGATATTGATGGTACGCTGCTTCAGCTGCGTCTCTATATCCGTATATCGTACGATTGGTCCGGCAGAGGTATAAGGAAACATTGTGCTGTATACGGAAAAGGTCAGGAAATTTCGCTGCGCACTGACCTTACTTAAATAAATATCAAAAAGATAGGACAAATTACGGAAAGTGTAGAAAGAAAGTCCTATCGGCAGCGAAAGCTCCGGATGAGGGATATGGATACCGATGATTCCTCCGATTGTGTTAAGTAAGAATCCATAATATTTAAAAAACACAAGTACTGCAAGATTTATAATGATCGAGAAGATCAGATTAATTTTCTGTTTCCTGTCATCATAATATAAACGTTCCAGTTCTGTGCCCATATAATAGTTGAAGATACTGGAAAACAGCATGAGGATCACATATACAGGTTCTCCCCAGGCATAAAAGATCAGACTGCCCAAAAACAGCAGCAGATTGCGGAGCTGTCCCGGTACCAGGTAGTAGATCATCATGAAAACCGGAAGAAAGCAGAATATAAAAAATATACTGTTGAATACCATATTAAAAGTTCTCCAATCTGGATATTATGAATATTATAGTAATTCTATTAACTGCATTTTCTCTTAACAGTATTATTAAGAGGACTGCCATAGTAATGGTTCTGCAGTCCATTAGCGTAAAATGCGGAACAGTTACGAGGATTAAAGTAAAATGCTTATATCATGGAAAGAAAGGCAGTGCGCCAGTTCTGTGCGTCTGCGCCGCACATATAATATACATAGTTTCCTTTTTTTCCAACAACTGCATTGTTCAGAAGAGCCATCTGATCTGTGCCATATCCCTCAAATACCTGCTTCTGACCGGAGAGATGGGCGTTTGCATTTTCAAGCAAAGTATTTGCCTGGGTATTGTCAGTGGCTTTCATAATACAGATTTCTTCTACTGCCATGGGTGAAGCGGCTTTGTAGAAGAAATAACCGTCAATATTGCGGTCATCTGTCTGATAATAATGTTTCAGGTCAGAACGTGCTTCTTTATTTAAAGAAGTGATATCAGAATCCTGTTCCATAGTCTGTGCAATCTGTTCCATGGGTACATTCTTTGCGCTGTCGGAGGTATACAGGACAGTCAGATATGCGATAAGGAAAAGAACAAATGCACCTTTGATAAAAATATGTAAATAATTTTTCATGCCTTTAACCCCGCAATCTGTGCCATATTTGTCAGCCATTTGGGATAGTAGTCCTGAATCACATGTTCACCGTCCGGTTCATACAGATTCTCTGAACTGTCTGTTACAATCGTTGAATTGTCAATAAAGGTACATCCCATTTCCTGACAGAGTTTGATAAGTCCTTCATTATAATCAGGGTAATATCCAAGATCAGGAGTCTGTGCGATCGCTTCATCAGTAATCGGCAGAATGCAGTTGATATAAATTGGGACATCTGGTAAGGCTGTCTGGATTTTCTTTATCTGCGTCCTGTATGCATCAATAAATTCTGATGAAGCCGAACCATATATTTCCAGGTCGTTGGAACCAAATGCCATGAATACATGAGAAGGATTCAGAGCAATTGCCGTACTGATCTGATCATCGGCTGCACCTACATTTAATCCTCGTTTGCTGACTACCACATCCGTATCCAGATATCCGTATTCTACGATGGATTCTGTGATAGAGTCACCGATGATGACGTTTCCGGCAAAAACCTGTCGGATTTCTACATCACTTAACAGGGTAGATCCAGAACCGTCTGAAGCATCAGAACCGGAAGAAATGCCGGTTGTCTGTTTCAGAGCCTGAAGCTGTTCTTCTGTCTGTGAAATGTCTGAATTTTCCAGAGCCTGAAGGCGGGCTACATTTTCTTTACAGACAGAATCATTCTCATTTCCGCGGGTGCATAAAAAAATCACTGCACCGGCGAGTATAACACCGACAGGGATAAGAAATAAAACTTTATTCTTTGGTTGTTTTTTCAAAATAAATCCTTCCTATGGAAAAATATCCATTTTATGACATAGTTTTATTTATAGCAATACTCTCAAATGTATTATTTATGAGTATCGCTATAATTATAATACGCACTAAAAAAACTTCAAGGAAAAATTCACAAATTTTACACAAAGTCATGCAGTTGCCTGTGGACGAAGAGAAAGAAAGAAGTTATACTATTTTAGAAGAAATGGAATAGTATTTTTAACCGAATCAAGTAAGTCCCCTGCGGAGATTACGAAAAGCAATAAGAGTGGGTGTGGACTTGCTATCATACAGTCAGGAGGAAAAGGTTATGGGGAAAAAAGTTTCTGATTTTTTAAAAAGCGAGATTTTATCATCAGTTTTTTATCTGGCATTTGGTCTGTGTCTGCTCCTGGTTCCGGACCAGACCGTAAACATTATCTGCAAGATTGTATTCGGACTGGTAATGATCGCTTCCGGTATTTATCATATTGTTATTTATACAGCTGAGAAGGAAAAGGCAACGATTCTTGATCTGTTTACGGGTGTGATCGTCATGGTGCTTGGAATTTTTCTTTTCTTTACACCGCAGATCGTGATCAAAATCCTGCCATATTTACTGGGAGCCTTGGTACTGGTTGACAGTATCTGGAAGATAAAGGGAAGTTACAGACTGAAAAAAGCCCAGAGAGGACGCTGGAAGATTATTCTTATTGGCTGTCTGGTATTTATTGCGCTGGGTGTTTCCATGTTGCTCTATTCTTTTTTGAGTGTAACCCGGATGATCCTGTTTTCCGGAATTATTCTGACTGCTGATGGAGTGGCAGACATTGTATTTTTGATCATGATTCGTCTTGGAATGAAAAAATCCGAAAAACTCTGTGCTGAAAAAGAACAGGAAGAGAATGGCAAAGAGAAACCATGGGATGATCTGGCAGATGCAGGTCTGGACGAAAAAGTGCAGGATAAATCTTTAAATGAAGATGAAACAGAATGGAAGCAAGATACAGATTCTCAGGTTCAGGAAGCGGAGATGGAAATAGAAACCGGGAAGACTGCAGATGCAGCAGATGCAGCAGATGCAGACGCCATTCTGGATGCAGAGATGCAGACTCCGGATGAAGGCGTGGAAAGTCCCGGCAGAGAAATCCGGGAAATGCTGAAAAATCATGATGAACCGCTGGAAGAATGGAAGGACTGAGTGAAATATGCAGGAACAGAATCCCATTGTACTGATGAATTTCTCCGGAATTTACAGAGAAGAAGAATTCTGGAAAAACAGACAGGTATCCTGGATTGAGCTTCAGGATGTCTGTGGGACAAACTGCTATTGTGATGAGGAAGCAATCGCAGAGATTAATAAACGAACAGAAAATTATCCAACTGCCGGAATCCATTTTATTGATTCCGGCAATTATCACTATATGACAAGACTTTGGCTGACAAGAATGGATCAACCGTTCTGTCTGCTGGTATACGATAATCATACAGATATGCAGCCTCCGGCTTTTGGTGGGATTTTGTCGTGTGGAGGATGGATCGCGGCAGCGTTGGAGGAACTGGAGAATCTGAAATATGTGATCCTTGTGGGACCGGATGAAGCAGCCTATGAGCAGGTAGATGAGAATCTGAAGGACAGAGTGATATTTCTCTCCAGAGAGAAACTTCAGGTGATGAATGATGAAGAGAGAAACTGGTTTCTCAGGGAAACAGTCAGTGAAGTATGTAATTGGAGAAAATCGGAAGGTTTACAGGAAGATGCTGAAAAATTCCTTCCATTATATATATCTGTTGATAAAGATGTGCTTTGTACAGAGGATGCACAGACGACATGGAGCCAGGGGGATATGAGGCTGACAACTTTGGTGTCCGGTGTACAGACTGTATTGGAATGTGCAAAAGAAAGCAGTGGAAAGATTGCCGGTGTGGATATCTGCGGAGAAGCAGATGCGGAAGCGGTACATGAGAATGAAGCCAATGATTATGCAAATGAAAAATTGCTGGAGGTTTTTGAAGGTTTATTTGGGAAATCCGACTGTGAATAATAAATAAAATGAGAGAGTGACAGGAAGTATTTTAAGATTTGAGAGGATTTGAGACATGCATAATGAATTGTTGCATATAGGACCGTTGACGGTATATGGTTATGGATTTATGATCGCCATGGGAGTATTGGCTGCCTGGTTTGTGGCTGAGCAGAGAGCGCGTAAACTGAAACTTGCATGTGAACATATTTTTTATCTGGTAGTGTGGTGCGCCATTGGTGGATTTACATCTGCGAAGATTTTGTTCTGGATTACCAACTGGAGGGAATTTCTGCAGAATCCAAGGCAGATCATAGGATCAGATGGATTTGTGGTATATGGAGGAATCATCGGAGGAATTCTGGTGGGCTGGCTGTACTGCAGGATAAAGAAGTTGAAATTTCTGGAGTATTTTGATCTGATGATGCCATCCATTGCACTGGCACAGGGATTTGGCAGGATTGGATGCTTTCTGGCAGGCTGCTGTTATGGGAAAGAAACTTCAGGGCCTCTGGCGGTTACGTTTACAAATTCAGATTTTGCACCCAACAATGTTGCTCTGATCCCGACACAGATTTATTCCGGTTTTTTGGATTTTGCCCATTTTCTGTTGCTGCTTTATGTGGCAAAGCATAAGAAAGCAGATGGACAGGTGGCTGCCTGCTATCTTATTTTCTACAGTATAGGAAGATTTGTGATAGAATTTTTCAGAGGAGATATTGAAAGAGGAAGCGTAGGAGTATTGTCGACTTCGCAGTTTATCAGTATTTTTACAACTGTGGCTGGAATTATATTATTACTGACTGTTGTGAAGAAACAAAAGCAGGAAGCGAATATCAGTCTGAACAGTAAAGGTTAGAATTGTCATAAAGAGCATATATTGTGCATATCATGTATAAAAAATCCAGGGAGGACAGTAATGTTCAGACCTGACGATTTTGAAGTGCAGATACAGCAGGAAAACCCCCCGGGCATTCATGCTGAGCCGTCAATACCGCCGGCACAGGATGAAGAGTACGGGGATTTTATTGTAAAACATGGACAGAATATGGGTGGAAAATTTCTTCCTGTGAATGAATTGTTTGGAATTCTATATATTCCGCTGAATGAGATTGGTCCGCTGGAAATTAATTCCTATACGTATGCATCTTTGCCGAAGTGTTATACATTTATGGATGCGGATGCATTAAATTCATCCGGGATTACGCGGTTACATAATCATCCCTATCTGAAACTTCAGGGAGAGGGCACAGTGATCGCAGTGATTGATTCCGGGATTGATTATCTGAATCCAATCTTTCGAAACGGAGATGTAAGCCGTATTGCATATATCTGGGATCAGACAATTCTGGGAAATGAGGATGAACAGGTTCCTTATGGAAAGGTTTTTACCGGAGAGGAAATTAATCAGGCATTGCTGTCGGAGAATCCACAGGAGATTGTACCCTCATTGGATGAGAACGGACATGGTACAGCTATGGCAGGGCTGGCAGCAGGCAATTTTGTACCCACAGAAAATTTCTCAGGAGCAGCTCCGAAAGCAACGATCATTGTGGTGAAATTAAAGAAAGCAAAATCCTATCTGAGAAAATTTTACCAGTATCCGCCACAGGCACCGGTATTTCAGGAAGACGACATTATGCTGGGGATTTCTTTTGCAGTGAAGATGGCACAAGAGATGGGAATGCCGGTTTCCGTTTGTCTGGGACTTGGCACCAATCAGAGCGCACATGTTGGTGACAGTGAGTTGAGTCGATATGTAGATTATATTAATGAAGATTCTCAGGTATCAGTATCTGTGGCAGCAGGAAATGAGGGTGCAGCACAGCATCATTATACAGCAGAGTTGGACTATGTGAAAAATCAGGATACTGTTGAACTTCGTATTGCGGATAAAGAAGAAGGATTTTCCATGGAATTTTGGGGAGATCCGCCGGATGACTATGGGATATCGTTACAGTCACCGGCAGGAGAAAAGCTGTATGTGAGCAGTTCTCTTGGTGCAGGTACTCAGGAATTAAGTTTCATTTTTGTGGAGACGAAAGTGCTGGTCAATTACGTAAAGATGGAGAGGATGACCGGGAAACAGCTGATTTATTTTCGCTTCTTTCATCCGGCAGCAGGTATCTGGAAGGTAAATGTCAGTAAAAAAGGAATATCGGGAAGCAGGTTTCACATGTGGCTTCCGGTGCAAGGGCTGATTTCGCCGGATACTTATTTTCTGGAGTCTACACCTTATATAACTGTTACTGCACCTGGGGATTCAACCAGAGGTATTACGGCAACAGCTTATCAGTATCTGGATAACAGTCTGTATTTTCAGGCTGGGAGAGGGTTTACTCCAAATAACCAGGTGACACCTGATCTGGCAGCACCGGGAGTAGATCTGCTCATTCCATTGCCGGGAGGGGCGTTTGGAAAGGCTTCGGGGAGCAGTCTTTCTTCGGCTGTTGTTGCAGGAGCAGCAGCATTGGTGCAGGAATGGGCGATCGTGAGAGGAAATATTCCTTATGCATCGGGAAATACAGTGAAGTTTTATCTGCAGAAAGGGGCAGTGAGAGAAGAACAGATGGAATACCCCAATCCGGGATGGGGATATGGAAGACTGGATCTGTATCGGACATTTGAGATTATAAACTGAAAGGTTTATGAAATACTGGAAAATACATATAAAAGATAAAATAATAACCAAATTTTAAGAGTAAATATTGTATAGTTTTAGACCAAAAATAATTAGGCCGTCTAATTGTTTTTTTGGACAAAAAATGTTACAATCGTACAAAAGAAATTGGGAGGCAATTATGAAGAGAGGCAGTATTTTTGAAACTGACGGAATCCCCCGCATGAGTGAGGCTTTACCCCTTGCCATGCAGCATGTCGTAGCTATGATCGTTGGCTGTGTCACACCGGCGATCATCGTTTCCGGAGCAGTTCCAGGCGGACTCTCCAGAGAAGACCAGGTTATCCTGATCCAGTCGGCACTGGTCATTGCAGCATTGTCAACTTTGCTTCAGCTGTTTCCGATTGGCGGAAAGGCGAAATTTGCAATTGGCTCAGGCCTGCCGATTATCATGGGTGTCAGCTTTGCTTACGTGCCAAGTATGCAGGCGATAGCGGAATCGTATGGAATAGCAGCAATCATGGGTGCGGAGATTGTTGGTGGTATCGTAGCAGTTGTTATGGGTTTGCTGGTCAAGAAGATTCGGGTATTTTTCCCGCCGCTAATCACAGGAACAGTCGTATTTACCATCGGTCTTTCCCTGTATCCGACTGCCATTAATTATATGGCAGGCGGTACCAGCAGTCCGAATTACGGATCCTGGCAGAACTGGGCAATTGCATTTTTCACGCTGATCGTTGTTACAGCTCTGAATCATTTTGGAAAGGGAATCTGGAAACTGGCATCTATTCTGATCGGTATTATAGTGGGATATCTGGTTTCTATTCCGTTTGGAATGGTAGATTTCTCAAGCATAGGGGAAGCAGGTGTCTGTCAGCTTCCATCTCTGATGCATTTTGGAGTACAGTTTGAGCCGTCTTCCTGTGTTGCACTGGGAATTTTATTTGCTATCAACTCTATTCAGGCAATCGGTGATTATTCAGCGACTACGATCGGAGCTATGGACAGAACACCTAAGGATGATGAACTGCAGCGTGGAATCGTTGGTTATGGTCTTTCTAACGTTGTAGGCGCATTGCTCGGCGGACTTCCCACAGCAACATACAGCCAGAACGTTGGTATTGTTACAACTACAAAGGTTATCAACCGTTGGGTACTGGGACTTGCAGCTGCAATTCTCGGTATAGCAGGTCTGGTTCCGAAATTCTCAGCTATCCTGACAACGATTCCTCAGTGTGTACTGGGCGGTGCAACTGTGTCTGTATTTGCATCGATCGCAATGACAGGTATGAAGCTGGTTGCTTCTGCTGAGATGGATTACCGTAATTCATCTATCGTAGGACTTGCAGCTGCACTGGGAATGGGTGTATCTCAGGCAACAGCTGCACTTGCAAGCTTTCCCACATGGGTAACAACAATTTTCGGTAAATCACCGGTTGTCCTTGCAACTATTATTGCAGTAATGCTTAATGTGATCCTTCCGAAAACACGGGATGAGCAGAAAGAAGAGGCAAAAAAAAAGATTAAAATAGAACAGAAACTGGAAGAAGACCACAGGGAATTCGGGGAATAAAAACAGAAACTGAATATGGGAAATATAAGGTGTGCTTTCACAGGGGGATGTGGGAACACACCTTTTTATTGAATTGCTATGGAAGGCAGTTGTATGATATAATGAAAAGCAATCACATTAAATCAAACGATACAGGAGGTTTCTTATGTCCAGAAAGAATCTGATCGTCGGTCAGTCCGGCGGTCCTACCGCAGTAATTAACAGCAGCCTTTACGGAGTTGTATCCGAGGGAATGCGTCATCCGGAAGCTATTGAGCATGTTTACGGAATGATAAACGGAATTGAAGGATTTTTAAATGGAACAGTTCTTGACTTTGCCGAAGCACTTCCGGGAGAGAAACTTGACGGTCTGAAAGTCACACCAGGTGCTTATCTTGGTTCCTGCCGCTATAAATTGCCGGAATCACTGGAAGATCCGGTTTATCCAAGACTTTTTAAAAAATTTGAAGAAATGAATATTGGCTGGTTTTTCTATATCGGTGGAAATGATTCCATGGATACGGTGAGCAAACTTTCCCGTTATGCTGCGCAGACAGGCAGTGATATCCGTATCCTCGGAGAACCAAAAACAATCGACAATGATCTGATCCACACAGACCATACTCCGGGATTTGGAAGTGCAGCCAGATATGTAGCTTCTACAGTCCGCGAGATTACCATAGATGCAAATGTTTATGAAAAGAAATCCGTAACTATTATAGAGATTATGGGCCGCCACGCAGGATGGCTCACTGCTGCATCTGCACTTGCCCGCAAATATACAGGAGACAACCCTCTTCTCATCTACCTTCCGGAAACAGCCTTTGACCAGGAAGAATTTCTTAAAGCAGTAGAGAAATCATTTGAGAAAAACTGCAATGTCATTGTCTGCGTATCAGAAGGAATCCATGACGACAAGGGCACATTTATCTGTGAATACGACAATTCCGTAGGCACTGATACCTTTGGACACAAAATGCTGGCAGGCTGTGGTAAATATCTCGAAAACCTTGTCAGAAACCGCCTCGGTGTAAAAGCCCGTTCTGTAGAACTCAACGTCAGCCAGCGTTGCTCTGCATCCATGATGTCCGCCACAGACCAGCAGGAAGCCATCAAAGCCGGAGAATTCGGCGTACAGGCAGCCCTCAACGGCGAAACAGGAAAGATGATCTCATTTATCCGCAAAGAAACCTCTGACGGAACCTATATCATGGAATGTGGTCTTGAAGACGTCAATGCCATCTGCAACGAAGAAAAAACAGTTCCATCAGAGTGGATCACAGAAGACGGATCTGACGTCACTGAAGCCTTCATAAACTATGCCCGCCCCCTGATCCAGGGAACAGTACAGATCCCCTGCGGCGAAGACGGCCTCCCGTCATTCGTATACCGAAAATAGTATAGATTGACGGACGCGCAGGAAAATTAATTGTCTGGCGTGCGGTTTCGGACACTAAGATATTCTAAGGCGATAAAAATCTGCTAAAAGCATGAGCCCGCAGGGTCAAACTCGCTGTCGCTCAGACAGTGACCCTGTGGGCTCATAACGCATATTTTTATCGTCTAAGAATATCTAAGTATCCTGCAAATGCACGCCAGACAATTAATTTTCCTGCGCTGTTATAATATATATCAGTAGATTGCAAATATAAAGATAACTGTTTCGCAGTTTATTATCGGATACTATAAACAAAATCACATATTATAATAAGCCGCATACACTCCATTCATATCCAACAGCTCTTCATGTGTCCCCCTCTCAGCAATCCCATCCTCAGTGATCACAATAATCTCATCCGCATCCCTGATCGTAGAAAGTCTGTGCGCAATGGTAATAGTAGTACGGTTCTGTGAAAGCTCTTCAAGACTTCTCTGGATCCATCGTTCACTCTCATTATCCAGAGCACTCGTAGCTTCATCAAGGATCAGGATCGGCGGATTCTTCAGGAACACACGTGCAATGGAAATCCTCTGTTTCTGACCGCCCGAAAGTCTTGTTCCGCGTTCTCCGACATAGGTATCATACTGCTGTGGAAGTTCCATAATAAAATCATGAATGCTTGCCCGCTTTGCAGCTGCAATAATCTCTTCATCAGAAGCTCCCGGTTTTCCATATGCAATATTATCCCGGATCGTACCGTCAAACAGATAGACATCCTGCTGTACAGTTCCGATATTATTTCTGAGACTCTTCAGAGTCAGGCTGCGGATATCTTTTCCATCAATAGTGATCCGTCCCTCTGTTACATCATAAAAGCGTGGCAGAAGAGAACAGATAGTAGTTTTCCCGCCACCTGACGGACCCACAAGTGCCACAGACTTTCCGGCAGGGATATCAATAGAGATATCACTGAGAACAGGGGTATTATCGTCACTGTAATGAAAAGATACATGCTCATAGCTTACATGTCCCTTCACATCAGTAAGTTCTCTGGCATCCGGAGCGTCTGTGATCTCTGACTCTGTTTCCATAACATCAAGGAAACGGCGGAAGCCTGAAAGACCCTTTTGCATCATTTCTACCAGCTCGACCAGAATCTGGATCGGACTGATAAAGATTCCGATATAAAGTGCATACATGGCAAGATCTGCAGTCTGCATTTCTCCGTTGGCAATAAGATAACCGCCATACACCAGAGTGACCAGATACATCATTCCCTGAAAGAACAGATTAGAGCTCATAAAGCTTCCCATACAGCGATAATTATCACGCTTTGAAAGCAGAAAAGCTTCATTGCTTTTTTTGAATTTGTTATGTTCAATATCTTCATTTGCAAAGGACTGTACCACACGGATACCGGAAAGTGTGTCCTGGAGACTTGCATTGACATCCCCGATCTTACGTCTGTTTTCCATAAAAGTTGCCTGCATTCGGGCATTCTGCTTAAAGGAAAACCAAAACATAACAATAACGAGGATGATCAGTGGAAATGCCAGTTTCTTATTGATAAAGAAAAGAAAGACAAAAGCACCGATGATCTTTACCAGAGAGATAAAAAGGTTTTCAGGACCATGGTGTGCAAACTCGGAAATATCAAAAAGATCACTGACCAGCTTGCTCATCATCTGACCGGAATTATTCTGACTGTAATAGGAAAATGAAAGCTGCTGGTAATGATCAAATAATTCCTGCCGCATATCCCGTTCCATATTTGCTCCCATCATGTGTCCCTGGCAGGTTACATAATATTTGCAGAGACATTGGATCACATACATAAGAAAGAGTCCTCCTGCGATCACAGGCAGTGCATGAAGAATCCTTGACTGATCCTGAGTGAACAGTGTTTTTGTCATAGTCCGCAGGATCTGAGGATATGCCAGATCTATCAGACTGATCACGGCAGCACATATCAGATCAATAAAAAAGACCGTTTTATACGGATCATAGTAGTGGATGAATTTTTTGATAGTATTCATAAGATAAAATCCTTTCATCTGTGATAGAATATATGTAATTTTATAGTAACATAACGGAAAGGAAAGTCAATAGAGGGGCAGGAACAGGACTTTAAAATGAAGCTTTTTTGTGTTATATTGTGGTTATGGTAATTTCACAGGAGAGGAAGATGATCTGATGCAGGACAGAAAGCTTGAACAGGCTCTGGAGATTTATTTTCAGGAAAATCCGGACAGAGAGTCCGATAAATATCAGGAGATACAGAAATACCTGAAGCTCAGAATACGTTCTGTAATGGAGCTTCTGATAGAGAATGAGGATACAGAAAGGATGGAACAGATCGAGAAATGCGGATGGTTTTCCGCAAATGAGCTGGAGAATTTTATAAAATGTGCACAGGAAAAAGCAAAGCTGCGTTCTCTGGTATGGCTGCTTCATCTGAAAGATAAAAAATATGGATACCAAAAAAAAGACTTTTCACTGTAAAACAACAACAGAGCAGGAACTTACCGGAAAAAAAATCCTGCAAAACTGCAGAAATCAATTATATCTGGACTTTCCTTATCTGGACGGGGCATTTACAAGTCTGGAATACAAAGCAGACAGCAGCATTGATACAATTGGGACAGACGGGGAGCTGATTTATTTTAATCCGGTATTTCTTATGAAAAAATATCTGGAAGATCCGGCAGCAGTAAGAAGAGGATATCTGCACATGCTGCTTCACTGTCTGTACCTTCATATTTTCATGGAACCTGACAGAGATTCCGGTGAATGGGACAGGGAATGCGACTGTTTTGTAGAGCAGCTGATCGACAAGGCTGTCGGAGAAGGCAAAATCAGCCTGAAGAAAAGAAAATCAGATGATACACAGGTGAACACAAATACTTTTGATGATCACATATTCTGGCAGAGAACTGCCGGACAGGCATCAGGAGGCAGGAGAACAAAGGAAAAATGGGAACATATCCTTGCTTATACCTCACAGAATAAGACCGGTATGCAAAGCAGGGCAGGGACTCAGACAAACGATCAGCAGGAAGAACTGGATGAGATCTACCGCAGTAAATATGATTACCGGAAATTTCTGAAGCAGTTCTGCAGACTGCGGGAGGAAGTGGAGCTGGATACGGAGAGCTTTGATTATATTTTTTACAGCTTTGGAATGGAACATTATGGAAATATTCCATTGATAGAACCGTTGGAGTATAAAGAAGTAAACCGTCTGGAGGAGCTGGTGATCGCCATTGACACATCCGGTTCATGTTCAGGAGAAACTGTACAGAGATTTCTGGGTGAAACCTATGGGATTTTAAGTGAAAAAGAGAATTTTTTCAGCAGGATGAAGGTATATATTGTCCAGTGCGACTGTTTTATCCAGAAAGTGGATGTGATCCATTCTGAGGAAGAGTGGAAGGAATACATCCGGAACGTTAAGATCCAGGGCAGGGGAGGTACAGATTTCCGCCCTGTATTTGAATTGATCCGTCAGGAAAAAGAGAGAAAAGAACTGAAGAATCTCAGAGCACTGATCTATTTTACAGATGGTGACGGGATTTATCCGGGACAAAAGCCGGATTATGAGACTGCATTTGTATTTCTGAAACGGACGGACAAGATGAAACTGGTGCCGCCATGGGCGAAATGTCTGATCACAGGAATGGGGCAAACTGCGGAGCAGATGTCAGTTTGAGTAAATAATGTTACTGTTCACTGGTAATATCCCGCGAGGTGTTTTTTGTGAGCGAAGGTCACAGAAAACCCGAGACATACCGCGCGAATTTATGCGATTAGCATAAATTCTGTGCATCGCGAAGCGTGTTGCTGGGAACGGAGTGAACAGAGTGAACAGTAACTAAATAATTAGCAGGAGTATGATAATAAAATGAACATACAGGAAGCAAAAACAGAAATCTGTAATACACTTCGTGCATATCTGGCGAAGGATGAGAATGGATATTATACTTATCCTCTGATCCGTCAGAGACCGCTGTTGCTGATCGGTCCGCCGGGAATCGGCAAAACTGCCATTATGGAACAGGCGGCAGCAGAGTGCAGTGTGGGACTTGTAGCCTACACCATTACCCATCACACCCGTCAGAGTGCCATCGGTCTTCCGGAGATCGTTAAACGGAATTACGGTGGAAAAGGAATGATGGTGACAGATTACACAATGAGTGAGATCGTGGCATCTGTCTATGATTGTATGGAGAATACAGGCAGGAAAGAGGGAATCCTGTTTATTGATGAGATCAACTGTGTGTCTGAAACCCTGGCACCGGCAATGCTGGCACTTCTCCAGAATAAAACCTTTGGAAGTCATAAGATTCCGGAAGGCTGGATTCTGGTAGCAGCGGGAAATCCACCGGAGTATAATAAATCTGTCAGGGAATTTGATATTGTCACACTCGATCGTGTCCGTAAGCTTACAATTGAGCCTGACTGCGATATCTGGCTGAAATATGCAGGACAGCAGAATGTGCACCAGGCGATCATTTCTTATCTGTCTGTGAAGAAAAACAATTTCTATGCGGTGGAGAATGCAGTAGACGGTAAATTCTTTGTGACTGCCAGAGGCTGGGAGGATCTTTCAAGACTTCTGCAAAGCTATGAAAAGCTAGGAATCGGGATCAGTGAGGAACTGGTGGAGGAATTTCTCCAGAAAGACGAAACAGCCAGAGATTTTGCAGGATTTTATCAGTTATATACAAAGTATGGGGAGGATTATGAAATCCCGTCGATCCTGTCCGGAAATCTGAGTCGGGAGAATCTGGCGCTGAAGGAGAAGATGGCTGCAGATGGAGCTTTTGAGGAGCGTTTTGCAGTTGTAAATCTGATCCTGGGGGCATTGAGAGAAAAAGCGGAAGAATATGGACAGGCAGATCATCAGCTTGAGGTACTCTATGAGATGCTTCTGCATCTGAGAACTCAGGTGAGAAAGAATGCTGAGGAAGAGAAGCTGGGAATTTCATTGCTTGAAGAATTTGTGCAGGAACAGGAAAACAGTCTGCAGATCAAAGTAAAGATGGAACTGATCTCAGTAAGAGAACAGAAATATCAGGAGACGGCAATCCGCAGGCTGAGGGAATATATTCTGACAGCAAAGAAAGAACATGTGCGGTCAGCTGAAAATGGATTTAAGCGGATCAGTAAATGTTTTGAAAAAGAAGCAGTATGCAGAGAAGATATGATCCAGAAACTCCAGGGAGAACTGCAGAATGCCTTTTTATTTATTAAAGAGAGCTTTGGCGAAAATCAGGAAATGCTGCTTTTCGTGACAGGGATCACAGCGGATAAGTCAATGACTTCGTTTATTGCCGGAAATGGCTGTCCGGCATATTTTGAACACAGCGAGATGCTTTTATATAATAAAGAAGAAAATGAACTGCGAAAAGCGTGTCTGGAGGCAGTGCATGATGGATTACAGGAAGAATGATGTGACCGGGTATAATAGTCTGTCACAGACAGCGGTTGGAAACGGATGTCTGTATATTATATAGAAGTCAATCAGACAGCAGCTGATACATAGCAGCAATGTGCTGCGGAAATGGAGGAAGAATGTCAGAAAAACAGCCTAAAAAAAAGAAGACAGCAGGGGATGTTGTGTTGACGGTTGTTCTGATCGCAGCAATCTGTGTATTCTGTTATGCAGGATATAATCTGTTTCATATTTATACAGAATATAAGAAAGGTACGGATGAGTACAATTCGATCACACAGATGGCGGTAACAGAACGAGATCCGGATGGAGAAGCGGCAGGACCGGAAGCCGGCAGTGAGCTGAAAGCACCTATGGATATTGACTTTGCATCTCTTAAAAGTGTAAATAATGATGTAGTGGGATGGATTTATGTGGAAGCAGTGCCGGATATCAATTATCCCATTGTGCATGGCAAAGACAATGAAACTTATCTTCACAGAACCTATGAGAAGAATTACAATTTTGCAGGTACTATCTTTGTGGACTATGAAAACAAAGGTGATTTCAGTGATTGTAATACGATCGTGTATGGCCATAATATGAAAAATGGTTCCATGTTTGCTCAGCTTAAGAAGTTTACACAGGATGAAGAGACTTATAAGAAGAGCAAATATTTCTGGATCTTTACACCTGAGAAAAACTACAGGTATGAGATTATTTCTGCGTACACCACAGGTGTGAACAGTGATACCTATACACTGTTTAAGGGACCTGGTGAGGAATTTGAAAAATATCTGGAGAAGATTCGAGGATATTCCGAGATCCGGACAGATGCAGAAGGAATGAACATAAAGGACAAGATCATTACTCTGTCTACCTGTACAGGAAACGAGGCAACCCGTTATGTTGTCCAGGGAAAACGTGTGGATACACTTGATGTCGGGCAGTAGAATTATGAAGAGCAGTTACCTGAATCAGAAGAAAATCGTATTGCTGTAAAAGCAGACGATAAAAATTCAGATGATAAAATTTCAGTAACAGTGTTTGGAAAAAATAAAGGAGGAATTCTAAATGGCAGGAGAAGTTGAGAGATTACAGGAACTTGTAGACAAATATGACAATATTGTCTTCTTCGGCGGAGCAGGTGTTTCCACAGAGAGCGGAATCCCGGATTTCAGAAGTCAGGACGGACTTTATCATCAGAAATATGACTATCCTCCGGAAACGATCTTAAGCCATACATTCTTTATGAGAAAGCCGGAAGAATTTTTCAAATTCTACAGAGACAAGATGCTTTGTGACACTGCAAAACCAAATGCAGCACATCTGAAGCTGGCAGAGCTGGAACGGGCAGGAAAACTGAAAGCAGTTATTACCCAGAATATCGACAATCTGCATCAGATGGCAGGCAGTAAGAAGGTGCTGGAGCTTCATGGAAGTGTATACCGCAATTACTGCATGAAGTGTCACAGATTTTATGATTTTGCCCACATGAAAGCATCCACAGGTGTTCCGAGATGCGAATGTGGTGGAATTATCAAGCCGGATGTGGTATTGTATGAAGAAGGTCTGGACAATCAGACGATCAATGAAGCAGTGAAGGCAATCTCAGAGGCACAGGTGCTGATCATAGGGGGAACTTCCCTGGCTGTTTACCCGGCAGCAGGACTGATCGATTACTTCCGGGGAGAGCACCTTGTAGTGATCAACAAATCCCCGACTCCGAGAGACAGATATGCAGACCTTCTGATCCAGGGGCCGATCGGACAGGTATTTTCACAGATTCATTGCTAGCGTGTCTGAAAAATCAAGGGTAACTGTTCAGCGGTTCGCTATTTGGCGAAGTACAGGACAGTTACTGTCAAAGTTATATAAGAGGAGTAAGAGATTATGGGACTTCCCTATGAAGTTGGTGATATTGTTACATTAAAGAAAGTCCATCCCTGTGGAAGCAGAGACTGGGAAATCTTAAGGGTAGGTGCTGATTTCCGCCTGAAATGTACAGGATGCGGACATCAGATCATGGTACCGCGCAAGATGGTTGAGAAAAATACTAAAAATTTGATAAAAAAAGAAAAATAGTACTTTACAGACACGAAAAACTATGTTAGAATCAACACTCGTGATATATTTTATATCCTTGCTCTTTGACAGGCAAAGGGCCAACAGACCATAAGGAGGTAAAGCAAGACATGAACAAGTACGAGTTAGCATTAGTTGTTAGTGCAAAAGTTGAAGACGAAGTACGTGATGCAGTTGTTGAGAAAGCAAAAGGATACATCACACGTTACAACGGCACTATCACAGAAGTAGAAGAATGGGGTAAGAAAAAATTAGCTTACGAAATTCAGAAAATGCATGAAGGCTTCTACTATTTCATTCAGTTTGAAGCAGACGCACAGTGCCCGGCGGAAGTTGAAAGACACGTTCGCATCATGGACAATGTATTAAGATACTTAGTCGTAAGAAAAGACGCATAATCTTATACAGGGTGGATTTTAGAAGGCACCATTAATTGATCCGTTCAACCATTCAAAGCAGAAACGAAGAGGTATTTATATGAACAAAGTAATTTTAATGGGACGCTTAACAAGAGATCCTGAGGTGAGATATTCCGCAGGAGAGAATGCATTGGCAATTGCCAGATATACACTGGCAGTAGACAGAAGATTCCGCCGTGACGGTGAAGCAACAGCAGACTTTATCAGTTGTGTATCCTTTGGACGTACAGCCGAGTTTGCTGAGAAGTATTTCCGTCAGGGACTTAAGATCATTGTTTCAGGACGCATTCAGACAGGCAGCTACACCAATCGTGATGGCCAGAAGGTTTATACCACAGAGGTAGTAGTTGAGGAACAGGAGTTTGCTGAGAGCAAGGCGGCTAGCGATAATTACGCAGCTTCCCATCCTCAGACATCATCCCCTGCACCTGCACCATCCATGCCGGCTCCGGGAGCAGCCAGTGCAGACGGTTTCATGAACATTCCGGATGGAATTGATGAAGAACTGCCGTTTATTTAATACAAACTGATAGAATAAAATAGGAGGAAAGCAATCATGGCTTACAATAGAGGCGAAAGACCAGACTCTCCAATGAAGAGAAGAGGCGGCCGCAGAAGAAAAAAAGTTTGTGTATTCTGTGGTAAAGAGAATAACGAGATCGACTACAAGGATGTAGCAAAATTAAGAAAATATGTTTCTGAAAGAGGAAAAATCCTTCCAAGAAGAATTACAGGAAACTGTGCAAAACATCAGAGAGCACTGACAGTTGCTATCAAGAGAGCACGTCATATGTCTATGATGCCATACATCCAGGACTAATTCTGAAGATGATAAATGCTGCTCCGCATTTGGCGGAGCAGCATTTTTGCATTATTTACGAGAATTGCTATATAACAGAATGAACAGTAACACAATAGTTACTGTTCACACGTCACTATCCCGCGAGGTGTTTTGGCATGAGAATGCCAAAATCCCGAGACATACCGCGCGAATTTATGCGAATAGCATAAATTCTGTGCATCGCGAAGCGTGTTACTGGGCACGGAGTGAACAGTAACACACAATAACCATTATTTTTGTGCGTTCTTCTGTTGCTATGGTAAATTCTGTTCAAATCTGTTATAATATGATTCAAAGGGCGTTTTTCACAGAACCTGCCTATATGCAGCACATTTGCTGTGTACAGGCGAAACAAATAGAATGATGAAGAACGGAAAGAAAGATATGAGTGATAAACTGAAATTAAAAGGGCATATGAAAGCATTCATGCGGTGGCCTCTGATTCTCTCGGCTTTACTGATCGTACTTAATATCTGGGTATATTTTGTCAGCGTGAAGGCTGGTATTATTGTGTCAGGTGGAATCCTGATTTATGTGGGATGTGCAGTAATAATACTCCGATGCCACAGACCGTTCATTGTAAATGAACTGATAGCCTTTGCCAATCAGTATGATTCGCTTGAAAAGAGAATCCTTGAAGAACTGGCATTGCCCTATGCCATTATGGATATGAATGGCAGAATGATCTGGTCCAACAAAGTATTTGCGGAGCTTACAGGTAAAGATCAGTTTTATAAGAAAAATGTCAGCACTGTTTTTCCGGATGTAACAGCTGACAAATTACCGGTCGCAGATAAGAAAGAGACTGCTGAGATCAGTACTCGATTTGGAGAGAAGACTTATCGTATTTCCATGCAGAGGGTGTCTCTTGGTGAAGTGGTTGCCAAAAGTGAGTTTCTGGAGAATTCAAACAGGAATGCCAGCCTGATCGCCATGTATCTGTATGACGATACAGAACTGAAGTCTTACATTAAAAAGAATGAAGACAATAAGCTTGTTGTAGCGTTGGCTTATCTGGATAACTATGAGGAAGCACTTGAGAGTGTAGAGGATGTGAGACGTTCACTTCTGATTGCTCTGATTGACCGGAAGATTACGAAATATTTTTCCAATTTCGATGGTCTTGTAAAGAAACTTGAGAAGGACAAATATTTCCTGATCATGCGCCAGAGTTCGCTTGAGGCTCTGAAAGAACAGAGATTTCATATTCTGGACGAGGTTAAAACAGTTAATATCGGAAATGAGATGGCGATCACTTTGAGTATTGGTGTGGGACTGAATGCCTCCACGTATATTCAAAATTATGAGTATTCACGTATTGCTATAGAGATGGCACTTGGACGTGGCGGTGATCAGGTTGTTATTAAGAATGGAAATAATATTACCTATTACGGCGGAAAGACTCAGCAGATGGAGAAGAATACCCGCGTAAAAGCCAGGGTAAAAGCGCAGGCACTGAAAGAGTTTATGAGTACGAAAGACAGAGTCGTTGTCATGGGACATAAAATCACAGATGTGGATGCGTTGGGAGCAGCAATCGGTATTTTTCGTGCAGGTAAAACACTTGGAAAATCTGTCAGTATTGTAGTGAATGATCCGACAAAATCTATCAGACCGTTGATCGCAGGATATGTGAATAATCCAGACTACGAGCCATCTATGTTTGTGGACAGCGAGCAGGCTAAAGATATGGTAGATAACAATACAGTGGTGGTTGTAGTTGATACTAACAGACCAAGCTATACGGAATGCGAGGAGCTTCTGCACATGACAAAGACAATTGTTGTGCTAGATCATCACAGGCGGGGAAGCGAAGTGATAGAGAATGCGGTGCTTTCCTATGTGGAGCCTTATGCATCCTCAGCCTGTGAGATGGTAGCAGAGATCCTGCAGTATTTCTCGGATGACCTGCGTATCCGCAATATGGAGGCTGACTGTCTCTATGCGGGAATTATGATCGATACAAACAATTTTACTACAAGAGCAGGTGTACGTACCTTTGAGGCTGCTGCATTCTTAAGAAGGAGTGGAGCAGACGTGACCAGAGTACGTAAACTGTTAAGGGATGATCTGAAATCTTATCAGGCACGTGCAGAAGCAGTGAGAACTGCACAGATTTACAGAGAATGCTATGCCATTGCCAGATGTCCAAGTGAAAATCTGGACAGTCCTACAGTTACAGGAGCACAGGCAGCCAATGAGCTTCTGAATATTGCAGGGGTTAAGGCATCGTTTGTACTGACTCAGTACAATAATGAAGTTTATATCAGTGCCAGGGCTATTGACGAAGTCAATGTACAGGTAATGATGGAAAAGATGGGCGGAGGCGGTCATATGAATATTGCCGGTGCCCAGGTCAAGGCTTCTCCGGATGAGGTGGAGAGAATGCTTAAAGACATCATAGATCAGGAATATCAGGAGGAAAACACAAAATGAAAGTAATCTTACTTGAAGACGTAAAAGCACTTGGAAAAAAGGGACAGATCGTAAATGTAAGTGACGGATATGCAAGAAACATGATCCTTCCTAAGAAACTGGGGCTGGAGGCAACTCCTAAGAATTTAAATGATCTGAAACTTCAGAAAGCAAACGAAGAGAAGGTCGCAAAAGAAGTATATGAAGCAGCACAGGCATTTGCAAAGGATCTCGAGACAAAAGAAATCATCCTTACACTGAAAACAGGAGAAGGCGGAAGAACCTTTGGTTCCGTTTCTTCCAAAGAAATCTCTGAAGCAGCAAAGAAACAGTTGAATCTTGACATTGATAAAAAGAAACTGCAGCTTCCTGAGCCAATCCGTACACTTGGTGTTACCCAGGTGCCTGTCAGATTACATCCTAAGGTAACAGGAACTCTTAAAGTATGGGTAAAAGAAGCATAAGTCTTCCGGAGGGATAAAGAATGGAAGAAGCGCTGATTAAAAGAATACTCCCCCACAGTATAGAGGCAGAGCAGTCTGTAATCGGCTCAATGATCCTGGACAGAGATGCGATCCTTGTGGCATCTGAGATACTTACCAGTGATGATTTTTATCAGAAACAATATGGCATCATCTTTGATGCAATGGTGGAATTGTGTAATGAAGGGAAGCCGGTAGATCTGGTGACCCTTCAGAATCGTTTAAAGGAGAAAGAACTCCCGCCGGATATCAGCAGTATGGAATATGTAAGAGATCTGATCTCAGCGGTTCCTACTTCTGCAAATGTGAAGTACTACGCAAAGATCGTCAGTGAGAAAGCAGTCCTTCGCAGACTTATCAAGGCAAATGAAGAGATTGCCAACACCTGCTATCTGGAGAAGGAGAATACAGAGATTATTCTGGAAGAAGCGGAAAAAAAACTGTTCAATATTCTCCAGAGACGCAACAATGAAGAATATGTTCCAATCCAGCAGGTAGTTCTGAATGCCATTAATAACATTGAGAAAGCGTCTAAGCTTAAAGGTTCTGTAACAGGTATTCCCACAGGCTTTATGGATCTGGATTATAAAACATCCGGTATGCATCCTTCTGATCTGGTGCTGATCGCAGCCCGTCCTTCCATGGGGAAAACAGCCTTTGTACTGAACATTGCACAGTATATGGCATTCCGAAAGGATGTCACAGTTGCCATATTCAGTCTGGAAATGTCAAAGGAACAGTTGGTGAACCGACTTCTGGCAATGGAATCTCATGTAGATTCCCAGAATATGAGAACAGGTAATCTGAAAGACGAGGACTGGACAAAACTGGTAGAAGGAGCAGATATTATCGGTAAATCTAATCTGATCATTGATGACAC
Organism: Blautia wexlerae DSM 19850; assembly: GCF_025148125.1. Taxonomy (NCBI): domain Bacteria; kingdom Bacillati; phylum Bacillota; class Clostridia; order Lachnospirales; family Lachnospiraceae; genus Blautia; species Blautia wexlerae. The sequence continues at coordinate 945,033 of NZ_CP102267.1, forward strand.
GCCGGGTATTTCCATTGCGGAAATGCGTTCCAAATGCAGGAAATATAAGCTGGAACATAATCTCGGGATTATCATGATCGACTATCTGCAGCTGATGAGCGGAAGTGGAAAAAGTGATTCCAGACAGCAGGAAATTTCAGATATTTCCCGTTCTCTGAAAGCTCTTGCCAGAGAGCTGAATGTGCCGGTGATCGCATTGTCTCAGCTCAGCCGTGCGGTGGAACAGCGTCCGGATCACAGACCAATGCTTTCGGATCTTCGAGAATCCGGAGCCATTGAACAGGATGCCGATGTGGTAATGTTTATCTACAGAGATGACTATTATCATAAGGATACAGAGAAGAAGGACATTGCAGAGATCATCATTGCCAAACAGAGAAACGGTCCCATCGGAACAGTAGAACTGGTATGGCTGCCGAGATATACACAGTTTGTGAATATGAAGAAATAATCTATCTCAGAGGAGTTTGATCTTTGACTTGAATAATATTATAGCAATCCTCTAAAATAATGCATCTTAATCCAGCCCATCAGAGTGTGAAATCCTGCTGAATTGTCTTAAATGCATTATTTACGAGGATTGCTATAGAAAAATTTCACAGGGAAACAGTATCAGGGGGAGAATCCGGTACTGTTTCCCTGTTTTTTGTGTCAAAATAAAGTTTTATAGGGAAGTTTGTCAATCGAAACTTCTTGCAATCTCGGTATGGCGTTTTATAATAAATATACATGATATCAGGATTACGACAGCTGTTTTTACAGTGCAGTGGTTCAATGATATCAGGTGATAGATTGAGTTGTTGATATGCATCAGTGATTTCTGATGAAAAAATGGACTCAAAAGGAGGAGGGGCAGCATGGAGCAGCGGTATACTGTGACTCAGACCGCAGAAATCCTTGGCGTGAGGGCATCGGTCCTCCGGTACTGGGAGGAAGAACTGGAACTGAGGATATGCAGGAATGAGCAGGGACATCGTTACTATACAGGAAATGATATTACGCTTCTGGCTAATATAAAGGAACTAAAGAAAAGAGGACTTGCCCTGAGAGCAATCAAAGAACTGGTTCCAAGAATTTCAAGGATTGCACCCGGGACTACTGCGAGCAAAGTGAAGCTTCTTGAAGATGAACAGCCTGAGAGGGAAAAAATACTTGAATTTCAGAAAATCATGGAACGTCTGATCGCTCAGGAGCTACATATGAAAAAAGAGGGAGAAGACCAGTGCCGGGATCTGGATGAAACGATCCGTAACAGACAGCTTGCGAGAAAAGAGGCTGCTGCAGCACTGGAAAAAAGAAGCAGGAGGATCAGAAGAAAACATTTGTAAAAGTTATCCATAAAGAAAACAGCTTCGTCTCTGCGGTAAACAGAGATGAAGCTGTTTTGAAATCCTGAATTATTCTGCTGGATGAATAGCCTCTGTTGGACATGCATCTGCACATGTTCCGCAGTCTAAGCATGCATCAGCGTCGATTACATAATGCTCATCTCCCTGAGAGATAGCTTCTGCAGGACATTCGCTTTCGCATGTTCCACAGCTTACACATTCGTCTGAAATTACATATGCCATAATTAGAATCCTCCTTATCGTAATAACGTTTTAGGCCCCTTTCGGGGTTCTGCATACATTTTAATATATCTTTGTCTGAATTACAAGTATAAAATCAGATACATTATAAAATAATATTAAGTTAGCATTTGCTTACTTTACCTGCAGATTACAAATAGCTGACGGACATGTGAATGTCTGTCCGAGCAGAGAAATTATCCTGCCAAAATACAGGCATTTGTATGATGGAAAATAGTCTGTTAATATACAAAAAAAATAAGAGTATCAAAAAGAAAGTGCGTTTTTGCTGAATTTATTGACAATTCAGACATAAACGGTTATAGTAAAGATACTTGCAAGGAGGCATAACACAGAAAGTTGTGCCTCTTTTGTTCCGTAGCAGGAATCAGAAAACAAATAGAAAGAATGGAGGAATGAAGAATGAAGAAAGCATTGGCAATTGGACTTGCAACAGTAATGGCGGTTTCCATGAGTGCACCGGTATTTGCAGAAGATGAAGGCAAAGGGATTGCAAAAGAGGACCTGAAAGTAGGAGTGATCTATATCGGTGATGAGAATGAAGGTTACACAGCAGCTCATATGAAAGGAATTGATGAGATGGAAGAGAAGCTTGGTCTTGACGATTCTCAGATTATTGAGAAAACTCTCATCGGTGAAGATGAAGGATGCTATGATGCGGCAGCAGACCTTGCAGATCAGGGATGTCAGATCATCTTTGCAAACAGCTTTGGACATGAGACTTATATACTGGAAGCAGCAGGGGAATATCCGGAGGTTCAGTTCTGTCATGCAACAGGAACACAGGCTGCATCCAGCGGACTTTCCAATATGCATAACTATTTTACAAATATTTACGAAGCACGTTACGTGTCAGGTGTAGTTGCAGGTCTGAAACTGAATGAAATGATCGAGGACGGCACAGTAAAAGAAGACGCATGCAAGATGGGTTATGTAGGTGCATTCCCATACGCAGAGGTTATCTCCGGTTATACAGCTTTCTATCTTGGCGCGAAGAGCGTATGCCCGTCTGTAACAATGGAAGTAAAATATACAAACAGCTGGGCAAGCTTTGACCTTGAGAAAGAGTGCGCAGATGCTCTGATCTCTGACGGCTGTGTACTGATCAGCCAGCATGCAGATACAACAGGTGCTCCTACAGCATGCGAAGCAGCAGGAGTTCCATGTGTAGGTTATAATATTGATATGACATCTGTTGCTCCGAACACAGCACTTACTTCTGCATCTATGGACTGGGGTGTATATTATACATACGCAGTACAGTGTATGCTTGACGGCACAGCAATTGATACTGACTGGTGTAAAGGATTTGCGGAAGGTGCAGATAAGATCACAGCTCTCAATGACAAAACTGTAGCAGAGGGTACAGAAGAAAAGGTCAAAGAAGTGGAAGATGCGCTCATTGATGGTTCCCTTCATGTATTTGATACATCTGCATTTACAGTAGACGGCAAGGAACTTGATACTTATAAGAAGGGTGATACAGAGTACATTTCTGACGGATACTTCCATGAATCTGAATATGGTTCCGCACCTGCATTTGATATTGCGATTGATGGAATTACATCTATTACAGAATAAGAAAATTGCTGGAGCTGCAAAGCGCGGAGCAATTTACGACAGCAGGGCTGCCCGGGCGGCAGCTCTGCTGTTTTCATATCGTACGTGCAAAAGAAGTCTTGAAGTCTTCTGACAGAAGGTTTCTTTTGCTGTATTATGGAGTATACAGGAGAGCAATTCCATAATTCAGAAGTAGGATTAAATGATATCGGCAGTCAAAGAGACAGGACTTTTACTGTAGATTGGATATCATTAGATAAAAGGAGGAAACGATAGTGGGAGAAAACTATGCACTTGAACTTAGAGATATTTCCAAGAGTTTTGGTTCGGTCCAGGCGAATGATCATGTAGATCTCACACTGAGAAAATCGGAGATTCTTGCAATTCTGGGGGAAAACGGAAGCGGAAAGACAACTCTGATGAATATGATCTATGGAATTTATTATCCGGATGAAGGACATATTTTTGTAAATGGAAAAGAAGTAACGATCCGTTCACCGAAAGATTCCTATGAACTGGGAATCGGTATGGTACATCAGCATTTTAAACTGGTAGATGTACTGACAGCAGCAGAGAATATTGTTCTGGGACTTCCGGGAAAGGGAAAGCTGGACATGAAGAAGATCACAGAGGATATTCAGAAGCTGGTAGATAAATATGGATTTGAATTGGATCTGTCACAGAAGATCTACGAAATGTCCGTTTCCCAGAAGCAGACAGTTGAGATCATAAAGATGCTCTACCGCGGTGCAAGGATTTTGATCCTGGATGAGCCGACCGCAGTTCTGACACCACAGGAGTCTGACCGGTTATTCGATATTTTGAGAAATATGAGAAAAGATGGATGTTCCATTATGATCATCACGCACAAACTCCAGGAAGTTCTGGCGTTATCAGACCGTGTGGCAATACTCAGAAAAGGAAAGTATATTGATACAGTAGAAACAGCTCAGACAAATGCACAGAGCCTGTCAGAGATGATGGTAGGCGGCAGAGTAGATCTCAATATCGACCGTCCTGAACCGGAGAATGTAAAGAAACGATTAGTAGTCAAAGGTCTGAACTGTAAAAATAAAGAAGAGGTAAAAACTCTGGACGATGTTGATTTGACAGTAAATGCAGGAGAGATTCTGGGTATTGCCGGCATTTCCGGAAGCGGTCAGAAAGAATTTCTGGAGGCAATTGCAGGACTTCAGGCGATAGAGAGCGGTTCGATTACCCTGCTTGATGACAATGGAAAAGGAACAGAGCTTGCAGGAATGGATTCTATCTCCATTAATAAAGCAGGGATCAGCCTTGCTTTTGTTCCGGAAGACCGTATTGGTATGGGGCTTGTGGGCGATATGGATATGACTGATAATATGATGCTCAGAAGCTATCGCAATGGAAAAAGTCCATTCCTGGATCGAAAAGGTCCAAAGGCACTGGCATTAAAAATTAAAGAACAGCTTGAAGTCATGACTCCAAGTATTTCTGCACCTGTCCGTCAGATGTCAGGAGGAAATGTACAGAAGGTTCTGGTAGGAAGAGAAATCGCCCAGAATCCGAAAGTGCTTCTGGTAGCTTTCCCGACTCGAGGGGTGGATGTCAATACCTCCCATGTGATCTACCGTCTTCTGAATGAACAGAAGAAAAAAGGGGTTGCAGTAGTCTGTGTTATTGAGGATCTTGATGTAGTTCTTGAACTGTGTGACAGGATTGCAGTGTTCTGCGGAGGTAAAATCAGCGGAATTGAGGATGGAAGAACTGCAACGAAAGAAGAAATCGGGCTTCTTATGACGAAGCATGAAAAAGGAGGGACACAGGCATGAAGAAAGAACCTTTCTTACAGGTAAGTAAAAGAAGAAACAAAGCCAGATGGCAGGAACGTCTTCTGATCCGTTTCATTGCATTGATCCTTGCACTGATCGTGTGCGGAGCGGTGATCGTTGCCCTGGTAAAGATGAATCCGGTGGATGTCTATAAGGCAATCTGGGATGGAGCAATGGGTTCGGAACGCCGTCTGTGGCAGACCATACGAGATACAATGGTACTGCTGTGTATTTCCATTGGTCTGGCACCTGCATTTAAAATGAAATTCTGGAACATCGGTGCAGAAGGTCAGATTCTGATCGGTGGTGCCTGCTCTGCTGCCGTCATGATCTATGCAGGAGATAAGATGCCTACAGGGTTACTCCTGATCGTAATGTTTGTGGCAAGTGCACTTGGCGGAATGATCTGGGGAATGATCCCGGCTGTATTTAAAGCAAACTGGAATACAAATGAGACACTGTTTACTCTGATGTTGAATTATGTTGCCATGCAGGTAGTAACTTATTGTATTGTATTCTGGGAAAATCCGAAAGGTTCCAATACAGTCGGTATCATCAATCAGGCTACAAAAGGCGGATGGCTTCCGGAATTGTTCGGACAGAAATATGGCTGGAATGTAGTCATTGTCCTGATTCTGACAGTGGGAATGTTCATTTATCTGAAATACTGTAAGCAGGGCTATGAGATCGCAGTAGTAGGTGAGAGCGAGAATACTGCCAGATATGCCGGTATCCAGGTGAAAAAGGTTATTATCCGTACAATGGCAATCTCCGGTGCAATCTGTGGTATCGCAGGTTTTGTTATTGTCAGCGGAGCCAGCCATACGATTTCCACTGCAACAGCAGGCGGTCGTGGATTTACTGCGATCATTGTCGCATGGCTTTCCAAGTTTAATACATTTATTATGGTTGCAGTTTCCTTTGGCATCGTATTTATGGACCAGGGTGCCGTACAGATTGCAACACAGTATGGACTGAATGAGAATGCTTCCAATGTTCTTCTGGGAATCATTCTGTTTTTCCTGATCGGTGCAGAATTCTTTATCAACTACAGAGTAAAGCGTGCAAAGAAATAGGAGGTAGCGGCAATGAGTGTACTGATAGTTTTTATTCAAAAAGCAATTGTCCAGGGCATCTGTATTCTGTATGGGGCGCTTGGTGAGATTATGACAGAGAAATCCGGTAACCTGAATCTTGGTATTCCGGGAATTATGTATATGGGCGGCATTTCAGGTCTGATGGGAGCTTTCCTCTATGAGAAGGATAATCCTGATCCCAATGCACTTGTGGGTGTACTGATATCGTTTTTGTGTGCGTTTGCATGTGCTGCGATCGGTGGTCTGATTTACAGTATCCTGACTATCACACTTCGTGTAAATCAGAATGTAACAGGTCTTGCACTTACCATTTTTGGTACAGGTTTTGGTAACTTCTTTGGCGGTTCTATTTCCAAGCTTGCAGGCGGTGTAGGACAGATTTCCGTAAAAGTAACAGGAAGTGCCTATACGGCAAAAATCCCGGGATTGTCTAAGATTCCGGTTATCGGAGGTATTTTATTTAATTATGGTTTCCTTACATATCTCTGTATTATTATAGCAGTCCTGTTATCGCTTTTTCTGTTCAAGACAAGAGCGGGATTGAATCTCAGGGCAATCGGTGAAAATCCGGGAACTGCAGATGCAGCAGGTATCAATGTTATCAAATATAAATATCTGTCAACCTGTATCGGTGCAGGTCTGGCAGGTCTGGGCGGACTCTATTTCGTAATGGAATATTCAGGAGGAACCTGGACAGACAATGGTTTTGGAGATCGTGGCTGGCTTGCTGTTGCACTGGTAATCTTTGCATTATGGAAACCACTGAATGCAATCTGGGGAGCATTCCTGTTCGGAGCTCTTTATATTCTGTATCTTTATATCCCGGGACTTGGACGAAGCATGCAGGAAGTATTTAAAGCACTGCCTTATGTGGTAACGATTATCGTACTGGTATTCACAAGCTTCCGAAAGAAAAAGGAACACCAGCCGCCTGCTGCTCTGGGACTTCCGTATTTCAGGGAGGAACGATAAAATTAAAAGTTTGCAGTTGATTCCAGAGTAAAATAGTATTATAATATCAGAAGCTATAAAAGCTGAGTAGTATGAAGAAAAATTAAGGAGGAAATATACAATGGCTAAAGTATCAAAAGACATGCTGATCGGTCAGCTTCTTCAGATTGATGCAAATATCGCACCGATTCTTATGAGAGCAGGAATGCATTGCCTTGGATGCCCATCTTCCCAGATGGAATCTCTCGAAGAAGCAGCTATGGTTCATGGACTGGATGTTGATGTACTGGTTAACCAGATTAATGATTTTCTTGGAGAATAATCTTTCTGAAAGGTAATCATATGACGGACTATGACAATTGTTGAATTGTCATAGACTGACATGTAAAAAGGATGTTCTGAATAAGTTCAGGACATCCTTTTTTGAGAAATCTGTAATTTACTATAGTATAAGAAAAGAGCTTTCAGATGAAAACTGAATGCTCTTTTAATTATGAAAATTATTACAGTTGAATCAGCTGCTGAAGGGCAGAATCGGAAATCAGTTCTCCATGTTCTGTCAGATAAGCTTCTCCTGAAAGAGAGAAAGCCTTTCCCTGTCCATATTCCGTAAGAATATTACATACCCTGTTAAAATCCTCCGGAGAAAGTGATGACTGGTGAAGTACCAGTTTGTAAAGCTCATCGGCCGGATCTTTGTACAGGGTGTTTGTACCGGTAAAATAGCCGTTCAGTCCATGGGCGGCCGCAATCACATCGTCCAGTGTGTCGAACTCATAGAGACGAATAAGATTTACATCAGGAACCTGAGTATCGTCATTTTCCTTTGCTCCGGTATTCTGAGCAGATTTGCCATCTTTTGTCTGAGTACTCTTCATCTTTGCTTCGTAAAGCTTCTGGAAGATATCAATAATATTGTCTGCACCGTCAAGCTGAAGAGTATCTGTCTTATCATTCCCGCTGAATGGAGCAAATTTGGAGAAACGGGTATCCAGTTCTTCAGGATCCTCTACTTTGGTAATGATCAGGATGATGCTCTCGGTACTCACCGGGATGGCCTCGATCATTAATGGAATATTATCTGCCTCAAAACCAAACTGTATCTGTGCCTGCTGCATCATATCGCGGAAAAGTTTCTTGGCTTTCTCAGTGCCGTAAGCCAGTTCACTGATACGGATCTGATGGTTCTCCAGGTCTTCTCTTGTCAGTGTGCAGCGTATCTGGTTGTCGTTAATCTTTTCTATCTTCATGTTGTCACATCCTATTCTGAATAACATTGAATTATCTGGCAGCTTCATAATTGCCTGTGAAAATCCATTAAAAGTGTTTCTGATAATGAAAATTTAACTTTTGAAAGCTGCGGACAATTACGGATAAATTAAAAGTTACTATTGTTTTTTTGAACAGCAATTTTAAAGGATTGCCATAGATGCGCTGTCTTTGGAAAATTGCTGCAAGTAACTTCAAAAATTCTATTGTCTGACTGTGAATTTATAAAATTTTATACACTATATTATATAACACAGAACTGCAAAATGTAAAGATAAGTAATCAACCAAAATATTAAATTTTTAGAAACAAAACAGAAAAAAATACATAAATGAAGAAAAACACTTGCATCTGTTTACCAGATGGATATAATGAAAACAGAAGAAGCAGTAAACCTGCGGTTCACATAAGCGAAGATCTGAAACATTAACCAAAGTGATCTTTTATTTCTAAACTTCATTGCCGTTTTTCATGCAGCGTTCCTGCTGTGGCAATGTACAGGTAAAATTTCCATGATGATAAGAAGTTGAAACGTTACTGTTCACTCCGTTCACAGTAACGATAAAACAGGTGCAGGGATATTGTTTTTTCAACAGCCGATAAGGTGCTTTCTAAAAAATCTTATGAAAGAAGGGAGGTAAGCTTACGGAAAATATATCACGGGCAACCAAAAAGAGCATGCGTAAACCACTGGAAAAAGAATTGAAGAGTTATCGTGAACAGGGAATTTCTCTGTATCTGAATGGTATACTCAGTAATCCGAAAACAATTGCAAAAGCCTGTCAGATTGCAGAAGGTGGTGGATACATGCGTGATTACGTTGAAGATGAAAAAGGACGGATCGCTCGTGTGGATTTTGATTTCGTCAAAGAAAAATAACAAAAGAGAAAGCTGCCCGAACAGATTCTGAACCAGTCCCCCCGATGTTCATAATGCCTTCGGGCAGCATAAGAATATAATTACGCATATCTTAAAAATTTGTGAAAAATACGATTTTGCAATACAATTGTAATATTTTATGGTATACTTAAGCCAGTATCATCAAGTTACCGATACAGTTGATAATACTGGTACATCATACTCAAAATAACTATATGAAATACCTTTCTGTGAGCTGATGTATCAATAGCAATCGTGTTACTGTCTGCTTTGTTTCCGGTAACACAATATTTACTGAAAGGAAAAATACTATGAATAAAAAGTATAAACCAGTTATCGCAGTTGCCGTTTTGGTCATTCTTGTTGCGATTCTTGGAATTGTCACTCATGTAGTAATGAAGTACATACCATCTTCTGAGAAAATGGATCTGAATGAATATTATGGAGAAATGACAGATGGGGAGATTGCCCTGGTCATTGGAACTGAGAAACTGGAAGAACGTGGTCTGGTGGACGGAGACAGAGTCTATTTACCACTGGATGTGGTGAATACTTATCTGAACCAGAGATATTACTGGGATTCTGCCAATCAGCAGATACTTTATGCAACACCTTCGGAGCTGACTTCTGCGAGTGCATCATCTGAGGCAGGAGATAAGGTATGGGTGAAAGATGACAAAGTGTATCTGAATCTTACTTATGTGCAGGAATTTACAGATCTTGATGCATACATCACAAAAGATCCATACAGGATTGCCATACAGTATAAATTCAAAAATGTAAAAACAGTCACAGTTAAGAAGAATACAAGCATACGTTACCGCGGTGGAATTAAATCGGCTATTCTTACTTCTGTAAAGAAAGGTACAAAGCTTCGTCTTATCGAAGAATTGGAGAACTGGGATCAGGTAGCTACGGATGACGGATATATTGGTTATATAGATAAGAAGAAAGTGGGAGAAGCAGAGAAGACAAAATTTGAACGAAGCTTTAAGAAGGAAGAGTACTCCTATCTTACTATGGACAGCAAGGTCAATATGGTATGGCATCAGGTGACTTCCACAGATGCCAATGCTTATTTTGCGGATGCGACAGCAAATATGACAGGTGTGAATGTGATCTCGCCTACCTGGTTCTATCTGACAGATACTTCAGGAAACATTGCAAGCATCGCAAGTGCAGATTATGTATCACAGGCTCATGAAAAGGGGCTTCAGGTATGGGGTCTGATCGACAACTTTACACAGGAAGTAAGTACAACGGAAACACTTTCCAGCACTGCGGCGAGACAGAATATTATCAGTCAGCTGATCCAGGCAGCCCAAGATGTGGGAATGGATGGCATTAATGTGGATTTTGAATCTCTCAGCGAGGATGTGGGAACTCATTTTCTGGAATTTCTGAGAGAACTTTCCATAGAGTGTCATAAGAATAATCTGGTTCTTTCAGTGGATAATCCGGTTCCTGAGGATTTTACAAGCCATTATGACCGGGCTGAGCAGGGAAGGGTTGTAGATTATGTGATCATCATGGGATATGACGAGCATTATGTAGGATCTGAAGCCGGTTCTGTGGCATCTCTTCCATGGGTGGAACAGGGAATCCAAGATACACTGGATGAGGTTCCGGCTAAACGTGTGATCAATGCCATTCCGTTTTATACCAGACTGTGGAGGACCACAGGGGGAAATGTGACCAGTGAAGCGATCGGCATGGATCAGGCACAGCAGACAATTGCCGAGAATAATGTGGAAACCTACTGGGATAAGACCACTTCCCAGAATTATGGAAAATATGATATAGATAATTCTACCTATCAGATCTGGCTTGAGGATGCTCAGTCAGTTGCAGAGAAAGTGAAGCTGGTATCCAAATATGACCTTGCAGGAGTTTCTGCATGGAAGCTTGGATTTGAAAACAACGGAATCTGGCAGGTAATCTCGGACAATCTGAATAATTAAAAGTTCTGCATCAGCAGGCTATAAAAACATCTTCTGAAACATATATTAATATAGAATTTTATGAAATACTGATTGCATTATTTTATGGAATTGCTATAGCCAGTCTACAGGAACAGTGAATTTTCCCGTAGACTGTAAAAGATGTCTCAGGAGGTGTTTTTAGTTTGAAAAAATATGGACTGGAATTAATGTTAGGGTGTCTGCTTCTTGTCAGTTTTTTCATTCTGTCAAAACAGGCAGCTGAAGTTTCAGAGACTATGAGTTCAACAGAAAATTCAAAAATCATTCTGGTAGATGCAGGACATGGTGGAGCGGATCCGGGAATGATCGGAGTGAACGGACTGGAAGAAAAGGGGATAAATCTTCAGATTGCCGTAAAATTAAAGGATTCTCTGGAAAAACAAGGATTTTCTGTAATCATGACAAGGGAAGAAGATAAGGGCCTTTATGAGGAGGACAGCAGAAATCAGAAAGCACAGGATATGCAGTGCAGGATTGCTATGATAAAGAAATACAGACCTGTGCTGTGCATAAGTGTTCATCAGAACAGCTATCAGGATTCGTCTGTATGCGGTCCCCAGGTGTTTTATTATGAAGATTCTGTCCGGGGAAAGAATCTGGCAGAGTTTATCCAGGAAGAACTGAATCTGGGACTGAAAGTAAAACGCCCTCGTGTGGCAAAAGGTAATAAAACCTATTATCTGTTAAAAAGAAGTGAAAGCGTTCTGAATATTGTAGAGTGTGGTTTTCTTACAAATCCGGAAGAGGCCGGACTTCTCTGCAAAGAAGAATATCAGAATAAAATAGTGGAAGCTATAGTGAAAGGGATTGAACAATATCTGAAGCAACAAAAAATTTAAAATGTTTAATTTATGTGAACTTGCTTTTAATAAGTAAGGATTTTTGTTATACTGATACTTGTTTGCTAAAATCCCCCGGAGGTAGGAGTATCTGCATGGCGGGGAAATGTACAGGGAGAAATTATGCTTGGAATTATTTATCTGCTTCTGGCAGGAATGCTGGGCTGTGAAGCATCGAAAATGCTGACAGGAGAGGGAAGGAGTGTGTCAGGTATTAATCGTATCTGGCTCATGCTTCCGGCTTCTTTTGGAGTCGGAACACTTTTACTGACCTGGATGGTATATATTATTTCCTGGTTTTTCAGTGTTGTGGGAAAAGCTGAAAATCCACTTTTGTATGGAAATATTATCGGGATGACAGGTGCAGCAGTTATTATGATACTGCTCAGCGTACAGAAATACAGAAAACAGGGAAGTTACAGGATATGGAATATTGATAAAACACAGGATAAGCGCAGATTAAAAAAGGAAATATTACTCTTTGGTCTGCTGACTGTATTTATTACATATATGATGTTTTATGTCTTCTATATAAAAGACGGAATCCTGTATTCCGGCCTGACTGTGTATGGAGACTATGCACCACATACGGCGATGATGCGTTCTTTTTCTGCAGGAAATAATTTTCCCACACAGTATCCTCATTATGGAGGTGCAGATGTAAAGTATCATTTTATGTTTCAGTTTCTCACAGGAAATCTGGAATATCTTGGAATGCGTATGGACTTTGCCTATAATATCGTAAGTACCTTGTCGCTTGTGGGATTTCTTATGCTGTTATATCAGCTTGCACTTAGGATCACAGGCAAAATGTGCTGTGGTGTACTGGCATTGTTTCTGTTCTTTTTCAGAAGCGGAATGGCTTTTTTCAGATTTGCATGGGAGCATATCCAGGCAGGGAATCTTGTGGAAACCCTGGAAGAAAATACTTCCTTTATCGGATATACTGTCAATGAGAACTGGGGATTGTGGAACTTTAATGTTTATCTTAATCAGAGGCATCTGGCATTTGGACTTCTGATGGTGACTTTGGCACTATATCTGTTTATGGACTGGCTGGAAGCCGGGACGGCACATGAAGAGAAGGGAATACTCTGGATAAAAAACAGAATCTTTTCGAAGGAAGGATGGAAAAGCAGAAATCTGGATCAGGCACTGCTTATGGGAATGTTTCTGGGTCTGTGTGCGTTCTGGAATGGGGCAGCAGTGATCGGTGGTCTGCTGATTTTGTGCGGCTTTGCGATTTTCTCGGATGGAAAAGTGGATTACGCTGTCATGGCGGGGGTATCCATCTTCTTTTCCTGGCTTCAGTCAAAGATTTTTATTGTTGGAAGTGCTATGAGTCCTCAGATTTATCTGGGATTTCTGGCAGAGGATAAGACTGTCCCGGGAGTTGTGAAATATCTGTTCTGGATGAGTGGAGTTTTTTTCCTTGGGCTGGTACTAATGGTATGGTTTATGAGAAGACGGGAGAGAGCAATCCTTGTGAGTTTCCTGTTTCCGGTGATTTTTGCTTTTGTGCTTCTGATGACACCGGATATTAATGTAAACCATAAATATATCATGATATCATATGCGTTTCTGACGATTTTCTGGGCATGGGCAGTATGCAGTCTTTGGAATGGGAGAAATGGGCAGTCCGGGATACAGAAAACTATGGGAAAGATACTGGCAATAGTATTGGTGATATCTCTGAGTGTGACCGGGATTTATGACTTTGTGGTGATCATAAAGGGAAATGGTCCGGGCAGACGTGTGACTGTAAATATGAACAGCGAGCTGACCCAATGGCTGGAGGAGAATCTGGAGAAAAACGATCTTTTACTTACTCCTGAGTACAGCATGAATGAAGTGACGATGTCCGGAGCTATGCTTTACTGTGGATGGCCATATTACGCATGGTCTGCAGGCTATGATACGAATTACAGGGCTGCACAGGCTGTAACGATATACACCACATCTGACAGTGAAACATTGAAAAAAACAGTACAACAGGAAAAAATAACATATATCCTGTTTGAAGAAGGTTCGGAATTTGAACAGCAGGAATGTCGTGAGGAGACAATTGCTGCAGCATATGAAAAGGTTTGTGAGACTCAGGATGGACGGATACGGATCTATAAAACAACAGAATAATCCTCAAATGCATTATTACGGGGATTACTCCGGATTTATGATTATGAGCCGGGTGATCACAGATTTACAGAGATAAGAGAGAATGTGTAAGATTATAGTAACCACAATAATTTTATAAATGATTAAGGAGGACGTACGGATGAAGAAATGGGCACCGAGAGTGCTTCTTGCAGCAGCTCTTGCAGGGCTGTCTGCATTTCTGTTAAAGGGAGATGTATGGACATTCTGGACCTGGTGGATGTTGGCATTTCTGATGGGAATGGTTGCCATGCCTGTGACAGGGAGACTGTTTGCCGGATTTGAGGACAAAGGCTGGATGTTTTCAAAAGTGCTGGCGATTACTGTGACAGGTTTTCTTACGTGGTTTCTGGTAACTGCGAAGATACTGCCATTTACTGCAGCGACATGTATCGGTGTGTCTGTTGTATGTGCTGTTGGCTGTGGGGTTTTATATCATTTTCAGGGAAAAAATGGAATTGACTGCTTTCCGTCCGGAAAGGTAAATCTGATTTACGGAGAGGAAATTCTGTTCTTTATATTTTTCCTGATGTGGACTTATTTTGCAGGATTCCGTCCGCAGGCATACGGAACTGAGAAATTTATGGATTATGGTTTCATGGAAGCCATGATGAGAAGTACGACACTTCCTGCAAGAGATCTGTGGTATTCAGAAGGTACGATCAATTATTATTATGGCGGACAGTATTTTGCAGTATTTCTGACGAAGCTGACTGGCAGTAAAGTAGAACTCACTTACAATCTGATGCGTACTTTTGTGGCTGCATTTGCGTTTGCGCTTCCGTTTTCACTGGTTCGTCAGATGTCTGTGGACAGGCTTAAAGGAAGCCTGACAGGAAAGAAACGTTGTGTGCCGGCAGTGGCCGGGATCATAGCAGGACTTTCTGTATCAATTGCGGGAAATATGCATTATGTGGTTTACAGTAAGATCATTCCATGGCTCCAGAAGCTGCAGGGAAAAGAAGCGGACAGCTACTGGTTCCCGGATGCGACCCGTTATATTGGATACAATCCGGATGTGCCGGACAAGACGATCCATGAATTTCCATGTTATTCCTTTGTGCTGGGAGATCTCCATGCCCATGTGGTAAATGTAATGTTTGTGCTGTTTCTGGTGGGATTTCTTTATGCGTGGATGCGAAGTGTGCGGATGAGAGAAGCAGTAATTATGAAACCGGGCCGGAAACAGTTCTGGAAAAAACAGCTGTTGATTCCGCATATCCTGCTGGCTGCAGTGATGATCGGTATGTTCCGGTTTACGAATTTCTGGGATTTTATTATTTATTTCGTGGTGACCGGTGGAGTGGTGCTGTTTACCAATATCGTTCAGTTTGATGGTAAAGTGAAGAGGATTCTGGCAGTGACTGCGGTTCAGGCAGTGGAGATCATTGTGATCTCATACGTTGTTTCTCTGCCGTTTACTTTGCAGTTTGACAGCATGTTTAAAGGTGTGGGAATTGCGCAGAATCATTCTATGATCCATCAGCTGCTGATTTTGTGGGGACTGCCTGTGGTTCTGACAGTTCTGCTGATCATCTGTATCATCTGGGAGAAGCTTCGTGGTGGTGCGAACAGAAGTCTATATAAACTGATGAAAGCAATCTCTGTGCCGGATCTGTTTGCGATTGTCATGGGACTCTGTGCGATCGGGCTGATCGTGATTCCGGAGTTGGTTTATGTAAGAGATATTTACGAAAATGGAAACGCCAGGGCGAATACTATGTTTAAGCTGACTTATCAGGCGTATATGCTGTTTGGGATGACCATGGGATATGGTATTTTCCGTATGCTGGTGTCTGCACGTAAGAAAGTGTTTAAGGTTGTGTCAGTGATCGGCCTGGTATTGCTTTGCTGGACCTTTGGTTATTTTGGAAACAGTGTGTATGCGTGGTTTGGAAAGGTATGGGAGCCTTCTGAATATAAAGGATTGAATGCGACATCTTTCCTGTCAAATGATTTCACAGAGGATGTGGCTGGTATTAAATGGCTGAAGAAGAATGTGAAAGGGTCACCGGTTGTGCTTGAGGCGAACGGGGACAGCTATAGTGGCTATGAGCGTGTTTCTGCTATGACAGGGCTTCCGACTGTGCTGGGATGGTATGTGCATGAGTGGCTGTGGAGAGATGATACTGCGGACTTGAATGAGAAGAGCGCGGATATTGAGAGTATTTATACTTCTTCGGATGAGGAGTATGTGAAGGAGCTGCTGGAAGAGTATGATGTTTCTTATATTTTTGTCGGATCGAAGGAGAGGGAGAAATATGGGGGGACATTGAATGAGGATGTGCTGAAGTCACTTGGAGAAGTGGTGTTCCAGGATGAGGTGTATAGTACTTATATTCTTAAGGTTAATAAGTAAGGGAGTGAAAAATGGCGGCAGTTTGTGTCGCCATTTTTTGTTTGGGTCAAAAAGGGACGCGTAAAAAAATATTTCATTTCCTGTGCGGTTTCGGGCACTAAGATATTCTAAGCCGCTAAAAATCTGCTAAAAGCATGAGAAATCAGAGCCAAACTCGCCTGCGGCTCAGACAGTGTCTCTGATTTCTCATAACGCAGATTTTTGCCGGCTAAGAATATCTAAGTACCCTGCAAATGCACAGGAAATGAAATATTTTTTTACGCTGGTTATTGGTTGGAATGGTTTTGGGGAAATAATTATCAGGTGGAAAAGAGGGAAAAAGTAAAATTTACAGATATGGATTACGATTGTATTATGATAATGTATGTACAATATATATAAGAAAAATATGTTGCTACAGTGGAAAAATGAAAAGATGACACTGTATAAGTAGTAGGAGAAAATGAGGATTGTGAATATTCATATGTAGGTAATTGCGAAACAAGTTCGCAATCCTAACTAAAAAGCGGTAAGAATCTTGCAACGCAGGATTCTTAAGATGAAAAATAGGTACTTCTAAATTTGAACATGACTAAAAGACTTCCCAGATAAACTGCGAAGAAAAGATTGTATGCATATTAATAATCAGGCAATCAAAGGCTTCAAACTCCGGATGTATTGGTATTGATGAATCTTATCAGCGACAAGCACAGTAACAAGCTGGGTAATTCCTGCAAGCAGTAAATCAGCATGAAGTGTTTTCTCATTCTGTGTTTTACGATCTGCAATGCAGAAACTATCTTTGAAATGGTTGATTGACTTTTCAACATTTACACGGATCTTGTAAGTATCCTCCCATTCCTGTGAGCCGCGTTCTACACCAGGATAGGCACGAAGGTTCTTTTCAGGATAAATGTAGATCATTCGTCCGCAGGAAGAAGATGTACATGGATTGTCACAATGACATACGCGATGTTTTGACTTGTCGGCAGGATTGTATTCCCATTTCATTTTTGGACATACAAACTTCATGGTAGGAAGTTTGCTCCGCAAATGGGATCTGCTTCCTTCACGCCGCATCGGAAGTGATGGATCGTGAGGACAGCAGGGAATACCGTTTTCATTGACAGTATAGTCGGTTCCTTCCACAGAAAGCTTTGTTTTTAAAGGGATAAAAGCTTTTTGAAAGCCAATTTCTTCAAAGAGGGATTTGTAAATGTTAATGGCATCAAACGCAGCATCTCCAAGAAACGTCTTTGAATTTATTAAAGGATGTTTCTGGAAAAAGTCAATTAAAACTGGAAGAAGTGCTTTCGAATCGGCAAGGGATTTATCCTCATCCGGTGAATCTGATTTCTTCCCTACAACGATATCAGGATGTTTTTTTAGAAAGTCCTTGTTGTAGAAAGTGATGTCACGAACAATACCAAGCCCGTTCGTAATAATACCAAATTTATAGGCGTAACAGAAATGTCCATTGATGTACATCTGCTGGATTGCCTGATTGGAAGCCGCATGAGTTGGCATAGAGCCATAAGCAGCTTTATAAGGATCATAGGAATCATCAAGGTTATGGGACTTTTTGAAAGCCTTTAGCTGCTTGATAATACGGTTGGCATATTTTGGGTTATTTTCTGTAACCCATGCTTCAATGCCAGAGGTATCAAAGATTGTCATGGAAGCAAGGGCAGGATCAAGACTTTGGCAGATCGGTTCGGTCAGATCAACAAGATGATCGAACATAGATTGTAAGTCCGATAAAAAATCCTGTTTGAAACGTGTAAATTTGGAACCATCCGGAACAACATCAAAACCGCAGAAATCACGCAGTTCCTGGGAAAATTTCAAAAATACGATCAGGAGTGTGTCCGTCGGGATTGAGAAAATACGCTGGATAAGAAGTGCCTTAAGCATTGGATAAAGCTGATGTTTGCGAGGTCTTCCGGTACTGGCGTAAAAATGAGAAATAAAAGAAACAGGAATAATTTCATCAAGGTCAATGGCTTCATCAAGAAGCGAAAGGAACTGATATTTGTCGTTGTCGAATTTATTTTGACAATCTTCAAAAATTTCTGCCAAAGTGAGCTGTTTATATGTTATCATGTAGGTATATCTCCTTTAGGTGGATTGGTTAATTAGTTTCTAGGCAATTCTATTTTACCATAAACCTTGAGGAGATATTTTATTTTAACAACAAAAAAATGCCGTATTTATGCGGCTTTTGGCGTTTCGCAAACGCCTAATATTCATATGACAGGAAAGGAGAATTTTAAAATGAGGAATCGAATAATTCAGGTTAGACATTATAGCAGGAAAATGATGATTATGATGTTGACAGGAGCAATTTGCTGTAGTTCATGTTTTTGTGAAACTGCTTTTGCGAAAACCAGCAAAGTAAGGGTTTACGATGTGGAAAAAGGAACCACAAGCTTCACATCTTTTACATATTCGGATAATAAAAATGATGAGTCACTGGCTCCGTCGGAGGGAGCAGAAGCGATTTCATCTGCTTCTCAGAAGGTGGTTATTTTCCATCAGGCAGATGGGTCTACGATAATAAGAAAAGCAGACAGTAATGGAAAAGTGACACTTCCTGCAATAAAGAACGAAACCGGATATACTTTTCTTGGATGGAGCACGAAGCCGGATCAGACTCAGAATCCGCAGTATCAGGCGGGACAGGTGATACAGGTAAGGAAGAAAACCCATTTATATGCAGTTATGTATAACTGGCAACAGGAGCCGGATATTCAGGTCAATAATCTGGCAGCTCAGCTGTCGGAGTATTCCGGAATTATTTTTGTGGGAGATTCCAGAACGTATTTTATGCAGAAAACTCTTCTTCGGGAATATGGAAAGGATGCAGTTGCAAAAGTATCATTTGTGTGTAAGACAGGGGAGGGACTGAGCTGGTTTGAAACAGCAGGAGAGAGAGTAATGAGAAGTGAAATTGCCCGTCTGCAGTCAGATTCAGATAAGCCCGTAGCAGTTATTTTTAATCTTGGTGTGAATGATCTTTCGAGTCATAATTCCGGAAATGGGGTTGATTATAAAGGCGAGGCAAATGCATATCTTGCGTGTATGAACACTCTTGCAGAGGAACTTGAAAGTGACTGCAGATTGTTTTATATGTCTGTGAATCCGGTAAATACAGCAATGAAACCAACTCGAAAAGAAGCGCAGTTACGTTACTTTAATGACAGATTGCAGAATGGGTTAAATCATAGATTTCAATGGATAGATACCTATAAATATCTGATGAAGAATGGTTACAGTACATACAATGAGTTTAAGGGAAATATAGATGACGGCGTTCACTATTCTACACGTACCTATAAAAGAATCTATAAATATTGTATGAATGCGATCAGATAATGCTTTTTGATTTATACACAAATTATAATCTTGTTTCAGGTAAGCAGTATAAGCAGAAGTTAAGGCCACAGAACTCACAAGAGAAAGGGTATATGTATTGCCTGATAAATTAAGAGATTGATGTACGAGCTGACAGGAGAAATATTTTCTGTCAGCTTGTTATTTGTTTGGTTGGATAATGGAGAATATCTGTTTGCCAAAGAAGAAACATTTGACGAATTTTTATCTCTGTTGTATCATGAACATACAAAACGAAAATAAAGTAAGAGGAATATTGTTATATAAAATACAGAACAGATAAGAAGGCAGGAATTTAATGAGAGCAGAAGTTGTATCCATGACAGCGGATAATCTTGATATGGAGGCTATCCGGCGAGGTGGAGATATTTTGAAACAGGGTGGTCTGGTTGCGTTTCCTACGGAGACTGTGTATGGTCTTGGAGGGGATGCGTTGAATCCGCAGGCTTCTATGAAAATTTATGCGGCGAAGGGAAGACCTTCGGATAATCCGCTGATCGTGCATATTGCAGAGTTTGATAAGCTGGCTCCGATTGTAGCTGAGGTTCCGGAGAAGGCGAAGATTTTGGCAGAGAAGTACTGGCCGGGTCCGCTGACTATGATTCTTCCGAAGTCGGATCTTGTACCACAGGAGACTACGGGTGGTCTGGACAGTGTGGCGGTTCGGTTTCCGAGTGACAGGATCGCGCAGGAACTTATCAAGGCAGCAGGTGGTTATGTGGCTGCGCCCAGTGCCAACACTTCGGGAAGACCAAGCCCGACTACTGCACAGCATGTAGAGGAGGATCTTGGTGAAGCGATTGAGATGATCATTGACGGAGGCCAGGTGGGAATCGGTCTTGAGTCTACGATCGTTGATTTTACTGAGGATGTGCCGGTGGTTTTGCGTCCGGGTTATATTTCTCTGGAGATGCTTCAGGAGACTCTGGGGGATGTAAGGATGGACAAGGGGCTGATTGCATCTGACAGCAAAGTACGTCCGAAAGCACCGGGTATGAAATATCGCCATTATGCACCGAAGGCAGATCTGGCAATTGTTGAGGGACCGGAGGAAGCTGTTGTGAAGAAGATCAATGAGCTGGCTGCGGAGGCGAAAGCACACGGCGAGCAGGTTGGAATTATTGCAACGGACGAGACAAAGGACAGATATCCGGAAGGTCTGGTAGTCAGCATTGGAAGCCGGAAGGAAGAAGAGACGATAGCGCATCATCTGTATGAAGTGTTGCGGGATTTTGACCAGAGTGCAGTCAGGTCTATTTATTCAGAAGCGTTTTATACACCAAGAATGGGACAGGCCATTATGAACCGTCTGCTGAAAGCAGCGGGACATAAGATCATACAGGTGGTATGATATAATCAGGTAGTGAAGCAGATATATGCCTGACTATATAATCTTATCAGCAGTAATGGCCAGATGGATAATGAAGATTCATTTAAATAGTCTGCTGAAGAGGTAAAGAAAATAAATTAATTTCAGGAGGAAGATTAATGATAGCTTTAGGATGTGATCACGGTGGATATGAATTAAAACAGGAGATTAAGAAATATCTGGATGAGAAAGGAATTGAATATAAAGATTATGGATGTGACAGTCTGGATTCCGTAGATTATCCGGTATATGCAAAGAAGGTTGCACATGCAATTCTTGACGGCGAATGTGAGAAGGGAATCCTGATCTGCGGAACAGGTATCGGAATTTCCATTACAGCAAACAAGTTTAAAGGAATCAGAGCTGCAGTCTGCACAGATTGTTTTACAGCAGAGGCTACAAGACTTCACAATGATGCCAATATCCTTGCACTTGGCGGAAGAGTGGTAGGACCTGGGCTGGCATTGAAGATTGTGGATACATTTTTGAATACACCGTTTTCCAACGATGAGAGACATATCAGAAGAATTAATCAGATAGAGACTGAATAAGCCATAAAATAAGAAAACTGATAAAACAGCCAGAGCCTGCATGATTATAGTAATTCTCTCACATGTATGATGAATGAGGGTTGCCGTAGAGTAAAGTGTTAAGTTCTGGCTGTGTCAGTTATAAGCAGATAATGGTTACTGTTCGTTCCGTTCACAGTAACAGACAATGTGCTGATTTTATGAAGCGGATGAAGGGTGAAGTATGTGAAGGGGAGGTTTGAGAAATGGATGCAAATCATAAACGCACAGATTATTTATCATGGGATGAATATTTTATGGGAGTTGCCATGATGTCAGGGATGCGTTCCAAGGATCCGAATTCTCAGGTAGGAGCCTGTATTGTGAGTGAGGATAATAAAATCCTGTCCATGGGCTATAATGGTTTTCCAAAGGGCTGTTCAGATGATGAATTTCCATGGGCGAGAGAGGGTGACAGTCTTCATACGAAATATTTTTATGTGACCCACAGTGAGCTGAATGCGATCCTTAATTACAGGGGAGGAAGTCTGGAAGGTGCAAAGCTTTATGTTTCCCTTTTTCCATGTAATGAATGTGCCAAGGCAATTATTCAGGCAGGTATTAAGACGATTGTCTATGACTGCGATAAATATGCAGACACGCCGGCAGTGCTCGCTTCCAAGAGAATGCTGGATGCAGCCGGGGTCCGTTATTATAAATATAACCGGACAGGACGTAAGATTACAATAGAAGTGTGATTTTGGCATATTCATGCCAAAACACCTCGCGGAATAGTGGTGTGTGAACAGTAACGATTTTACTCTTGACACATCAATTTATTTCAAATAAAATATAACCAAATGCGAAATATATACAGCGATGAAGAGAATAGTACATAAGGAGCAATCCCAGAGAAGAGTCCCGGAGAACAGCCGGTTGGCTGTGAAACAGTGGTGGAAGGATTCTGTGCGTGAATTATGGAACCGGCCTCGGAGCTCCGTACAATTGAAGTACGGCGTTTTTCCTGCGTTATCGGAAGAAGAGCGAGCAATGTGCAGGCATTTGGGCACAGTGCTAATTAGGGTGGTACCGCCGAAGCCTTTCGGTCCCTTGTGAGGGATGCTGGGCTTCTTTTTTCGTTTTTTATAATATGACATATTTTGCCGGATTATAAAAAAGCAGATTTTTGTACTGTGAAGCAGATAGGGAAATTTATTTATAGAAGAAAAATAAGAAGAATATGCATTCCGCCGCGACTATATCCTGATGCGCTTTCAGGATCAACATATCACATAAAAAGGAGAAACAATTATGGCAAACAATAAGAAACTGGTAGAAGCCATCACATCCATGGAAGAGGATTTCGCCCAGTGGTATACCGACGTTGTAAAGAAAGCTGAACTCTGCGGTTATACCAGCGTAAAAGGCTGCATGGCAATCAAACCTGCAGGATATGCAATCTGGGAAAATATCCAGCACGAACTGGACAGAAGATTTAAAGAGACTGGCGTACAGAATGTGTACATGCCAATCTTTATTCCGGAATCTCTTCTTCAGAAAGAGAAAGATCATGTAGAAGGATTTGCACCTGAGGTTGCATGGGTAACTCATGGTGGTCTGGATCCACTTCAGGAGCGTCTGTGTGTACGTCCCACATCAGAGACATTATTCTGTGATTTCTATGCAAAAGAAATCCAGTCCCACAGAGATCTGCCGAAGGTATACAATCAGTGGTGTTCTGTAGTGCGCTGGGAAAAGACAACACGTCCGTTCCTTCGTTCACGTGAGTTCTTATGGCAGGAAGGCCATACAGCTCATGCTACAGCCGAGGAAGCAGAAGAACGTACTATCCAGATGCTGAACCTGTATGCAGATTTCTGCGAGGAAGTACTTGCAATCCCGGTTATCAAGGGACAGAAAACAGATAAGGAGAAATTCTCCGGTGCAGAAGCTACTTATACAATTGAATCCCTGATGCATGATGGAAAAGCTCTTCAGTCCGGTACAAGCCATAACTTTGGCGATGGATTTGCAAGAGCATTCGGCATCCAGTATACAGATAAAGAAAATAAACTTCAGTATGTACATCAGACATCCTGGGGCATGACAACACGTATGATCGGTGCAATCATCATGGTACATGGTGATAACAGCGGTCTGGTACTGCCTCCGAGAATCGCTCCTGTACAGGCAGTGATCATCCCGATCCAGCAGAGAAAAGAGGGCGTTCTTGAGAAAGCAGATGAGATGTTTGCAGCATTAAAGGCAGCAGGAGTCCGCGTAAAAGTAGACGACACAGACAAGAGCCCGGGATTCAAATTCGCAGAGCAGGAAATGCGTGGTATTCCGATCCGTATCGAGTGCGGCCCGAAGGATATCGAGAATGGTCAGGCTGTGATCTGCCGTCGTGATACAAGAGAGAAATATACTGTTACATTTGATGAGCTTGTGGAGAAAGTACAGGAAATCCTGGAAACAATCCAGAAAGATATGCTGGAGCGTGCACGTAAGCACAGAGATTCCCATACTTATGTTGCTACAAACTATGAAGAATTCAAAGATACTATTGTTAACAAACCAGGTTTCGTAAAAGCTATGTGGTGCGGTGACCGCGCATGTGAGGACAAGATTAAAGAGGATGTTCAGGCTACATCCAGATGTATGCCGTTTGAGCAGGAACACTTAAGTGATGTTTGCGTATGCTGTGGAAAACCTGCCAAGAAGATGGTTTACTGGGGAAGAGCATACTAATCAATAAGAAAATAAAGAAAACCGGCAGCAGAGATATCTGAGTGCCGGTTTTCGGGGTTAAGAATAAATAGAAGAAGATAAGGATGGTCATATGATTCTGGAAATACCGAAAAACGCGGAAACAATTTTGCATATACTGGAAAAAGCAGGCTATGAAGCCTATGTGGTAGGCGGCTGTGTGCGTGATTCCATTCTGGGACGGAGCCCGGATGACTGGGACATCACCACATCCGCAAAGCCGGAGCAGGTCAAGGCTTTGTTTCACAGAACAGTGGATACAGGTCTGCAGCATGGAACAGTGACTGTTCTTATGGAAAAAGAAGGATATGAGGTCACGACTTATCGTGTAGATGGTGAGTACGAGGACGGCAGACATCCCAAAGAGGTCACCTTTACAGCAAGCCTTAAGGAAGACCTGAAACGCCGGGATTTCACCATCAATGCAATGGCATACAATCCTTCTTCAGGACTGGTGGACCTTTTCGGCGGACTGGAGGATATTGAGAGAAAAATCATCCGCTGTGTGGGAGATCCGCTGGAGCGTTTTACAGAGGATGCACTGCGGATCATGCGTGCAGTCCGTTTCAGTGCGCAGTTGGGCTTTGCCATTGAAGAAGAGACTCGTAAGGCACTGAAGGTTCTGGCACCGAATCTGAAGCGTGTCAGCGCAGAGCGGATTCAGGTAGAGCTTGTGAAGCTTCTGATGTCTCCTCATCCGGATTATCTCAGGGTGGCTTATGAAGCCGGGATCACAGCTGAATTTCTTCCGGAGTTTGATGCATGTATGACAACATCTCAGAATACGCCGCACCACTGTTACACAGTAGGAGAGCATATCCTGCACAGTCTCTGTCATGTACGTGCAGATAAAGTTCTCAGGATTACCATGCTGCTTCATGACATTGGAAAGCCGGTTGTCCGGAAAACAGATGAGAATGGAAGAGATCATTTCAAGATGCATGGGATTGCGGGAGAAAAGATGGCTGCACAGATCCTGCGCAGGCTGAAATTCGATAATGATACGATCCGCAAGGTAACCCGTCTGGTAAAATGGCATGATGACAGACCGGAGGGAATGACAAAGGCAGTGCGCAGGGCAGTGAACCGTATCGGTGAGGATCTTTTCCCATATTATCTGGAAGTGCAGCAGGCAGATATGCTGGCACAGAGTGATTACAGACGCACAGAGAAGCAGGAACGTCTGGATAAGGTGAAAGAGGCTTATGAGACGATCATTAATGAACATCAGTGTGTATCTTTAAAAACTCTGGCAGTGACAGGGAAAGATCTGATTGAAGCCGGTTATAAGCCGGGTCGTGAGATAGGAGAAACGCTGAACCGTCTGCTGGAAGTAGTACTTGTCGATCCACAGAAGAATCAGAAAGAGATATTATTGGGTCTGCTTGATGAGAAATAGTGCAGTTTTATGGAATTGTCAGTATATTAGAATATAGTAAATAACTAAAATCCGGGGGTATATCCACCGGATTTTCTTCATATGTATAGAAAGAATTAAGATGATTAAGAGGGGGATATGTCATTGTATGATTACGGACTTGGCACTTTGGCTCAGTATGAGCTGACAGCAGACCGTTCTGCAAGGACAAGAGGAGCTTTACTCTGCTATACAGCTCAGGGACTTCTGATCCTGAGGGAATTTCACGGTTCTGAAAAAAAGCTGGAAAAACAGCAGGAGCTTTTGATGAGACTTCAGGAAAATGGTATAAATACCGATTATTTTCTGCGGAATAATCAGGAAAGTCTGGTCAGCAAAGATAAAACTGAACAAAGGTTTACACTCCAGCACTGGTATGAAGGAAAAGAGTGTGACACAAAATCCCGGGAAGATATTTTAAAAAGTGTCCGGACACTGGCAAGGTTACATATTTTAATGAAAATGGAACCTGTGGAGGAATACAGGGAAAGATCTCTCAGGGAGGAATATCTCCGGCATAATCAGGAGCTTCGTAAGATACGAAAATTTATACGGAATAAAGGAGCATCCAATGTATTTGAGAAAAATTATCTGGCAAGTGTGGAGCAGTTTCTTGAGAGGGCACAGTATGCAGTAAGGCTTCTGGATGAGACGGATTATGATGATCTCAGGGACAGGGCATGGCGGGAAGGACAGGTATGTCATGGAGAATATAATCAGCATAATGTTCTGATGCTGAAAGGTGATCACTTTGGGACAGCAGTTACAAATTTTGGTCACTGGAGTTTTGATATTCAGGTAGCAGATTTGTATCGTTTTATGAGAAAAATACTGGAGAAATATAACTGGAATCTGGAACTGGCAGGGGAAATGCTCAGGGAATATCATAAAATCCGTTCAATCTCGGCAGAAGAGTGGAAAAATCTGCGTGTACGTTTCACTTATCCTGAAAAATACTGGAAACTGGCAAATTATTATTATTCACACAAAAAGGTGTGGATTTCAGAGAAAAATGTGGAAAAGCTTCAGAATCTTATCAGACAGAGAGAAATCTGGGAGAATTTTGCAGAGGAATGTTTCAGGGATTATCCTCGTTACTGTTCACTCCGTTCACAGTAACGTAGCCAAAATTCATTCCAGATTGCCTGCGGCAATGGAATTTTGGCTTGTATGTCTCGGGATTTTGGCATATTCATGCCAAAACACCTCGCGGGATAGTGGTGTGTGAACAGTAACTTATCCTCAGTAACACAGAGCTGAACAGTTACGAAAAACCTTGACAATATGGGAAAAAAGGTATATATATAGAGGATAGAGCTCTGTCGCTTTTGGCAGATGCCACCAAACAAGAAAGAGATCATTAGAGGAGGAAACACCATGAATAAAACAGAATTAGTAGCAGCTATGGCGAAAGAGACAAACTTATCCAAGAAGGACGTAGAAGACGTTCTGAAATCTTTCGTTGATGTCGTTTCTAAAGAACTGAAAAATGGCGGAAAAATCCAGTTAGTAGGATTTGGTACATTTGAAGTAAGTGAAAGAGCTGCTCGCGAGGGAAGAAATCCTCAAACTGGTGAAACTATGAAAATCGAAGCTTCTAAATCACCGAAATTCAAAGCTGGAAAAGCATTAAAAGATATGGTTAACGGTAAATAATAAAGGCGATAACCGGGGGAACGAAAGTTCCCCTTTTTTGATACTCCGGCGGAGTAATTCGTGAGTATCCATTTAGAGAACATTTACAGGAGCAGAATATGAGATTAGATAAATACTTAAAGGTGTCACGTCTGATCAAACGCCGTACAGTGGCAAACGAAGCATGTGATGCAGGAAGAGTTCTTGTCAACGATAAGCCTGCCAAGGCATCTGTACAGGTAAAGACGGGAGATACTATTGAAATCCAGTTCGGAAGTAAGAACGTCAAAGTAGAAGTACTGGATGTAAAAGAAACTGTCAAAAAAGAAGATGTAGAGAGTATGTACAAATATCTTTGATTCCGGATGGTAATTTGCAGCTTTTGGCATTTATGCAGTGGGAACATATAAATTTTTAACATTTTATTGTCTATTTCCATTTTCCGGCACATAAACTACTGATAAGTAACAGATTGGCAGGTCATAGTTTCCGGAGGCTGTGACCGGGAGGCGTCTGTGGAAGAGAAGAAGATACTTTCAACTCACAGCCTGATGCTGGAAAACCGTCAGAACGGGAGAATTACCGGGGTAAAGGATATTAAATCCTTTGATGAAAAAGAAATCCTGCTTTTTACACAGGCAGGGAAACTTGTAATAAAGGGAGAACAGCTTCATGTGAAGCAGCTTGATCTGGAAAAGGGAGAAGTAGATCTGGAAGGAAAAGTGGACAGTCTTACTTATCTGTCAAAGAATACAGATAACAGGGATGAATCCTTATTTAAAAGGATGTTCCGGTGAGAGATGAGTACATTTATTCATCATGAATTATTTCTGCTGCTTCGGACAATAGCTGTGGGTGCTGTTCTCCTTTTGTGTTATGATCTGCTGGTTGCATTCAGGAATATTTTTGCACATTCGGATAAAGCTGTCGGAACGGAAGATATTTTGTACTGGCTTTGTTGTGCCTTTTTTGTTTTTTCGGAGATTTACAGGAACAATGAAGGGATCCTGCGTTTTTTTATGGTTTTAGGCTTTTTATCCGGAGCGTATATCTGCAACAGGGTCCTCGGAGATATTTTTGTAAAATGCTGTACGAAACTTATGGAGATTCCTGTAATAATTATTAAATTTTTGATAAAATGGTTGCTATTTCCGGTCAAAAGATGTAAACTTCTGTGGTATAAAGCGTATAAATGTGCTAAAAAAGGAAGGCTGGCAAATTGGGCAATTCTAATAAAAGGAAGAAAAAAAAGAAAGTAGGGTATAACTCTCTTGGAATGATTGCGATTGCGCTGGTTGTTTTAGTCCTTCTGGGAGGACTTATGCTAGAAAGTAATGACCTCAAGGAACGCCTCACAGGATATGATGCTAAGGCCGCCACTCTTCAGCAACAGATTGAAGATGAGCAGACACGTACAGAAGAAATTGATAAATTAAAGAAATATATGGAGACAGACGAATATGCAGAAGAGATTGCCAGAGAGAAACTGGGACTTGTGAAGGACAATGAGACTGTTTTTAAGAAACAGCAGTAATAAATGTCGAAAACTTTTGCGAAGGATTCGTCTGCGTTTGACAGATATTTCAGAAACCCTTCCATATAATATCTGTAACTGTTTAGTACTTTGTGAAAGAGAGGACTGTTGAACAGTTATTGAGATTCTCTGATAAAAATGCAGTAGTCTGCTATATACAGAGAATGAATAAGGGGAGGGGAGAATATGCAGGAATGGATGATTGCCATGCTCGTTATCAGCATTATGCTGATCATACGGGACATGGCAAAAACTATTTTAGCAGAAAATCTGCCGGATACAGAAGAACTGCCGTCTCTGCAGGAGGGCCATCCTCAGAAAGAGAGGGTGGAGAAGTATGCGGCATCTTTTCAGAAACTGGCAGATACTTTCTACGGGATGCCTTATCGGAAAGATTATCTGAGCAGCAGGCAGGTTGAGCGGATCATTGAGGATACAAATGCAAAGGTATGCAGCAGATGCTATCAGAGGGAAATCTGCTGGGGAGAACACAGTCAGGAGCTGGTGAAAGGAGTGGAGGCACTGGTACGTTCCATGGAGAGCGGAAATGAGGAAAATGTCAGAGGCATCCGCGCTGACTGGACAGGCATATGTCCCCGTTCCGTACAGTATTATGAGACGGTTGCAGAGAATTTTCAGAAAGAAAGGCAGAACCTGATGTGGGATAACCGTATGATCGAGAATCGGCTGGCAGTAGCACAGCAGCTTATGGAAGTCTCACATATCATGGAGAACGTAGCCAGTGATCTGTATGACCTGGAGCGAGCAACACCGCAGTTTGAAGAAGAACTTCGCAAGGGACTGAGAAAGAGCCATGTGATCCTTCGCAGGGCATGGATGATGAATAAGGTGAAAGGACGTAAACAGATTTTTCTCACTATGCGTGCCAGAAGCGGTCAGTGTATTTCCATGACAGAGATCGCACAGCTTCTTTCAAAATACTGTGAAATTTCCATGGTACCTGTAAATGGGAGCAGATGTATTGTAAACGGAGAATATCACACCGTACATTTTGCTGAGGATGTAAGCTATCAGGTTCTCTATGGAACAGCCAGGCTTACCAGAGAAGAAGAGAAGGTTTCCGGAGATAATTATATATGCAGACAGGAAGATGGCGGCAGGTTTGTTATGTGCCTTTCGGATGGCATGGGCTCAGGGATGGAAGCATGCAGGGAGAGCGAGAAAGTTGTGGAACTTCTGGAACAGTTTATGGAGTCAGGATTTTCTCAGGAAACGGCAGCAAAGATGGTAAATTCCGCTCTGGTGCTCAAAGGAGAGGAGGGGATGTTTTCTACGGTGGATATCTGCGCAGTGGACCTTTATACAGGAATCTGCAATTTTCTGAAGGCAGGGGCAGCGTCTACATTTATCAAAAGAGATCACTGGGTGGAATCTATTACTTCTGAAAGTCTGGCCGCAGGGCTTGTACAGCAGATCGATTTTGATACAGCTTCCAGAAAGCTGTACCATGGGGATTACCTGATCATGATGACAGACGGAGTCCTGGATGCATTGCCGGACCAGAAAGAGGAGGAAACCATGAAAGAAATCATTATGGATGTTCATGAGGAATCACCGAAAGATTTCGGCAGGGGAATACTGGAACGGGTGCTGGGATACAGCGATTATCATGCACGGGATGATATGACAGTGCTGGTGGCAGGCGTGTGGAAAAAATAATGCTGCGGATACTAAAATAGAAAAGGAAATCAGGATAAAAATGGAAAGAGAAGTTCTTGCTTATATAAAGCAAAACAGGATGATCGGAAAAAATGAGGTGGTTCTGGCAGGAGTGTCCGGCGGAAGTGACTCTATGGTAATGCTTCACATTTTAAAGGAACTTCAGGTAAAACTGGATTTTACACTGAGAGTGGTTCATGTACATCATGGAATACGTGGAAAGGAAGCGGACAGAGACCAAAGCTTTGTGGAAAACATATGCCGGAAGTGGCAGATTCCATGTACTGTTTATTGTTATGATGTTCCGGGATTGAGCCGGGAGTGGAAGCTGGGCGAGGAAGAGACGGGAAGGATTGTAAGAAAAGAAGCTTTTCAGAGGGAAGCTGCCGTCTGTGGGAGAAAGGACAGCGAGATAAAAATTGCATTAGCGCATAATCAGGAGGATCTTGCGGAAACTATGCTTCATAATCTGTGCAGAGGAACAGGTCTGCGGGGACTATGCACCATGCGCCCTGCAGACGGAGAGATTATCCGCCCGATTCTGTGTTTAAGCCGGGACAAAATTGCAGAGTATCTGAAAGAAAAGAAGATTTCTCATATTCAGGACAGCACCAATCTGTCAGATGAATATACCAGAAACCGAATCAGACATCATATTCTTCCTATGTTGGAACAGCAGGTTAATGGAAAGGCAGCGGCACATATGGCAGAGACTGCGGCAAGGATTTCCCAGGCAGAGGAATATCTTACGCAGCAGAGCTGCCTGGTGTTGAGCGAGTTTCAGAAAGATAAGGGATATTACTTTACTGAAAAATTTTTTACGGAGCCTCAGATCATTCAGGTTTATGCATTACAACAGGCGATGGAACAGCTGGCAGGCAGACGGAAGGATCTGGCAGCTGTTCACTATGAGAAGGTTCTGGAACTTTATGAAATGCAGACCGGAAGACGGATCAGCCTTCCTTATCACATGGAAGCCAGAAGAGATTATGAAGGAGTAAGACTTTGCCGGTGCGGAGAGGAGAAGTCAGCAGGGATGATCGGTGAAAAGCATGAAGGTTCAGATATCCAAAACGGAAAAACAGTTTGCGGAAAAGATATATCAGACGGGGAATGGAAAATCAGAATTCCGGGGACTGTGACCAGTCCGCTGGGAATTTTTTCGGCAGAAATATTTTTGTATGAAGGTCAGAAGATTGAAGAAAAAAAGTATACGAAATGGATGGATTATGATAAAATAGAAAAGAATCCGTATATTCGCACCAGACGGACAGGAGATTATATGGTTATCAATGCGCAGGGGAACACAAAGAAGCTGAACCGCTGTATGATCGATGAGAAAATCCCGTCGGAATACAGAGACAGCATTCCGCTGATCGCATGTGGAAAAGAAATCCTCTGGATGGTGGGAAGCAGGATGAATGAGAGGTATAAAATTAACCCCCAAACCAGGAAGGTGTTAGTATTAAATTACCAAGGAGGAAACGAAAATGAGTGAGAAAATCAAAGTTTTACTCAGCGAAGAGGAAGTAGATTCCCGTATTAAGCAGATCGCAGCAAAGATCAGCAAGGATTATGCAGGCAAGGAAATCCATTTAATCTGTGTATTAAAAGGTGGTGTATTCTTTACCTGTGAACTTGCAAAGAGAATCACAGTGCCGGTTTCTCTTGACTTTATGTCTGTATCCAGCTATGGTGATGACACCAAATCCAGCGGTGTTGTAAAGATCGTCAAAGACCTTGACCAGCCACTGGAGGGCAAAGATGTTCTGATCGTAGAGGATATCATTGACTCAGGAAGAACGTTAAGCTATCTTATTGAGATCCTGAAGCAGAGAAATCCAAACAGCATCCGTCTGTGTACATTGCTGGACAAACCGGAGCGAAGAGTCAGAGATGTAAGAGTTGATTACTGCTGCTTTAACATCCCGGATGAATTTGTAGTAGGCTATGGTCTGGACTATGCACAGAAATACAGGAATCTTCCATTCATCGGAGTAGTGGAACTGGGGGAAGACTGAAAGGAGATTTAAGTAAGTGAATAAACAGCCAAGCAGAATTGGTCTGTATCTGGTGCTGGTCATTGCGCTGGTAGCCGGTTATTTTTATCTGAATAATCAGGTGGTTTCCCAGAGCAATTACACGCAGAAGCAGCTGGAGCAGGCTCTTGAAGACAACAAGGTGGTTGATGCGACAATTCAGCAGAACAGAGAAGTGCCTACAGGTTCTGTGATCGTAGATACTACTGACTCTGGTCAGAAGAAGGTTTATGTGACAGATGTCAATCAGGCAATCGAACTGCTGAATAAATATGATATTGATATTACAACCCAGGATGTACCCGGAGACAATGTATTTCTGACAACCTTGCTTCCGGTTCTTCTCACAGGTGCCCTTGTGATCTTTCTGATCATGATGATGAACCGCCAGATGGCAGGTGGCGGTGGCGGCGGAAATGCAAAGATGATGAATTTCGGCAAGAGCCGCGCAAGAATGTCATCTCCGGATGATAATAAGAAAGTTACCTTTGACAAGGTAGCAGGTCTGCAGGAGGAGAAGGAAGATCTGGCAGAGGTGGTAGATTTCCTGAAATCCCCACAGAAATATACAAAAGTAGGCGCAAGGATCCCGAAAGGTGTGCTGCTTGTGGGACCTCCCGGAACAGGTAAGACACTTTTGGCAAAGGCAGTGGCAGGAGAAGCGGGAGTTCCGTTTTTCTCTATTTCCGGTTCTGACTTTGTGGAAATGTTTGTGGGTGTAGGTGCATCACGTGTGCGTGATCTTTTTGAAGAAGGCAAACGCCATGCACCATGTATTATTTTCATTGATGAGATCGATGCGGTTGCAAGGCAGCGTGGAACCGGTATGGGCGGTGGACATGATGAGAGAGAGCAGACGCTGAACCAGCTTCTGGTAGAGATGGATGGCTTTGGTGTGAATGAAGGGATCATTGTGATGGCAGCGACGAACCGCGTGGATATCCTGGATCCTGCAATCCTTCGTCCGGGACGTTTTGACCGTAAGGTTGCAGTGGGACGTCCGGATGTGAAGGGAAGAGAAGAGATCCTCCGCGTTCATGCCAAGGATAAACCTCTTGGTGAGGATGTAGATCTGACTCAGATTGCCAGAACAACAGCAGGATTTACAGGTGCAGACCTGGAGAATCTTCTGAATGAAGCTGCCATTGAAGCTGCAAGACGGGGAAGGGGATTTATCCTTCAGTCTGATATCAAAGGTGCCTTTATCAAAGTAGGTATCGGTGCAGAGAAGAAGAGTAAGGTGATCTCTGAGAAAGAGAAAAAGATCACTGCGTATCATGAATCCGGACATGCGATCCTGTTTCATGTACTTCCGGATATGGATCCTGTCTATACGATTTCCATTATCCCGACAGGAATGGGAGCAGCAGGTTACACCATGCCTCTTCCGGATAATGATGAGATGTTTAATACCAAAGGAAAAATGCTTCAGGATATTATGACACTGTTAGGCGGGCGCATAGCAGAGGAAATTATCTTCGGAGATATTACGACTGGTGCATCCAATGACATCAAACGTGCAACTGCGACAGCCAGAAGTATGGTTATGAAATACGGAATGTCTGATAAACTTGGTCTTATCTGTTATGGTGATGACGATGACGAGGTATTTATCGGCAGAGATTTGGCTCATACCAGAAGTTACAGCGAGGATGTTGCCAAGTCCATTGATGAAGAAATCCGCCGTATTATCAGTGAATGTCATGATCAGGCAAAGAAGATCATTCTGGAACATGAGGATGTTCTGCACAAGTGTGCAAGTCTTCTCCTCGAGAAGGAAAAGGTGCACAGAGACGAATTTGAAGCACTTTTTACAACAGAAAATCCGGAAACAGAAAACAACAGTATATAATGTATACAAAAAAGTGTGCCAAATTTTGTGAAGTTTGTGCACACTTTTCTCTTGCCTCATGGTATTATATAAACCGTAAAAACCCCCCAATACATTATATAGTTTTTGCTACACCCCATAAGAAGAAATACCTTCTCCAAAAAGGCCAGCTTATCCCGCTGGCTTTTTTACTGTCTTAAAATATCATTACTGTTCACGTTATTTTCAGCAATGAAATATCTGCTTCGCCGGAATCCGGCAGTCCGAAATACTGTGACAGAATGAATGGTTGTGCAGAATCACTGGATATCTAAATATTTTTGGGAAAAACAGATGGTTGTCAGATGGTTTATTTTAGGATAAAATAATAAAATGATAAATGACAGAGAGGACTGGACGGAAATGGAATATGAAAAAGCAGATATAAAAAAAAGAATGCAGTACATCCTGAATATGCGTCCTGTGTTTAATAAAGAGGCGCTTTTCAGTGACGGAACAGAATATTACAGAACACCTGCAGAACCAAAGGCAGGAGATACAGTAACGATCAAATTCCGTACCCAGAGAAATAATGTGGATTCTGTATATCTGGTAAGCCAGGAGCAGCGTGTGCAGATGGAGATTTGCGGGACAGAGAACGGATTTGATTATTATTCTGCCCAGGTGACGATTGGAGAGGACATCTTCCGTTATTATTTTGAGATACAGTATGGATGGGTAACCTGTTATTACAATAATCAGGGAGTCTGTATGAAACATGAGGGCAGGATGGATTTTGAGATTTATCCGGGCTTTGATACTCCAAGGTGGGCCAAAGGTGCGGTAATGTACCAGATTTATGTAGACCGTTTTCTTAACGGAGATCCTACCAATGATGTTGTGACCGGAGAATATCATTATATTGGAGATAAGAGTGTACAGGTAGAACAGTGGAATAAGATTCCGGCAGTGATGGGTGTGCGTGAATTTTACGGCGGTGACCTGCAGGGAATTATGAACAAACTGGATTATCTGCAGGATCTGGGAGTCGAGGTTATTTATTTAAATCCGATTTTTGTTTCTCCAAGTAATCATAAGTATGACTGTCAGGATTATGATTATGTGGATCCACATTACGGCAGGATTGTAGAAGATTGTAATAAGGGAATCCTTCTTGGAGACGACGATGATAATTCCCATGCATGGAAATATATCAAACGTGTGACAGATAAGAAGAATCTGGAAGCAAGTAATGAGCTTTTTGCGAAACTGACAGCAGAGATCCACAGAAGAGGAATGAAGATCATTCTGGATGGTGTGTTCAATCACTGCGGTTCTTTTAATAAGTGGATGGACAGAGAACGTATTTATGAGAATCAGGAAGGATATCCGAAAGGAGCTTATGTTTCTGCGGATAGTCCCTATCGTAATTTCTTTTCCTTTAATGATCCTAATGCATGGCCATATAACACCTCCTATGATGGATGGTGGGCACACGATACACTGCCTAAATTAAATTATGAGGGTTCCAGAGAACTTTATGATTATATTCTTCGTGTTGGACAGAAATGGGTATCTGCTCCTTATAATGTAGACGGTTGGAGACTGGATGTGGCGGCGGATCTGGGACACAGCAATGATTTTAACCATCAGTTCTGGAAAGATTTCCGGAAGGCAGTGAAAGCTGCCAATCCAAATGCCATTATCCTGGCAGAGCATTACGGTAATCCGGAAGGCTGGCTGAAAGGTGATGAATGGGATACAGTCATGAACTATGACGCATTTATGGAGCCGCTGACCTGGTTCCTGACAGGTATGGAGAAGCACAGCGACGAGTATCGTGAAGACCTGTTAGGAAACAGTGAGGCTTTTATCGGAGCTATGAAAACGCACATGAGAGCGCTTCATATGTCTGCACTTCAGACAGCCATGAATGAATTGTCAAATCATGACCATTCCAGATTCCTGACCAGAACCAATCACAGGGTAGGACGAATTTCCTATGCAGGTCCGGAGGCGGCATCTGAGGGAGTAAATCCGGCAGTTATGCGTGAGGCGGTTACCATCCAGATGACCTGGCCGGGCGCACCGACTGTATATTACGGAGATGAGGCAGGACTCTGTGGATTCACAGATCCGGATAACAGACGTACTTATCCCTGGGGACGTGAGGATTATCAGATGATCGACTTCCACAGGGTAATGATCCGTATCCATAAGAAATATGAAGTGTTAAAAACGGGATCACTGGGATTTCTCTGGAATGATTATCAGGGACTTTGTTATGCGAGATTTTCTCATGATGAACAGATAATTGTGATCGTAAATAATCAGGAAGAAGGCAGGGAAGTGGAGATACGGTTAGAACAGGCAGGAATCAGCCGTCTGGAAGATACAAAGCTGAAACGTGTTGTCATGACATCTGCAGTGGGATTTACGGAAGAATGTAAAGAATACACAGCAGCAGCCGGAATTCTGAAGATCACAATGCCGGCATTTGGCGCAGTGGTCTTACATCATAAAAATTAACAAAATGCGAAGCGGATGATCTTATCCGCCTGACCCGGACGGCAGCCTCTTGCGGAAGAAGGGGCTGCCGCTTTATAATATAACAAAAAAAGATCCAGACAAATGTCTGAACCTTTTGATGGATGGAGAAGGATTCGAACCTTCGAAAGCGTTGCTAACAGATTTACAGTCTGCCCCCTTTGGCCACTCGGGAATCCATCCTTAAACCGAAACTTATTATATATGAAATATTTAAATAATGCAAGCACTTTTTTATAAATTGCAGAAAATTATTATATATTGTGTATTGCCGGACTTTTTTGCATATCTTCCGGGGAATTTTGTTTGTTATTTTTTTGGCAAAAGAGTAGACGAAAAAGCAGAAATCTGGTAATATAACCATATCTGGATATAGATGTAATTCCATATCGGAGATTGATTAGGGTAACTGAGAATGAACACAGTTACTACAGATTAGGAGGAATTTATCATGTTAGTAAATGCAACAGAAATGCTGAAAAAAGCAAAAGCAGGTCATTATGCAGTTGGACAGTTCAACATCAACAACCTTGAGTGGACAAAGGCTATTCTTTTAACAGCTCAGGAACTGAACTCTCCTGTAATCCTTGGTGTATCCGAAGGTGCTGGTAAATATATGACAGGTTATAAAACAGTTGTTGGTATGGTTAACGGAATGATGGAAGAACTGAACATCACTGTTCCTGTAGCTCTTCACCTTGACCACGGCAGCTATGAAGGATGCTTAAAATGCGTTGAAGCAGGCTTCTCATCCATCATGTTCGACGGATCTCATTACCCGATCGAAGAAAACGTTGCAAAAACTAAAGAACTGGTTAAGATCGTTGCTGAACACGGAATGTCTCTGGAAGCAGAAGTTGGCTCCATCGGTGGTGAAGAAGACGGTGTTGTAGGAATGGGCGAATGCGCAGATCCTAAGGAATGCAAGATGATCGCAGACCTTGGTATTGATTTCCTTGCAGCAGGTATCGGTAACATCCATGGAAAATATCCGGCTAACTGGAAAGGCTTAAGCTTTGAGACTCTGGATGCTATCCAGAAACTGACAGGAGAGATGCCTCTGGTACTTCACGGTGGCACAGGTATCCCGGCAGATATGATCAAGAAAGCTATCGACCTTGGCGTATCCAAAATCAATGTAAACACAGAATGCCAGCTTTCTTTCGCAGCAGCTACACGTAAATACATCGAAGAAGGAAAAGATCAGCAGGGTAAAGGATACGATCCTCGTAAACTTCTTGCACCTGGCTTCGAAGCAATCAAAGCTACTGTTAAGGAAAAAATGGAATTATTCGGATCAGTTAACAAAGCCTGATGATAACCTCATAAGTAAAAAATCCCGCATCCTTGTGATGTGGGATTTTTTTATGGACTCAAAAACCTGATGGGCTACGACAACCGAATTCGGACAAAATATACCGCAAAGTGGGGCGTGCAGATTGCAGGAATGATTTTTCAGACACGCTCTAAAGTAACAGGCGGTTGCTGTTCACACACCACTATCCCGCGAGGTGTTTTGGCATGAACATGCCAAAATCCCGAGACATACAAGCCAAAATTCCATTGCCGCAGGCAATCTGCATTTTACAAATTGATTTTTATCTCTCTATATAATAAAATAATTGCAGATATCTAAAATAAGGTGAAAGGAAGTAGCAGAACAAAGGATGGAACAGAAAAAAGCCTTAAATAGAAAGAAGCTGAAAGTGATTCTTGTAATATGTATCGTGATGATCGTGACAGCGGGAATCGGTCTGGCTGTTTACATACATCATGTGGATACTGTCACACTGGGAAGGAAAGTGAGTGTGTACAGGTTGGATGTATCGAAGCTTACTGTGGAAGAAGCACAGCAGAAAATATCTGAAGCATTTCAGAATAAAAAAATAACATTTCATGAAGATGGAAAGGATGTTTATAATGTTTCAATGGAACAACTGGGATACAGTCTGGATCAGGACATTCTGAAAAGTGCACTGGAAACATTGAAACAGGAGAGAAGCGGGACATTTAAACTTTTTGCATCACAGAGAGATTATAAGATTGATTATCAGATCATCAGAGATGAAGCGCAGGAACAGGCAGCATTGTCTGCAGATCATTTTGATGAAAAAGACAGAACAGAGCCTGAGGATGCACATATCCGATATAGTAAAAAGAAACAGAAATATGTGTTGGTGAAACAGGTTCCCGGAAATCAGATTGATGAAAACAGGCTGTTGAGTTATGTGGAGGAAACTCTGGATAAAGATTTCGAAACAGAATTGCTTACATCTGATGTAAAGATGGAATTAAACGAGGAAGTTTACCGGCAGCCGGATATTGAAGAATCAGGTGAAATGAAGCAGAAGGTGAAGAAGTTAAACAGCCTGTTGAGAAAATACCGCAGTACAACAGTTTCTTATCTGTTTGGTGAGGAAACGCAGGTGCTGGATTCAGACACGATCAGTTCCTGGCTGCAGATTAAAAATAGTGGTATAAGCATTGATAAGGATGCGGCTGCAGATTACATATCGAATATGGCAAATAAATATAATACTATTTATGTGCCGCGTACTTTTCATACATCGTTGGGAACGGATGTTACGGTTTCTGATAATGAATATGGATACAGGATCGATCAGGATGCAGAGCTGACACAGCTTCTTGAAGATCTTAAAAGTGGTGAAGATGTATCCAGAGAGCCGGTGTACAGCAGCAGTGGCATGAAGAGAAACGGAACAGATGACCTGGCAGGCAATTATATAGAAGTAAGTCTTGATTCACAGCATTTATGGCTGTATAAAGATGGTGCGCT
>NZ_CP102267.1:4622500-4685728 GCF_025148125.1 Blautia wexlerae DSM 19850
TAAAAAGCTACGATCTTGCTCTTAACTGTATCAAAAATACAGCAGCTTCTCACAATCTCCGGAACCTTATCCATAGCAGCTTCGATTTCTCCAAGCTCAATACGATGTCCCATATGCTTAATCTGGAAATCCTTACGTGTTGCAAAGCACAACTCACCACGTTCATTATAATAAGCAAGATCACCGGTTCTGTACATTGGCTCCAGATATCTGTCATTCAGTGGATTCTGAACAAAGACCTTCGCAGTCTGTTCTCTGTTTTTGTAATATCCCAGTGCAAGTGCACTTCCTGTTACACAGAGTTCACCATTTTTATTTTTCTCTGTGATCAGCTTGTCTTCTTCATCCAGAAGGAATACTTTTTCATTTGGAAATGCCTTGCCCATAGGAAGTACATCTCCAGGCTGGAACTCCCTGTCTACAATATAATACGTACAATTACATGTGATTTCAGTTGGTCCATAAATATTTACATACATAACATCCGGCAGATATTTTCTCCAGATATTCAGATGTTTCACAGGCATAGCCTCTCCTGAGAAAAGAATCTTCTTAATCTTATCCGGAACTTTATATTCAAATCCGTTCAAAGTTGAGATAATACACAGCGCAGATACCGCCCACACCAGCGTGGTCACTTCCCTCTCAATCAGATAGTCAATCAACTTCATCGGGAAAGAGAATAGCTGCTTCGGAATAATCTGGACAGTTGCTCCTGTCTTCAGTCCGGAATAAATATCT
This sequence comes from Blautia wexlerae DSM 19850, assembly GCF_025148125.1. Classification (NCBI taxonomy): domain Bacteria; kingdom Bacillati; phylum Bacillota; class Clostridia; order Lachnospirales; family Lachnospiraceae; genus Blautia; species Blautia wexlerae. The sequence goes on from NZ_CP102267.1 coordinate 4,623,242, forward strand.
TTAACAGATACATCAAAATCCCAGGGTGCCTGATTTCCCATCACATCTTTATCTGTAATATCAAAAAGCTCTGTAAAACAATCGATAAAATCAAGCACTGAACGATGACCTACCACTACTCCCTTGGGAACGCCTGTTGACCCGGAAGTAAAAATTCCATACAGCGGGTCCACATCCAATGCCTGTTCTCTGATCTCATTCAGCACAGCTTCATTCTCCTGCTCAGCTGCAAGATCCGGAGCCATCAGAACCTTTCCTTTGAACTCCAGTTTCTCCAAATCCTTCAGATATTTCTCAGATGTAACGATCACATCACTGTCCAGAATTCCAAGGATCTGCTGAAGTCTGCTCGCCGGCTGTTTTGTATCCATCAGTACATAAAAACATCCTGCATAAACAGCACCCATGAAAACTCCGATGGTTTCTACGCTCTTCTCCATAAATACAGGCACCGGATTTCTCGGTGTGAAATGTTTCGCAAGTGCAGTTCCTGTTCTGCGTGCAGTCTGCTCCAGTTCTTTAAATGTGCAGGATGTATGTTCATCCGCAAAAGCTGTCTTATCCGGATATTTCCGTGCGGATTCTTCCAGATATTCCAGAATACTTGTTTTCATATGTAATTCCTCCCCTCTGTACTTCACAAGGTTTTTATTCATTTTACTACTGTCTGTCCTATTTTCACAATATCAACAAGTAAATATTTACAATTAAAGCAGGAAACTTTTTTGATTCATTCAAACTAAATCAGGTAAGTTCCTGCTTCAATTACCAGTAACCATAATCAGTAACTAATATTTAACTAATCAATTTTTCTGTCCGACGCTATCCAGAACCTGTGCAAGAACCTTTGAATATGCTTCTGCCGCATCTCCATTCATATGTCCGTCATAGTCTGTATAAGCTTTCAGGTCATGTGTAAATGTCTTGAAATATTCTGTGTTAAAGTTCAGATACTCCACACCCTGTTCCTCAAAGAACTGGCCGAAATATTTCCATGCAGCATTGTAATTATCGCTGTAATCCTTCAGTGTATTAATCGGAATCGGTGTTGTTACTGCCACAAATTCAATATCATTTTCTTTGCAGTATGCGATCAGCTTTTTCAGATATTCCATGTTTTCTTCATTTACCTGACCCTCTTCATAGAGCTTCGGTTCAGACTTCTTAAGCTTCGTCACGTCCACCGGATATCTCTCGATAAATCCGCTCTCATGATATTCCTGAGAATCACTCTTCAGATGAGATACATCATAATCGCCGGATACTTTCTGGGTGAATGTATCCTTTACCTTCGGCAATTCATAGCTGAGAGAATATTCATACCACGGAAAAAGCACAGTACGGAAATTACATTTTGCAATAGAATTCCAGAAGTACTCCACCTTTGCTTTTGAGATCGGGAATTCATGATAGAAAAGCAGATAGTTATTTCCTTCTTCCTTCTCTGATACAAAATATCCCGGGTCAACCTCGTAGATAATTCTCTTTGGATTCTGTTTCTCTTTGATCAGTTTGACCAGATAATATGCATCAATTCCATACTCGCCGCCGACACAGAGATTATGTCCGCTGCGTCCCGTAACTTCCTCCATCACATCCGGATTAATATCCATTTTTCCATGGGAAGTTCCAACAATAATATCGTCAAACTGCTGTGTCACAACTGCATGCACATCATTTCTCATAAATGTACATGGATAAAGTGCCAGGTCAAGTGCTGCCAAAAGAGCCCCACACACGACCAATACCAGGAACGTTTTTAAAACTTTCTTAAAATTGTGCATAAATAAATCCTCTCGCTACTGCTGTTGATCCAAAGAATCCGATGGATGCCAGCAGACAAAAATAAATTGCTACAGTAATTGGCAGACTCAGTCCTGCAAGTGATTCTCTTATCTTCATGCCACGTTCCTGAAGGACACTTACAATAAACAGAATGATGCAGCCTGCTGCCAGGATTGCCAGCGCATAAGGGGTAAAAGCAGTTCCTTCTTTACCGGCCGGGATCAACAGTAACTGTGACGGTGCAAACTTTGTGACAGAAAGCTTCATCATATGAAAAGCCTGTCCTACTGTGTCCGCTCTGTCAAAAAACCAGCTGATATTTACAAGGATAAAAGTACGGATGATCATAAATACATGATACCAGTTCTCTTTTCCAGTGATGTTGAATTTCTTTTTCCAGTTTCTGTAATGCTCTGCCATAAGTCCGCTGAAAGCAATGATAATACCATTGTACATACCGTATACAATATACTTCCAGGCAGCACCATGCCATACACCAACAACGAAGAATACGATCAGATTCGCCAGACAGATTGGTAATGTACGTCCGGTCTTTTTGCCAAATACCTTCTTGCCCCATTTGCCAAATTTTCCCATCCACTTGGATAATGTCACAGGATAGAACACATAATCCTTCATCCAGGTACCAAGAGTAATGTGCCAGCGGTGCCAGAAATCTGTAATGGAAATGGAGAAGAACGGACGCTTGAAGTTCTCATCCAGCTCAATTCCAAACATAGACGCAATACCAATTACCACATCCATACCACCGGAAAAATCTGCATATAGCTGAACTGTGTAAAATAATACACCAAAGATTGCCAGCCCGCTGTACTGATCCGGATTGTCGAAAATCGCATCTACAAACACTGCTGCCCAGTCCGCCAGGATCATCTTCTTAAAAAATCCCCAGAGAATGCGCTCAAAGCCTCTGGTAATATTCTTACCTTCGAATTTATGAGGTTCATAAAGCTGATGTGCCAAACGACTGTATCTTCCAATTGGTCCCTGCAGAATCTGTGGAAAGAAAGAAACAAACAATGCATATTTTACAGGATTCCTCTCTGCATCACATCTCTTCCAGTACACATCCAGAAGATACCCGGAGGATTGGAAAGTGTAAAACGATATTCCCAATGGAAGCAGGATTTCCATTCCTCTTAAATTCATATGAAACAAAGCATTGAGGTTCTCAATCATAAAATTTGTATACTTTATCACTCCAAGCATACCAAAATTCAATATTAATCCAAGCACCAGAAAATTTCTTGCACTTTTGTGGCTTCCACCTGCCTCTGCCTTTTCAACTGCAAGTGCAATCCCCCAGGTAACCAATGTGGAAAACAGGATAAATCCCACGTAACGGACGCCACCTGCCAGATAATAAATATAGCTGAAACATAACAAAACCAGCCACTGAAATTTGTGCGGCACAATATAATAAACAAGCACACTCACCGCCACAAACAGTAAAAACAAGTTTGAAACTAATGACATGATCTTTCTCCCTAAATATGTACAATTCTTCAGTTGTACTTATAATAAGGGCACTGCACTATGTTATTCCCTCAGATAATGCAGTGCCCTGTTTTATTATACTTTTTAATGCATTTTCCCTTTACAACTGCTGAATCTGATTAATTTAATAACCCATCATCCAGACATCCGTCTCCACCGTCATCAGAACCACCATCATCAGAACCATCATAATCACCGGAATCATCATTACCATAATCATAATCATTACTGTAATCATAGTCATTGCTGTAATCATAATCATTGCTGTAATCATAGTCATTGCTGTAATCACTACTGTTATCATAACTCTGAGTTGTTTCAGAAGCTGCCTGTGCAGCTGCCTCAGTTGGCTTCGGAGCTAATGCTTTCTCTGTTTCCAGAGTATTGTATTCTTTCTTCTGGCTGATACTGTCAAATACCAGATATGCTACTTCACCTTCCAGATGAAGTTCTGCTTCCTCTGTATCGCCAAATGGGAAAGTGTGGATCTCAGCAGTTGTTCCATCCTCGAAAGTTAACTGAATATTATATTTCGGGATTTCCTTCTCAGCATCATCCTTATCTTCGCCTTCTGCTTTTTCATCTGTTTTGGCATCTTCTGTTTTTGTTTCTTCAGTATCTGTGGTCTCTTTTGCATCATCTGAAGAATCCTTGTTTTCCTCATCTGCTTTATCTTTAGCATTGGGATCAAACCAGAGAACTCTTTCCTCATCTGCTTCGAACTTATCTTCTTCTTTCAGGAAATTATCCGGATATTCTTCGTCTTTTTCATTCTTAACAGTAACACCTGTGATAACTTTACCTGTAAGATTTTTCAATTTTACAGAAAAAACACCCTCTGTGTCCTCTTCCGGTTTCTCACCAATTGTCTTTAAATCTTCTTTCTCTTCATCAGCTTTATCTGCATCTTCTGCTACATCTTTATCTTCAGATTCTGTGGCATCCTTATCCGCATCTTCTGAAGTTTCTGTTTTTGCTGTAGTATCTGCTGCCATCGCTGCCTGACTGAATACAAGACTGCTTCCAAGTGCAGCCATCATAAATGCTGTTACAACTTTTTTCTTCATTGTCTTTAAATCCTTTCTGTTCATCCTTTATAGTTCTTTTTTTGCCTTACTGTTAAACAGATAAAATCATTCACTTCGTTACTTGCTCGTAACCAAAGTCAAAAACATTTCAATGCTTAGTTAACTCTCTTATAATTTACATATTTCAGAGTACGTTTCGCACCATATGTAAGTTTATAACCATTCAGTTTGTATTCCTTCTGGAAATTCGGATCATACACATAAGTTTTCTTTTTACCATTCACCTTCTGATCTATTTCAACCCACGCATGTGCTCCCTTCTTACCACCGGATTTCTGGAAATATCCTTTTACATAATGAGCATCATATCCTGCGACTTTAGCCATCCAGTAGAAAGTAGCTGCCATTACATAACAATCGCCACTGCCTGTTTTAAATCCATATAAACCATATTCTGTAGGTGTTTTTTTAGAAACCTTTACATTGCCTGCATACTGCAGAGAAACAGACCAGTTGAATGCCTTCTTCAGATTTCCTTTACACTTCTGAAGTCGGACTGCAGCCATAGTTTCTACTGCTGACAGCTTTGTTGCCTGTCCATTTTTTTTAATCTTATAATAAGTCTTTGCATTAACCTTATAATACGGTTTATTAGTCACAAGTTTTCCGGTTTTATCAAAACAATACGTATATTTACCGATCTTCTCTACCTTGTTTGTAATTTTCTCACCATTTACATAATAATATTTAACTCCATCAACAGTTTCCCATCCTTCCTTCTTCTCCGGAAGTGGTGTCGGAGTTACATCTGGTGTCTCAACTGTACTATCAGTTGTTCCATCCACATAATCAATGATCGTTGACTGTTCTGCCATAGCCGACATGGCAGGTGTAAATGCCATTACTGAGCTAAGTAATAATGCTGTGATTTTTTTCCTGTTCATAACTCTGTTCCTTTCTTTTTTGTTAACTTACTATCTGCAAATTGCTTCAGCTGCTTTATAATTTTTCACAGCCGAAGCAACCGATTAACCTGGATAATTATCGTCTTACCGTGATACTCGCAACAACTTCTGCGCTGCTTCCTTTTCCTGTAGGACGCACAACATTTAACTGTACATAATCGTATGTGTAGGTGACATCCTTGCCGTTTCCATCAAGCATACATGTATTACTCTTACTTATCGTACATTTTTTATATTTTCCCAGAACCTTCTTAATCTTTGACGCATTGTTCTGTTTTGCCAGAGTAGATGTTGCCGCATATTTTCTATATAAAGACGTCTTCTTTTTATCTACAGCTCCTGTTTTTGGATTAAAGTAATACAGCTTCGGAACCTCATACATGCTGACACTTCCTACACGTATTCCCTTTACTGTGTGACCACTTACATCAAACCCATAGTACTTACCATTAATCTTCTTCATCAGAATACCATACTTACCAACCATATCCTGATCAGCCTGATAAGCAGCTCCGTTTTTTCCGAAATAATAACGGAAACCCTTTGCTGTTACTCCCCACTGCTGAGTGACTTTCTGGTTATTCTCATCATATCCATATCTCTTTCCTGTCTTTTTGTCCAGTTTTACCTTAACAGTCTGCGGCTCTGCTGCCTGTACTGTCACTGTTTCTGCTACAACAGCCAACGGTGTCAGCATAAGAAGCATACAAAGTACAACTGCAAGGAATCTCTTTGTTTTCTTCATTCTCCATACTCCTTTTCTTAAAATTTAATTTTATGTTCTATTGTATATGCAGGACGTGTAGCTGCGCCAAACAACGTTCCGTACATATTATCGTAATAGAGCCCGTTAATCATAACAAAGCTGTGTCCATCCGGAATTGTAATAACATAGGGTTCATATCCCAGTTCCTTCGCAATTGCAGCCACACTGCTGGCAATTCCATAACAGTTTCCTGTAAGACCGTTCTGGAACATCTGAAGGGAATATTTATAAACCCAATCTTTTGTCTTAAACTCCTGAGGTGTAGGATCCATGTATCCTACAAAGTTTGTATAGGCCATAATATAATAAAAGCAGGAACGGAATTTTTCATAATTACTTGCATTGGCATTACTGTGACGTGCAATAAAGTTCCTTGCCGCAAGCTTGCATCTCGCCTGTGTCAGATTTGAAGCATATCCGTTCTTATTAAATCTTATTCCACCTATAGTTTCATTTGTTGCACATTTACCGTTCTTATGCACATAGTACATTCTACCATTAAACTCATTCCATCCTGTAACAGGTCTTCCCTTGGCATCAACAAAATACTTTACACCATTAACCTTTACAATTGATTTCTTACCCGGAATTATTCTCTGTGCATTCTTATTAAACAGATAAAAAACTCCTTTAATCTTGTAATGTCCATCATGAGCTGCAACTCCATTGGATTTAAACCAGTAGTATTTACCATTGATCTTTTTCCATTTATTTCTAACTGGTTTATTATTTACGTAATAGCGATATACTTTCCCTTCCTTCAACAGTCCATTTTTAGGCACTGGCGTCGGTGTCGGTAATGGCAGTTCCGGCGTTATCTCCGGTGAGGGTGTTATTGTAACTGTCGGCTCACTTCCACCCTCCTGTGACAGGTCAGCCGCATAAGCACTTCCTGCTCCAGATGTAAGTGCTGCCGTCAACATCATCGCTGTGAGTGTAACCTTCAGTGCTGTAAATCTTTTCCTCTTCATTTTCTATTCCTCCTGAGAAATTTTGCTCGAAGTTTCCTCCCTTCCTTTTGAAATATACTCTTCAGAGTACATTTGAATTTTATATTACAATTATAGTATATTGAAGAGTTCATTTCAATTAATACGACGACTTTTTATACAAAAACTTCCAGTTTTTTATAATCAACCTTTCACAAGATTCCACCACTTTTTTCTCTGTCTTTGTACAATTCTTCCATTGGCGCTAACTCCCTTTCAAGATATATCATAGTCCTGTGTGGGATCTTTACCTGTCCGTATGTGCAGCTACTTTTCATAACGGAATCATTAATCTTCACCAGATTCTTATGATCAAAGAAATTAATAATAATCTGCCAATGACACATTGGTACTAATTTACCGATAACTTACTAAAAAGAAGAGGTTTCGTTACCCCAAAGTTTAACGAAACCTCTTCTTTATATTGTCAAACATATATTCTTAATCGCCGTATCCATCCTGTCACAGTAACAGTCGCAGACTTCTTTCATTTTGGAAATATTCTTCCTGTTTTCTTCATCATAGACACCAACAACCACAAATCCTGCTTTTTTTGCAGTTTCCGCTGCGTGAAGCGCATCCTCAAATACAAGTGTCTCATTCGGTTCTGCCTGCATAGATTCTGCTGCCTTCAGATAGATCAACGGTTCATCTTTTCCTGCACCTGTTTCTGTACAGGTGTAAATCTGCTCAAAATAATCCAGAATCCCGTTTCTCGCAAGTGCTGCTTCTGTCAGTTCCCGGTTTCCAGATGTTGCAACTGTCATCTGTATATTTCTCTCTTTAAACCATTCCAGAGTTTTCTTCACTCCTGGTTTCAACGGTGCTTCAAACCGGTAAAAATCACTTACAATTTTCAGAACCTCTTCTATAATCTGTGAAATGGACTTATCCAACTGATATTTTTCTTTCATCCAGGCAGCTCCCTGCTCCAGACTCATGGTGTGCAGAGCAGCCCGGAGATTTTTCTCCGCTGTGATATTCTGACTCGCAAGATAACGTTCTCCAATATCCTCCCACACAGACATAGAATCCAGCAGCGTTCCATCTACATCAAAAATCGCTGCCTTCATCAGTCTTCCATCATATGAATCGCATCTACTGTATTATTGTACTGCTCTTCCACTTTTGCCAGAAGTTCTTCACAGCCTTCAGTATCTCTTCCTCTGAGCTTCTCTGTAATATCAAAGCTTGCCTTATACAGATTATCAAATCCAAGGTTCTGGCATACACCTTTTAAGGTATGAGCTGCACGAAAAGCTTCTTCCCCATTTTTCTGTACCAGATTATCCTTCAGACTCCGGAAACTTCCATCATCCAGAAATTTCTTTGCAAATTTCTTAATAAGAACCTCACTTCTCAGTCTTCCAAGTACACCTTCATAATCTGCACCCATCTGTTCATAACATTCTTTTACTGTCATATTTTTCTCCTCTTTATCCCCATCTGCACTGTTAAACCTGCGTTTTCGCAATGATATTATTATATCACGCCATATAGCTGTTCTCAAGTGCTCTTTCGCAAAAGCACCTTAGAATCTTTTCCAAAATATAATCAACCCGCCGCAGTGTGATCCTTGCCCGGAGGGCTTTATTATGCTATAAGAATATTATGGAATGGTTTCCCATAGCATAATAAAGCACTTTCACATGTAATTTTCTCACATATGAAAGTGCTGATATCAGGCAGATGAAATCATCCGCATCACTACACACTATCACAGATTTTATATCCGGATATCATATAATTTTATTTTCTGCCGGTATTATCTGAAAAATCCCTGATTCTCAAAGTACTGGATAAATGGATTCTCACTTTCCTCTGTATCATCGGAGTCCATACTATCCTCACTGTCTGTATCTTCGTCTACATCTTCATCAGCATCTTTTGAGGATTTCTTAGAATCCTTTTTAGATTTCTTACTGTCTTTATCGTTATCATCACTGTCATCAGCATCTGTATTCTCATCCAGAGTTACTTTAACAGTCTCTTCTTTATAACTTGTTCCATGAGGAACCTGCACAGTCAACTCTACCTCTTCATCTGGTTCATAATAGGAAAGATATTCGATCAGCTGATTAATACTTGAAACAGTTTTTCCATTAAATTCAGTAATAACGCTGTTTGCTTTCAGACCTGCTTTATCAACAGCTCCACCTTCTGTTACTTCTTTTACAAAAACTCCTGCCGGAATGCCATACATCTGAACTGCCTCAGAACTTACAGAAGAACCTTTGATTCCAAGTACACCATGTTCAGAATCATCCAGTTTATCTCTTGATGTCTCATTCATCAGATTCTGAAGAATGTCAGTCACGTCTGAGATTGCAATTGCATAACCCATACCTTCTACTTCAGTAGAAGCAAGTTTTGCAGAGTTGATACCAACAACCTCGCCTTTCATATTCAGAAGAGCACCGCCACTGTTACCAGGGTTGATAGCCGCATCTGTCTGGATCAGGTTTACACCGTCACTGCTGTCATCACTTCCATCTGTTACTGTGTTATTGTCAGAATCCATTCTGCGGTTCTTGGCACTTACGATACCGGTTGTAACAGACTGTCCATATCCAAGAGCATTACCGATTGCAACTACCTGCTCGCCCACCTTCAGATCATCAGAACTGCCAATATTCGCAATTGAAATGGCGTCCATTGTATCATCTTCAACATCATCCAGAGATACAGATACAACTGCAAGATCTCTCTCTTCATCAAATCCCTTTACGGATGCCTCCACTGCATTTCCATCTGTAAATGCAACTGACAATGTATCCGCACCTTCTACTACATGATAATTTGTAGCAATCAAAAGTTCATCATCATTCTTACCAACAATAATACCGGAACCACTGCCCTCTACTTCCTGTTCCTGCTGCTGTGGCGCATATCCATACATTCCATACATTCCGAAGTAATTCTGTACCTCCTGAACTGACTTGGTTGTAATAGATACAATAGATGGAAGTGCTTCTGATACGATTTCAGACACATCAAGGCTTCCTTTTGCTGTGCTGCCTGTATCTTTGCCGGTATCTGATTTGGAATCACTGGCATCTGCATCCTTCTTCTCGGATTTTGCATATGTCAGGGTTGTCTCGTCCTTATTTGAAGCAGCTTCTACCGTTGTGGCTCCGCTCCATCCTGCAAGTTTATTTACTCCCTCAAAGCTTCCTGCTGCCAGTCCTCCTGCAAGTACTGCACATAAGCTGAATGTAAGACCTTTCTTTGCAATCTTTCTGATTTTATCATTTCTGTTATCTTTGTTCATCATAATAAAGTCCCTCCATGAATCTATGTCATTTATCTATGTCATTTATTTATCTCTGTTTCCTTTTGATGCTTCTAAGTATAGGAATGATTTGTGTTCTTTGTGTGGGAAAAATGTGTTTAATTTGTGACAATTTTATACATTTCCAATATGACAGCAATTTTTAAAAACAGTCCTGTCTGTCAGTTACATCACTTTCGATACATGGAGGAAATTTTTCCGGTACTATATCCCGGAACCAGTGATTTCCAGTTTCCAACCTGACTTTTTAGTACCTTTTCTGTATATTTCAGGGAATTGGAACTATCCATATTTTTAAAGACATTATACGCTGTTTTCTTTTTCCCATTGGCATCCTTCAATCCCATTGCCAATCCCTGAGCCACCTCATGGGCTTCATCTTTATAGCTTCTTATAATAAATGCATCAATCATTGGATTGCAGGCAGCCTTATAATAGGCCAGTGCAATTGCTGCCGCCTGATTTGCCTGTCCTCCATAAGTGGAAGAAAATCCCTGTTCCGAAAGAATAATCCTTGTATTGGAACCAAATCTGTTTTTCACATAATCTGTAAGTGTCTGGATATTACGCATAGTGATAAACGTGGTGGTGTTCGCATCACTGGTAAACATGGATGCATTTGCACCTGACCAGAACTGTGAATCTGAAAGCGGCTGATTATATGCATGATATGCCAGATTCCAGTTCACATCTTTCTGCATATCAGAAATCTTCGCCGCAAAGCTTTCCAGAGTTGATCTTGCACTATAGCAGATAGTAAAGGCATTTTTCTGATTCCAGCAATTATCCAGACAGATAAATACTTTGGAACTTCCCCGGCTGCTTTTCACTGCATTGTAAAGACAGCGAAAAGCTTCACTGTACATGGAGATAAATTTTGAAAAACTGACATTCCCTACATAATAATATCCGCTTGCACTGTTTACTTCATTTCCCAGGATCCAGTTACTTATATAACAGTTATTTTTTCCAAACTTCTCTCCCAGATATGCAAACATTGCTTCCATAGTCTGTCTAGTTGTGCTGTTATCTGTGTTCCATCCATAATAAGCTGTTTCTGCATAAGGACTGTTTCCCGTAATAAAGCTCTGCGTACTGGCATTCCTGTCAATACTAATCTGTGCAGTCACCTGGATTCCCTTTGCATTACATTGCTGAACAAGATATACATATCCGTACAGACCATTAAAATGATATGTTTTCCCATTATATTTATATGTTTCCACACCACTGTCTTTTCGCATCAGGTCTGAAATATATAAATTAAAAAATACTGTTTTGGATTTTGTATCTGTCAGCTCGTTGATATCTGTAGCCTGAATTCCTTTTTTTGTCCCCGGAACAAAATATGCTGCTGTATTTGTACTGAGTTTCTCCGGATTGCTGACATAGCTTTTCGGACTGATCACACTATACGCAGATTTAGATTTTTTTATCCCTATAGCAAATTTTCCCTGTGCATATTCCGGATGTCCGGAAATGTTCAGCTTAAATGTGATCTTCCCTTTTGCCTTCTCCGGCTTCTTTACTTTACCCACCGTTTTTTTCACTTTACCGGAATTAGAATCTACATACACCAGATAGTAATAACCATCCGAACTTTTCACATAATTGGAAACAGTTGCGGATACAGTGATGGTATTCGCCTTTGTTCCTTTTACATAATCCAGTGATGCAGCTTTCGCTGAAGGACTGATTTCCTTTGTCCATTTTGCATATAAAGTAAGGGAACCTTCTGAACCCTTTTCAATCACGCTTATCTGATTTTTATACTTACTGTCTGTATACCATCCCACAAAATGATATCCGGAACGCGTCGGCTTTTTAAATTTAATCTCATCTTCTGAAGTATAAGTTTTAGGATTAGCAGTATTATTTTTTCCTTTATTAAGTTTATATGTGATTTTATATTCGGATGCTTTCTCCCAGATTGCATACAGGGTTATTGCTGTTGTATCTCCTGCTGCAATAGCCTTATCTGTAGATATATCCGGACTTGTTCCATCATTTTCTGTATCTGATATCTGCATTTCTGCCTTACCAGTCTTTTCTTCCCATGATGCGCTGTCCGTCTGTGCCACATCATTTTCTTCCTGCATCACATCTTTTTCTGGTTTTATTTCTTCTCCGGCTTCTGTCCTCTCACTGGTTTCCTGAGCCTGCTTTGCCATATCTGCTGTTTCAAGAAGTTTCTTAATAGAATCTCCCGGTTTATAAGTTTCACCGGTTCCATCTTCTTTCGTATTCCACTCTTTAAAAACATAACCTGTCTTTCCCCTCAGTGCTTCCGGTACTTTAGCAATATCCACATCTGCATAGGGTATCACATATGTTTTTTCCAGTTTACCATCACTGTAAAGCAGAATGTTATAACCTTCCGCACTCTGTCCGGCATTTACTGAATCTTCTGTCTCCGACTGTTCCGGTTCCTGATCTTTTAACTCTCCTGTTCCAAACTCATCTCTACTGTTATTCTCATCAGATATTTTATTTCCTGACTCATTTCCTGTCTCATATCCGGCACCATCTTCAAAAACATCTGCTGCTGATTCAACACTTCCTGCCGAAAACTCTGAAGCCCACAATGTCTGCGGTATACAGGACGGAACTGTCATAGATACCGCCAGTCCCATTGCTATAAACTTTTTCCATCTTTTCATATTCGTCTTCCTTTCTCTTTTTACATTTTACGAAATTGTTGTAACTATCCAGCATTCCATTTTCTTCATTTTCCTCCTGTCTTACAGTATAACATTTGAAAAATCCACAGACAACAAAAGACTGTCAAAATCAGGACACTAATATGTGATTTTCCTGATTTTAACAGTCTTTTATAAAATTTCCAAATTACCTGTAACCACCCGGCAGTTTAACCGAATCAAGTAAGTCCCCTGCGGAGGTTGCGAAAAGCAATAAGCAGTGGGTGGGACTTGCTTTTATCAGGAGGAGTGCAAGCTCCTTCTGATAAACTGCGAAGCGGATGATTTTATCCGCTTGACTTTTGAAAATATGGAACCGTCACGATTATTTTACAGTTCCTATCTTATTTAACGGCCAGTAACGAACTGCTACTTCTGCCTCTATTGCATCTTCCTCTACAAACGGATTTTGCCAGTATCTGGAATCCATACTGTGGTTTCTGTTATCTCCTAACATGAAATAACATCCCTCCGGAACTGTATACGGTCCAAAGCTTCCTTCCGGTGTTTCCGGACAAAAGCTGTCATCCAGCGGTTCTTCGGAATCATTGATATACACTTTTCCATCTACAATGTTTACTGTTTCTCCCGGAAGACCAATTACTCGTTTTACAAAAAGCTGAGATGGATCATCCGGATATTTAAATATTACAATATCAAATCTCTCCGGATCATCTTTTATATATGCCAGACGATTTCCAAATACTCTGTCACCTGTCATAATTGTTTCTTCCATAGAACCTGACGGCACTCGTGCATTAATATATACAAAGTGTCCCAACAGAAACGCTATAACAAAGACTGCAATGATAATCTTTGCATAGTCCCACAACTCCCTCCACACAGACCTGCTTTTGTCTGACTGTTCTGTCTGGTTTTTTTCCTCATTTTCCATTTTTCGTCATACCTCCAGAAATTTATATCACAGCATCATTTGATGATATCAGGGGCAAAATACTTTTAAACCTAACCTCATTTACTGTTATCAGAATAATAACTATTTCGCAAATAACGCATTAAACATAGTTTATCACATCTGATAGTTATTCACCACTTAATTTTTTATAAAATTTTGTCACTATTTGATTCTTGGATAATCTTGTCGGCACATTATGTTTCACGTGAAACAAACATATTGTATTCCTGTAGTAATTCCACAATTTAACCGAATCAATTAAGTCCCCTGCGGAGGTTGCGAAAAGCAATAAGCAATGGGTGAGGACTTGCTTGTATCAGGAGAAGTGTAAACTCCTTCTGATAAACTGCGAAACAGTTATTCGGTGTAGAGCTGCGTAGCAAAATGGATGATTTTATCCGTTTAACCAAAAGTTTTTATAATATCAGGAAATGGGTACTATGTTTCACGTGAAACATAGTACCCATTTCTCACTGACAGATTATATTTCCTGCTGGTAATATTCCAGAAAATCTCTGATTTTGCCGGCTGCTTCTTTTAATACTTCTATTCTTGGTAAATAAACCACTCTGAAGTGATCCGGCTGATGCCAGTTAAATCCACCGCCATGTACAAGCAGAATCTTCTTCTCTTTTAATAAATCTAATGCAAATTTCTCATCATTTACGATATTAAATTTCTTTGTATCAATCTTAGGGAACATATAAAATGCAGCTTTCGGTTTCACAGCGGTAATTCCCGGAATATCTGTCAGCGCATTATAAATAAATTCTCTCTGCTCATAAATACGTCCACCAGGAACAATATAACTCTCCACACTCTGATGTCCGCCCAATGCAGTCTGAACAATTGACTGCGCCGGTACATTAGAACAAAGTCTCATATTAGAAAGCATCTTGATTCCTTCTATATAATCTTTTGCAACTGCCTTATTGCCACTGAGAATCATCCATCCGATTCTAAAGCCCGCGATCATATGTGATTTGGATAAACCGCTGAACGTTACACAGAATAAATCCGGAGCCATTGAAGCAATGGAAATATGTTCTGCTCCGTCCATTACAAGACGGTCATAGATTTCATCAGAGAAAATGATCAGATGATGTTCTCTGGCAATATCTACTATCTGTTGTAATACCTCTCTCGGATACAAGGCACCAGTCGGATTATTCGGATTTATAATAACGATTGCTTTTGTTCTGCTGGTAATTTTCTTTCTGATATCATCCATATCCGGATACCATTCTGCCTGCTCATCACAAATATAATGTACTGCTTTTCCACCAGCTAAAGTTGCACATGCAGTCCACAACGGATAATCCGGAGATGGAATCAAAATCTCATCTCCATTATCCAACAGAGCTGACATACAGAGATTAATCAGTTCACTGACACCGTTTCCTGTATAAATATCCTCAATTGATACATTAGGGAGCTTTTTCAACTGTGCATACTGCATGATTGCTTTTCTGGCAGAAAACAAACCTTTTGCAGGAGAATATCCCTCACACTCTGTCAGCTGCTGTCTCATATCATAAATCACTTCGTCCGGTGTTCTGAATCCAAATGGTGCCGGATTTCCGATATTCAGTTTCAAAACCTGAGTTCCTGCGTTTTCCATACGTGCAGCTTCTTCTACAACCGGTCCTCTTACATCATATAATACGTTGTTTAATTTAGATGATTTTTTAAATTCACGAACCTGTACTTCCTCAACTGTCTCCCTGGTATTTTCTTTCATATTATTATAATTGTAATCAAATTTCATATTTTCCATTTGAATTCCTGCCTCATTTGTCTCTTTCTTTAAAGTGTCTACAGATACATCGGTTCCTTTCAGCCATTCAGTTTCTACTCCTAATGTTGTCGCCAGAAAATTAAGAATTTCTGATCTGGGAGTTGTTTTTCCACTCAGATACTGGCTCACATGACTCTTTCCAAGTTTCACGCCCTGCTCTGCCGCCTTTTTTACAAGGTCGATCTGCTTCATATTCTTCTGTTCCATTGCTTTTTTTAATCGTTCAGCAAATATATTATTCATAAATACTATCTCCGTTCTCTGTAAAAAACAAATTACATTTTTATAATCAATGGTTATTGTTATATTTCTTAATTCTTTCGCATATATGTTATAGAAAGAACAGATATATTATATTGTTTATACGGGAATCAAAATACAGACCTACAAACATTAATTAAGTTCAAATGTATTTCTTTCAGCATCATACGTGAATATATGTTCTGTTCATTTTTAAATCCCGCATTTTATCAGCTTTTTCAAGTTTTTTTCTTTGCTATTATACTATAATTGAACTAATAATTCAACGGTAAATTTTATTATTTTCAATTTTATCAGCAAGGTTCAATATTTAGTTCATTTTGCAGTTCATTGTTAATTGAACTATATTGAACATGCTAATTGTTTTGTTATTCTGGTTCAATTAGTTTAATTTATACTTTAAACTATATATTGAACCACAATTTAGCTTATCTTATTTTGGTTCAATATCTGTTCAATTTTAGTCTTGGTATTTTTGAAATTCCTTTTATTTATGCGGTTTTTACGTCATTTTGCAGATTCTATTTGTTCAATTTCAAGTTCAAAAACCACATGTTTTAGCCGGAGATCAGACTCACACTGGACAATTCTGTCTGAGAAACTTTTTCTATGCAATCAAATTTACAGGCTTTTCCACGCCTTTTCTTTCCTTATTATCCCGTCAGATGATTTATTATGTGATATGAAACATATCCTAGAGCGTGTCTGAAAAAGGCTTTCTGCAAGATGTGCGTCACAATTTGTGGGATATTTTGCCCGGATGAGGGCGCCGTAGTGGGCTACGGCAACTGAATTCGGGTGAAATATCCCGCAAAGTGGGGCGTGCAGATTGCGGGAATGATTTTTCAGACACGCTCTAGTGTCGTTCTCTGACACAAGAAAATCCTGAAAGCAAGATTCTCCGTCTGCGGTGGTTAGCTTCAGCGACATAATTCCTCTACACCGCAGTGCGCTCCTGCCCGGAAGGCTTTACTTTCTCTGCGCCTTTATGTATGTTATAGGAACATTACAAAGTAATCTCCTATAACATAAAATAAGTCCACTGCTTACTCCTTTTATAAATAATGCAGTGGACTTATCCGTTAATTTTATTCTTTTGTTATTCTGTAGTTTGGTTGCTTATCTGTACGATTTATGTTGCATTTGTTTTATTGTCCGTTTTATTTCTCTGAATTTACAATTTTACCAGCAATTGCACACGCTGCTGCTGTTTTTGGTGATGCAAGGTAAATCTCTACCTTAGATGTTCCCATTCGTCCAAGGAAATTTCTGTTATTTGTAGCTACTACACGTTCACCATCGGTAAGGATACCTCCTGCACGTCCACAGCATAATCCACATCCGGGATGTGTGATCATTGCACCTGCTTCTGCCAGAGTATCCATAATTCCCTCTGCAATTGCCTGACAGTATATTTTACGACTTGCAGGAGTTACAATCAATTTAACGTAATCTGCTACCTTTTTGCCCTTTAACACCTCTGCTGCAGCTCTGAGATCCTCCAGACGGCCATTTGTACAGGAACCGATAAATACCTGATCTATTTCTGTTCCTTCAAGCTCACTTACATTTTTAATCTTATCTACCTGAGACGGACATGCCATAACCGGTACAAAATCCTCTGCGCGATAAGTGATTGTTTTCATATAGGTTGCATCTTCATCTCCTGTAAGGCTCTTCTGGAACTCATTTAACTCTATGTCACAATATTCTGCAGTTTTTTCATCCGGTGTAAACAGCGCACATTTTGCCCCTGCCTCAATCGCCATATTTGCCATAGTCATGCGGCTTGCTACTGTCATATTCTTTACTGTACTGCCGGTAAATTCAAGTGCTCTGTATGTTGCTCCATCAGCTCCCAGATCACCGATCAGACGCAGGATGATATCTTTGGACATAACATTTTCCGGAAGTTCTCCCTCGATCACAACCTTAATTGTCTCAGGAACTTTGATCCACATAGTTCCTGTTCCCAGAATACTTGCCATCTCTGTATATCCGATACCGGAAGAGAAAGCGCCTACACATCCGTAGGTAGTGGTATGGCTGTCTGTACCAAATACAATATTTCCCGGTTTTACATAACCTGCCTCTGTCATTAACTGGTGGCAGATTCCATCACTTCTGTGAACATTTTTCATGCCATATTTCCTGGCAAAAGCATCTCCCGCATGGAAATGTCTGGTATCATCTAACTGACTTGCAGGAACCAGATGGTCATATATGAGTACTGCTTTATCTGGATCCCAGAGCTTCGTAAAGCCCATTTCTTCAAACTTTTCTGCTACAAATGGAATAAATATATCATGAATCATAACCCTGTCTACATTGACCGTTACAATGTCTCCAGGCTTTACTGTTTTTCCAACATTGTTTCTTATAATTTTCTCAATAACTGTCTCGCCCATTTTCCTCTCCTTTCCAAATCAATCCAGCCCATTCAGTTTGCGCATGGCTTTTACAAGTCCGCCAGCCTGAATAATGCTCATCAGATTTTCCGGAAGAGAAGCAATCGGGTACTGTTTTCCATTGTAATCTACATGTTCATTCATTACCACAGTGACTTCATCACCTTCTTTGATATCATCATGAAGATCTGGCTGCTCGATCAGTAACAGACCATTATTAATAGAATTTCTGAAGAAAATTCTCGCAAAAGATTTGGCAATTACACACTGAATTCCCAGTGCTTTGATAATTTCCGGTGCCTGTTCTCTGGAAGAACCACATCCAAAGTTCTTTCCTGCAACAATAATGTCGCCTTTCTGAATCTGTCCTGCCAGTTCCGGACGCAGAGGACTGAATCCGTACTGTTTCATATCGTCGATTGTTTTCAGTGCGAGATATTCTGTTGGAATAATAATATCTGTATCAATGTCATCATCCAGAACCCACACTTTTCCTGTGAATTTTTCCATAATCTTACCTCTTATCTTCTATCTTCACTTGTAACTGTTCAGTACTTTCACAGTCACAAGTTAAAATTCATTCAAATGAATTGTGAATATCCGCTTTGCTACGCGACTCTATACCATACCGAATAACTACTCCGCAGTTTATCAGGATGAGCTTGCTCTCCTCCTGATACAAACAAATCTCCACCTGCTGTCTATTGCTTTTCGCGACCTTCGCAGGAAATTTACTTGATTCGGTTAAATGTTTCACGTGAAACATTTATAATTAGCATCACACCTCACTTGCCAGCGCAATCTTTCCTGTAATGGCAGATGCTGTAACAGTAGCTGCTGATCCCAGATATACTTTGGAGCTTGGGTGTCCTGCACGACCTTTGAAATTACGTGTTCCTGTACTGATCAGAACTTCGTTCTCACCGATCACACCCTGACAGCTTCCCCAGCATACACTGCAGTTCGGATTCATAACAATGGCTCCAGCCTCCATAAACGTGTCAATAAGCCCCTCTTTTAATGCCTGGCGGTAAATAGTCTGGCTTGCAGGCACAACGAGAAATCTGACGCCCTCAGCAACCTTCTTGCCCTTGATAATTTCTGCACCGACACGCAGATCTTCAATACGTCCGTTGTTACAGGATCCCAAAAATGCTTCATTGATTTCAATTCCGCAGGCTTCTTCTGCAGGCACAACATTGTCTACAAAATCAGGTTTTGCAACTACAGGACGGACTTTTGATAAATCAAATGTATATTCTCTCGCATAAACTGCATCCGGATCACTGTGATATACAGCCTTTGGCTCACGTCCATGTTCTTTCAGATATTCAATAGCTTTCTCATCTGCTTCAAAGATACCTGTCTTTGCACCGGCTTCTACTGCCATGTTGCAAAGCGCCATACGATCACTGATACTGAGTGTTTTCGCACCCTCGCCTGTAAATTCCATTGCCTGATAGTTACATCCATTTGCTCCGATTTCCCCAATGATTGTAAGAATCAGATCTCTTGCGTAAACTCCTTCCGGAAGTTTACCTGTCAGATTAAATTTTACGCTCTCAGGAACCAGTACCCATGAAGTACCTGTTACCATACCATAAAGGAAATCTGTACATCCTACGCCTGTTCCAAATGCACCTAATGCACCGTATGAACAGGTATGGCTGTCTGCACCAAAGATCAGTTCACCCGGACGGACATAATTCTCGATCATAACCTGATGGCAGACACCTTTTCCTTCCCAGAAATCAATGTTATGTTCTTTTGCAAAATCTCGCATCTTCTTCTGAGATGCTGCTGTTTTCGGGCTGTCAGATGGTACATTATGATCCACGACAAACACCAGCTTGCTTGTATCTGCAATGTGCGGATTTTTCAATTTATTGTTATACATATCAACCGTAAGATGTGTGGTTCCATCATTACTCATGAGACGATCGAGTTTAACTGTATGGATATCTCCCGGTTTTACGCTGTCAACACCTGCTGCCGCAGCAATAATCTTTTCTGCAATTGTCATTCCCATTTTACTTCTCCTCCTTGTTCAGAGATGCGATCAGACCACCCTGATTCAAAATATTCTGCATATATTCCGGAAGCTTTGTACAGGAATATGTTTTTCCGTTAGCTTCAACTGTTCCCTCTGACATATGAAGAACCATCTTATCTCCGGTATTTACTTCGTCCGGAAGATCTTTGCAGACAATTACCGGCAAACCAATATTAATAGAGTTTCTGTAAAAAATTCGTGCAAAAGATTTTGCTACAACTGCCTGTACTCCCAACGCTTTCAGAACACCAGGCGCCTGCTCTCTGGAAGAACCACATCCAAAGTTTTCTCCACCTACCACGAAATCTCCCGGTTTTACTTTCTTTGAAAAATCCGGATCCAGAGATTCAAATGCATGACCTTTCATCTCATCCAGATTAGGAAGTAACAGATACTGTGATGCTATGATCTGGTCTGTATCCAGGTCATTATGAAATTTAAAAATTGTTCCTGTTTCCATAAAAACGGTTTCCTTTCTGTATCATTTTATCTTTTTACAATTTATCACTTGTCTCTCTTTAACGATTTAGTCAGATAAATTCTTTTCCTATTTTAGCACAAAAGACAGGAGATTGAAAACGCCTGTTTTCAATATTCCTGTCTTTTTTTACAATCGTTATTACATTAACTCTTTTAAAACAGAATGTCCAATTGTTCCCTCAGGCATTGGCACTCCAAAATTCTCCGCCACAGAAGCACCGATCACAGCAAAAGTATCTTCGTCTTTTATCGCACCGCCATTTTTCATTCTCTTTGAGTAAGCAATGAATGGTACATATTCTCTTGTATGGTCAGTTCCTGTATAAGTCGGATCATTTCCATGATCTGCAGTGAGAATAAGCAGATCATTCTCTCTCATTTCTTCTAACAACACACCCAAATTTTTGTCAAATTTCTCAATCTCTTTTCCGTAACCTTCCACATTTCTTCTGTGTCCCCATAATGCATCAAAATCTACAAGATTAACAAAACATAACCCTCTGAAATCTCTCTTGCAGATTTCAATTGTCTGCTCCATTCCATGTACAGAGCTGTCTGAATGATGAGTTTCTGTAATGCCTTCTCCGCAAAAAATATCATGAATCTTTCCAACACCGATCACATCAAATCCATGATCTTTCAACACGTTTAACGTGGTAAGTCCGGTGGGTTTCAATGCATAATCATGACGGTTACTGGTACGTTTAAATTCACCTTTTTTCTTACCAATGTACGGTCTTGCAATAACTCTGCCAACTCTCCATTCATCCTTCATGGTAATTTCTCTTGCAATTTCACAGCAGCGGTACAGATTCTGAAGATCAAAAGTTTCTTCATTTCCGCAAATCTGAAGAACAGAATCAGCTGAAGTATAAACAATCATTGCACCCGTCTGAATCTCCTCTTCACCCAATTCCTCAATAATCTCCGTTCCGCTTGCGCTCTTGTTTCCTATCACTCTTTTTCCGCATCTTTTCTCCAGTTCTGCGATCAATTCCGGCGGGAACCCTGTTTCTGTAAAGGTTTTAAATGGTTTTTCTGTTTTGATTCCCATCATCTCCCAGTGTCCGGTCATGGTATCTTTTCCATTGCTAGCTTCACCCAGATGCGTATATCGCCCCTTGGGATTCTCAACACCCGCCATTTTTCCTGCCGGATGAAGATTCAACATTCCCAGTTTTCTAAGATTTGGGATCTCCAGAGAGCCCATTTTCTCAAGAATATGTCCAAAAGTATCCACCCCAATGTCACCAAATTTTGCTGAATCCGGCATTGCCCCGATCCCCAGAGAATCAAGTACAATTACAAAAATTCTGTCGTAATTTTTCATTTATGTTTACTCCTTCTCTTACATTTTATTAATCGCTGACCTTTTCCTGTTCCCTTTTATTCGTCATTCACTTTTTTACTTTTCGCAATTAAAAATCACTTGCAATGATGGGCGTTTACCTTATATTTCTCGGGAATTTATCAGATTTCGTAGTCCAAATCCCAGCGGTAGCAAATCCTTCAGTGTGTAGATATCATAATGTTCTTTATCTATTGCCAGAATAATCCGAAATGTCTCCGGATCACAGAACTCCATCATTACCTGACGGCAGACACCACAGGGAGCTGTATACTCTGTCAAAATCCCATCTTTTCCACCCACAATACAAATTGCGTCAAACTCCCTGACGCCTTCGCTCACTGCTTTAAAAATTGCGGTTCGTTCTGCACAGTTCGTAGGTGTATATGCTGCATTTTCAATGTTACACCCTGTATAAATCTGTCCGTTTTTTGTAAGTAATGATGCACCAACCTTAAAATTTGAATAGGGTGTATAAGAAAATTTGAGCTGTTCCATTGCATTCTCAATCAGTTTGCTGATCATTGATTTTTCCAGATTCTGCATTCTCTGTCACCTCCGTCCTTACAGAACTTGTCCCTGATCTTCTTTAATCATTCTGCGGATTGCCTCTACAGCTACCCGGATTGCCATGTCTGTGTCATGTACAACCGGATTCTCAAGACCCAGCTTCTCTCTCTCCTGATTTGCCAATACCAACAGACAGGAACCCATCCTCGCCCTGAGTTTACCGGCTACGATGAAAAGTGCCGCAGATTCCATTTCAGAAGCAAGACATCCCATTCGTTTCCAGGCTTCCCATTTATTGATCAACTCATAACCTGCCGGCATTGCTTCCGGCTCATGCTGTCCATAGAAAGAATCTTTGGACTGTACCACACCTGTATGATATATAAATCCTTTCTCCTTCGCAGCTTCAACAAGAGCATTGGTCACATCCAGATTTGCCACTGCCGGATATTCAATTGGCGCATATTCTCTGCTTGTTCCTTCCATACGTACTGCTGCTGTCGCAATTACAATGTCTCCACTTTTTATTTCCGTCTGCATTCCACCACAGGTTCCGATTCTGACAAAAGTATCCGCTCCGCAGCGATACAGCTCTTCCATTGCAATGGACGCTGATGGGCCACCAATACCGGTTGACGTTACACTGACCTTCACTCCATCCAGTGTTCCTGTATAAGTGATATATTCCCTGTTGTCTGCAATCAGCACAGGATTATCAAAATACTGTGCAATCTTTACACATCTTTTCGGATCTCCCGGAAGGATCACATAACGGCCCACTTCACCTTTTGCCACTTGAATATGATACTGTCTGTTTACATCTTCTGAGTAATTTTTCATAATCATCCCATCCTTTTCGTTTTCACGTGAAACATCGGTTGCCACTGTTTAACAATCCTCTTAATTAATGCATTTAAGACAGTTCAACAGGATTTCATGTTCTGATGAGCTGAATCAATATACATTATTTACAAGAATTACTATAGTATCTTCCTTTTATTATGATTATAAATCATATACCTGTATGAGAAAAGTTCTTTTTTAGACCTGAATCCAATATCCGTCCATATGCAAATATCTTCCTTGTTAATTTACGGTTATAAAAAAACTGAGGTCGTCGCTCCACGATAAGGAACTCTGACCTCAATGGATTTGTGGCTGTTTTATAAGTTAACTCTCGAGAGGTAATTAATTCTCATATTATTAACTACATATCTTGAATAAACCGCATAAATAAGCCATTCTTTTGAATCGAGAGTTAATTTTACAGGAAGTTAAGAAGAGTATTTCCATCCGCATCCTGCTCTATCTTTGGATACAGCGCAACTTCAACTGTATTGGCACCAAGCCCTGCAAGAGCTACCAGTGCACGATAAGCATATTCTGTATTGAAATCTCCGATCGGTTCACCAAAATAGTCCCACTGACCAAGCTTTTTTGAGAATTTCTGGCCCTCTTTGATAAGCTTTAGCCGAATTTCTGTCAGCATTGTCTTCCAGTTTTCTGCAACATCACCGGTAAGAACAGAAGTGTCAAATTCCATACCAGGACCTATATTCACAGCTGCTATTTTTTCAAGCATTTCCTTATCCGCAGCTGCCGGAGAATTCTTTACCATCAACTCATTGGCCTTATTAAAAAATGTGATCGGATCCACATTAGGAGTCACCACAGTCCTGAATTGTGCTTCCGCCCCAAAGCTTTATGGGTGAACCTCACATGACTGAAGTCACATGCTTCCAGACGCTTTAGGCGTCCGACTGAATATCGGTGGATACGCCTGTAACTTAGGTACGCAGTTATGCGCATTTCCCATGCCAGATATGGCAGGTTCCCACATTACAGGTAGTCCGCTGTATATCTGCCTGTATCTATGCTGCTTTTAAACGTTCCATTTCTGAATGGAGTTTCCTCAGATCTGCATAGACGCATGAGGTTCTACGCTTTAGAGGAGGGACTTTTGCCTCCAGTAAAGACCTTTCCGTTGCCGGAAGGGGTTTTAAAAGTTCCCTTATAAAATATCTCGCCCCTATATTATAGGATGCTGACAGGTCACAATTATATCGTTTTCCTGTCTGGAAAGTACAGAGGCTGTGATTTTCCCGGTCACGTGTTACCGTCCCGGAACCATCATAAGCCAATCTGCTGGTATTCCATGCGCAGATCCTGGATACCCGCATCCCTTTCCTGTGTGCCTGATGTTCACAACACTTCTGGATATCTCTTTTTCTCCACAGGTGCAGTTTCTGTTTTTTCTTTCCCGATATCTTCCCCTGCATCTCCAGATACTCGAACACGATCACATCTGCATGGTTTTCTTCCGCATATCTTACAATCGCACCTGCAGTCTTTTTACCCAGTTCTGTGTTCAGACGTTTCGTATATGCCCATCTTCCCTGTGTCTGCGCAGAGCCATGTTCCCTCTGGAATCTGCGGATCCGTCCCAGTGTGCGGTACATCCGGTCTTTTTCACTGGGATGATCTATGAATCTTCTTCCCAGGACAGTTCCGTCTGCCCGCATGATCGTACAGACTGCATCGGTATTGATCCCTAAGTCCACGCTGCAGATAATCTGTTCTTTCACAGGTGTTTTGGTAAGTGTTACTTCCTCTTTATATAGGAAAAACGCAAAAAATACTTCTGGTGTCTCTTTTCCAGAGTCGGGGCAGATGCCTTTTTCCCTGACCAGCATTTTCTCAGATATTCCATATCCGTATGATCCAGACGTACACAGGACCATTTCCAGTCATGACCGTCATAGAGTTTCAGGTATGCTTCGTCTTTCCCTTCCGCGCCTTCACGATACATGACATCACGGTAGAAGACCGGCATGGCGTGATTTTCATATACAAGCTTTGGTTTCCCGCTCTTTCCGTCGGTCTTTTCCCACAGATCCAGCCGTGTTTTATAAGAGGATACTGTCCCCAGTGCATGCTGGATGGCAGATCTGCGCAGATAGGAAGGCATCTTTGGGAACCGGATATCAAAATCAAAACAGGCATGGTTTTTCTTCGTAGTATGTACCAGATGTTCTGCAGCATTAAAACGCCTCTTTGCATCCGGGATTTCTGCTAATTCTTCCCATACCTGCACATAAATCCCAATCAGATAGCTGACAGCAAAACGATAGATCTCCAGTGTCTGGCAGATTGGGATATTCTGTTTTCGTAATTCTACACCATAACTGGATATTATCTGCATTTTTATTTTTCCCTGATAACTCTTTTCTCAGATTCTGTTGTTTTTTCTACTACCCATGGCTATATTTTAGCACATATAGCGCTAAAAATAAACATATGTTTTCCTTTGGGTAAAAAATTTGCGCGTCTAACTCATCACTAAGTAACGAGAATGCGACGCGCAATTATTCAATTAAACTTCCTATCGAAAGCACAAGATATTTTCTTGTCTATAAATAATATAACGCATACGAGACGGTTTGTCCATGCGTTTTTGACTGGCAAATTGGTTAATTCAAAGTAGTACTATTATTATTATGGAAATCTGAAAATAATTTTTCAAATACGAACATAACCGGTGGATGGACCTGCACCGACCTTTGCGATATACCCACTCTTAACTAAATCTGTCAGTGTTCTTTCCACGGTAACCTTACTTATGTCAGGGCATAGTTCCATAATTTCCTTCTTCGTTATCTTACCGACCTTATTATCAATCACCGCCTTAATTCTATCCGGTTTGGAAAGATTATGGTACTTCAAATGTTCTACACGGCTTTCGAATTCATTGTATGCTTTCAGTATGATACCCAGATAATATTTAACAAAAGGCTCATAGCTGTTTTCGCCCTCATACCAGCCAGTAGAACTTGCTTGAAGGGCTTCATAATATGTTTCTTTCGTTTTTTCAATCAGCATTTCCATGCTGACATACTTTCCAACGATATATCCAGCCTTATAGAAAAGCAGTAAAGTGAGCAAACGGCTCATCCTACCATTTCCGTCATTGAAAGGATGGATGCACAGAAAGTCCAGAATGAACATAGGAATCAAAACCAGTTTATCAATGCGGTCAGCTTCCCATGCTTCAAGGAAACGAGCGCAAAGTTCGTCTATTGCTTCTGCAGTCTGAAAAGCTGGAGCGGGAATAAAACGAGCTTTCTGGTGTCCCTCGGCATCGGTTTCTGCAATTACATTGTCTGAATTCTTATGGGTACCACCGATGTTTCCTTGGGAATAAGAATATAAATCACGATGTAACTGTAAAATAATGTTTGGTCTTGGAGTGATATATTCATAACTTTCGTGAATCGTAGCCAGCACTTCACGGTAGCCGGCAATTTCCTGTTCAGACCGATTACGTGGCTCTGCTTTCTGACTTACCAGTTCTTCCAAACGTTTATCACTTGTAAATATACCTTCAATTCGGTTAGATGCTCCCGTACTTTGAATTAAAGCAACTTCCAGAAATGTTTTCAGTTCATCTATGTTTGCTTCCAGAAATAATTCCTGTTTACCTTTATGCTCATGAATACTGCCAATCATCTGAACAATTTCAGGTGTCAGCAACTTCGCAGGATTTGTAATATAATCAAAATTTCTCATTGAAATCTCCTTCATTTTGAATTTATCTCCATCATTTTAATGCTAAATGATGGAGATTTCAATAGATTTGATGGAGATAGATTCTCCATATGCACAATAAATGTTACTGTTCACTCCGTTCACAGTAACGTAGCCAAAATTCATTCCAGATTGCCTACGGCAATGGAATTTCGGCTTGTATGTCTCGGGATTTTGGCATATTCATGCCAAAACACCTCGCGGGACAGTGGTGTGTGAACCAATGTCATTAACTTAAGAGATTGTTGCTTGTTAAACGGGCAATGCTCTCTCTGATACCTGCTTGATATTTCCTAAAATATTACTTGACAAATACTCCTCAATATGCGGCGTTATTACTGATCAATCAGTAATAACGCCCTTTAATTAGGCACTGTTATTTTTAATTACTTAATCAAAGGAGTATTTATTTATGAACTATTCAGATTCTATCAAAGCTATTTTACTTGCTGCTATCAATGATCTTTCCAAAACACCGGAAAAATATGCTGTCAAACCCGGAGTTGATTTTATCAGAAACAGAAAACTTGGTTTTAAAGATTATATGCTGATGTTTCTGACTATGGAAGCTGACTGTATCAGGGAAGAACTGTACCGTTTTTTCGGACGTACTATCGATGCACCTTCCAAAGCGGCTTTTTACAGACAGCGTAAAAAGATCAGGGAAGATGCTTTTCGGAATCTTCTTCTTGCTTTTAACAGGAAACTTCCTAAAAAACTATATAACGGTAAATATGAATTCTGGGCCTGCGATGGTTCTTCCTGTGATATTTTCCTTAACCCTGAAGATAAGGATACCTATTTTGAACCAAATGGTAAATCTACCAGAGGATTTAACCAGATCCATATCAATGCTATGTTTTCTTTACTTGATAAGCGTTTTACTGATATTTTAGTCCAGCCTGCCCGAAAGCGAAATGAGTATTCTGCTTTTTGTTCCATGGTTGATTCTGCAGATATCCATGAACACTACAAAGTCATTTTCTTTGGGGACAGAGGTTATACTTCTTACAACAACTTTGCCCATGTGATTGAAAAGGGGCAGTACTTCCTTATCCGATGTAACGATAAAAGAGCTTCCGGAATGATGGGATATCCGGTTGATACCCTGCCAGCTTTTGATGAAGATATCTCTCTTATACTGACGAGGTCTAAAGCTGTAAGCAAATATTCCAGACCTGAACTATTCTCTTCATACCGATACATTTATCAGAATGCTCCGATGGATTATCTCAATGATCAAAGAACGGAATATGACCTTGCTTTACGTTTGTTACGCGTACAGCTTGATGATGGCTCTTATGAAAACATTGCTACGAATCTTCCAGAAGAAGAGTTTAAAGCTGAAGATTTCAAAGCTCTTTATCATCTGAGATGGCAGGAGGAAAACTCTTTCCGAGATTTAAAATATTCCCTGTGTCTGAAAGCGTTTCACTCAAAAAAATATGATTATATTGTGCAGGAAGTATGGGCAAGAGTTATTCTATATAATTTCAGTTCCAGCATAATCATAAATGTAACTATTGATCGGGAAGATCGTGCTTATGAATATCAGGCGAA
The DNA here is from genome assembly GCF_025148125.1 of Blautia wexlerae DSM 19850. Taxonomy (NCBI): domain Bacteria; kingdom Bacillati; phylum Bacillota; class Clostridia; order Lachnospirales; family Lachnospiraceae; genus Blautia; species Blautia wexlerae. Next base: position 4,652,202 of record NZ_CP102267.1, read on the forward strand.
TTATTCATCCGCGCTTAAAACATGCAGGGATTTTTTAAGGATTCACGATGGGATAACAAAGATAAATGTAGAAGGTCTGATCGCTCAAAATATTGAGCCGATCAGACCTGGAAGAACCTTTGCCCGCCAGCATAGGTTTAAACTTCCGATGAGTTTTTGTTATAGACATTAGCATTAACTCATATATTACTATATTTCATCTTTAGACAAATTTCAATGTTAAATATTGATTTTGTCTTTTTGTTATACCCAAATTTCAGTAAAACATTGTATCTTAATCCCTCAATATCCCCTTTTTTATCATAATCAAATCCTTCTGCTGATATTTTCATCAATGCAGTATTAGCAAATTGCTTAAGTTAATGACATTGTGTGTGAACAGTAACCAATAAATATACTCATTGGGATATAGAATTCATTACTTCATCGTCTTCGCCAACGAATTGAGTAATGCCCGCATCTCTGGATTAGCCAATACTTTTGCCAGAAGTTCCGGATCGACTTCATCCAATGCATTCAACGATTCTTTTCTTATACGCTGTGATTCTTTGTTGATGAAGACATCCAGCTTATACCAATCCTGACCTTCCAGGAATTTTTGAAAACTCTCTTTTGTGATCCTTTTCTTTTCTGCAATCACAATGAATTCAAAAAATGACTATACTTTGGATTATCAAGAGTTGTATATACTGCACTTCTGGTTGTTCCAAGCAGCTGTGCCATCTCAGGCATCGTAATTGTTGCATCTTCCAGAAGAGCGTCTTTTTCTCTGTCTTCCTTTGTTCGATACCGAGACTGGCTTTTATACCAGTTTTGAAAAGATTCTTTTGGTATTCGTTTCCAGTAATCGACAATAACCGCTTCCATTTGATTTTTCTTGAGTAATTCATAAACAAGATAATCATCAACACCTAACAGATCCGCGACTTCCTTAACGGAATAGGACCAGGATTTCAATTCTTTCCCCGGTTCTTCTCCGGTAACTTTATGATATTTAATCTGATTGGCGTACCATTTTTCAAAGCTGGCAATATTGATTCGTATCTTTCCGGCAATCTCTTTAGATTCAAAAACATTTTTATGCACCAGCCAGTATCGATCTGTCTTTTTTAATCCCAGCAGCTTTCCCATTTCCGGCACGGTCATCCAGGTTCGCTTTTGTGTTGGACGCCGTTTGTAAGGACTTTCTTCTGATATCTTCGAAATGATTTCTTCTACATCATCCATTTCCGAAACTTCTTTTTGTTCTGCAATCGTATCTTCCAGCCAATCTTTGATATAAAGAATTTGATGAACTGCGCTTTGCTGTCGACAACGACGGAACAAATATTCTTGTAATCATTAATAAGGGTGAGATTACTGGTGCAGTTGACATTGACAATATGTATGAATCTGCTTCTTCACACTGCGATGATTTCAAGGATCTCCGCAATGATGATGAAATAGTTAGCAATAGGGAGTGGATCCTTAACAAACTTGCCGAAGCAGAAAACGAATAGTATATTTGGTGGCTACACCCCCAAGCCCCTGTAGAATAAATAACGCCAGTACTGGATATCAAAAATCCCGCACCGGCGTTATTTATTAAAATATTTTGTTTTTTAATCTTCAACACTCTCTACTGAAACTTCTTTTTTCTTCCTACTTTTACCAGAAATCATCTTGTGTCCTGTATAAATAGCCATAATCATGCAAAGCAAAGAACTTGCTGCAAAGTACTTATGGCCTTCTTTTGATCCCTTATAACCTGTATAAAAAGTTCCAAGCATTGTAATCAGTGCACCGATAGACCAATATTTATGTGATTTCATTCAGATACCTCCTGCCGTTTTTCTTAATCATATACCTTTTAAAAGATATATACAAACTGGTATTTTGAATCAATCGACAAGCAGCTCGGATCTTCCACTATAAATTCATACCTTCAGCAAATAGGATATGGCAATAAAAATATATCCGGAGATTTCTCTTTCTACTGGATGCAGTCATCCTTAAAGATTTCACCAGTAGAACAAGTTGAACTTTTGAAAAATTTATATCGAAACAACTTCAACTTTACTCCTGCTAATATTCATGCCGTCAAAAATTCCATCCATCTTACCGCCTCTGAAAATGGAGAATTTATGGAAAAACCGGAACCGGACGAGTGAACGGGCAGGATATAAATGGCTGGTTTATAGGTTTTATAGAAAGCCAAAATAATACATACTTTTTCTCCACAAATATTCAAAGCGAACAACGTGCAACTGGTAGTAAAGCATCAGATGGTGCTTTATCTACTCGTATTGATTCGTCACATAAATATAAGCATCTTCCAACGTTGCAGGAATTGACATACACTCCAATTCTGGCTGTATTTCAGAAATCACTCTTAACTGCAATCCCCCCTCAACATACTGTTTAGATGTAATACGATACTTCTGTTCCACTTCTCTTGCTTTTCTCTCATCAGGTACTTTGCAAATCCAGATTTTCCCCTGTGCTTCTTCTGTCAAATTCTTCATAGAACCCGCATACAGAAATCGACCTTTATGCATAATTGCAAGCTGATTGCAGGTGGCAGCTAAGTCTTCTACCACATGAGTTGAAAACAAAACCGTTCTGTTTTCAGAAAAATCTACTAACAAATTGCGGATGCGAATACGTTCCTCCGGATCTAAACCGGTAGTTGGCTCATCCACAATTAAAAATTCCGGTTCATTTAAAAGCGCCTGCACCAATCCTACCCGTCGCTTCATACCGCCTGATAACTGCTTCATTTTCTTCTTACGATGTTCTATAAGACTGGTCTTTTTCAAATAATAATCTATCCGCTTTCTACATTCTGCTTTCGGAACACCTGCCAGATCTCCCATATACTCCAAACACTCCTGAACCGTCAAATTAGGATACAGTTCAATTTCCTGTGGTAAATACCCTATCTTTCTTTGGATTTTTTCATAGTTTCCTTCGCTATACAAAATTCCGTCTAATGTAACCATTCCGTTTGTAGGTTTAAGCACAGTGGTCAAAACTCTCATCAAAGTTGTCTTTCCCGCTCCATTTTCTCCCAATAGTCCAAATATCCCATTTGGTATATCTAAATCTGCATGGTCGATTGCTGTGACACTATTCTTAAATCTTACCGTTAAATCCTCAATATGAATACTCATAAATTTACCCTCTCTTTCTTACGATCTTCGGCAATGCCAGTAACAAAATCAGTCCGATACAAATACACAAGCCTTTCCCATACAGCCATGTAATATCGGCAGTATTTTCTATATCTCTAAAAGAATAAGAAAACAGATTCCATGCTCCAAAAAGTTTATCTCCACCTGTGGAATTTGTTGCTACCCATATCAAAAGACTGCTTCCAATTCCCATCCACATATTGCGAAAAAGCATAGACAATGTATTAGCCAATATTCCCCAAAAGAAAATAGTTACTACAATCGCCCCAAAACAGGTAATAAACTGAAGTATTTCACTTTCTGTTACTGGATGTGTAATTGGTTTCTGAAACGCAAAAAACAATCCATATCCAAGAACAGCGAGCAGCAGCAAAAAAGTTCCCTGTATCATCAGTCTCTGTATAATAGAATAGATTCTCTTTTTTATCTGATACAGTCTCTGAACTTCGGAACGGTTGCTTGTAATTTCCTGCACATAAGTATCTGCACAAAAAACAGCAGTCAATATCGCAAAAGGCGGCTCTATGGATAGTCCTATTTCATATGTGAAAACAACTGCACGAATCACACTTAAAATTACAACAAAGGATACTGCATAAGCAATTTTATAAAATGGCAGAACAATCTTCATTTCCTTCTTCATTTATATTCGCCTCCGCTTCCAAATCTGTATCGAAATCAGTATAATTACTACCGATACAATAATAAGAAAACTTTGATTTAAGAGCGCCATCGGGGGCGGTGTCGTATCAAAAAGCTGCCCCGGAAATCGTACCATGATTGCCAAAGGTTTGCCCCAATATCCGTAAACTCCCTCTGCATTAGTTCCGCCCAAATTGGAATACACCATATAAAGAATCAAAAGTGGTACACCCGGAAGTGGATTTTTAAATATGAGTGAAATCAATGTATATATACTCACAATCATCAGCATATTAGGCAATATATAAAGTACCGTAGAAGCCACAAAATCCCATAGTCGCACTTCAAATCCACTATCCTTTGTATAGATGCGGCACAATACCCAAAACAGTATATTCAAAATAGTTAGCACAAGCAAACAAATTGTAAATCCTGCACTCACTTTTCCCATTACATACTTCCCGGCAGTCACAGGCTTTGTATGCAACAATTCATAAGTATGCTTTTTTGTATCTTGTAAAAATAAAACCGCCAACATAATAATTGCAAAAAACACCATATACAGACCCGCAAAATCAGCAAATTTTCTTGCGTAATAAAAAGAAAATGTCTTATCTTCCAATTTTTTATCTAGATATGCGTTGATTTCTTCTGCCGTTCCCTTATAATACGTACTGTCCTCGTATAAACACCTTGCCCCGTACCAGTCATATTCCTGCTCCAAATACGCATAGGCCTCTTTTAAATTCATGCTTTCCAGCTTTTCAATGACATTCTGTGCTTCTGAATCCGTCAATCCAAACACATCCGTTAATTTTATTTTTACCTTTTCATGCCATACCTCTCTGTGCTTTTCAGGCGTGGCTGGAATATAGCCCTCATACACTTCTCCTTCAACCGAAGTGTTGGACTGATCATTGATGATTTCCTCCCCCGTTGTAAGATAATGTGTGGTTAAATATGGACTTGTCGCATTAAACACACCATAAATCACAAGCAGAACACCTACCCAAAATAACGGTCGCTTTAGATAATTCCTAATCTCTCTTTTAAAAATAGCAATCATACGTATTCCTCCTTTCCTTCGTTATAGACATCATAAAATATAAATCACAACAAAAAGACAACAGTATAAAAAAATCGGACCGCTCATGCAATCCGATGAAATACTGCTGTTATTACAGCTCCACTCTGTTTTTCATTTTCTATCAATAACTGACCACCATGCTTTTCACAATACAATCTGCTGATATACATGCCCATTCCTGAATGTTTCAAACTGTCTTTCACATTTTGCTGATAAAAAAGCTCTGTTGCCTTTTGCTTATCTATTGTAAATCCCACTCCATCATCCTTTATTCTGATCTGTAATTCAGAACAGGTAAGAAACACTTCCATTTCCACTTTTGTCTTGGCGTAACGAAAGGCATTTGACAAAAGGTTTTCTATAACCTCTAAAATCACTTCCTTATCTCCTGAAAATTTTTCTTCTGTTTCCGAACATTCTAATTCATATAGCTTTCCAAATTTTTTCCTAAACACGTTCATCTCTGCCCGTACGTCTATTTCTACCTGTTTACTGGTAATTTCTTCTGCTACTAACTCCCTTGTATCTAAACTGCTCATCTTTCGCATAGTTTCCACAAAGATATCCATACGTTCAATCTGTTTTTTGCTTTCATTTACCATTTCTAAGGCTTGCTCCATATTTATCTCTTTCTTCGGAAGATATTCTGAAAGCATTTCCTGATACCCCTCCAGCACAGAGAGCGGAGAACGTATATCATGTGCAATGGCAGCCCGCAAAGCCTTTTCTTCCTCAAGCATTTTCCATAACTGTTGATTATTCTCTGCCAGCTGTCCTCTCATTCGTTCAAACTCTTTGCACAATCCGCCCATCTCATCTTCATTTTCATAAGTGATATGGAAATCTAAATTATTTCGACCAACTTGTCGGGAAGCCAGTTCTAATTCTTCGATAGGGCATTTCAGTTTATGCTTATAAAAAAGAAATACCGCTATAATACTCCCTGCAACAGATACGATAAGCACTGTAAATGTCTGAAGAAAATCACATATTTCCGATACATGATAATCAAATTCTTTCATTTCATAAGAATGTGGTCTCGGAACATCTGGCAAATACCTTCTACCATCCCCTTCAGCCATTTCAAAATATTCTTCTTGGTCTACATAATTCCACCAAATGTTGTTTTGTACTGTGCTTGCTATTCGCATAATTAGTGCTGAAAGATAAAAACTAATTATTAAACTAATTATCATATACAAAACAATGGTTTTCCTTAACGAAAGATTTTTTATTTTGCCCATTTATATCCCCTCCCCCATACCGTTGCAATATATTCGTGTTCCGAATACATTTTCATTTTCTTGCGGATTCTGCGAATCAACTCCGTAACCACCCGGCTGTCCCCTTCTGCATCATATCCGCCAATCTTCTCATAGATTCGTTCTTTATCAAATACCATTTCAGGGTTCATAGACAAAAATTCTATGATCTCATACTCTAATTTCGTAAGCTCTAAAGCATTCCCTTTAATATGTACACATTTACTGGCATAGTCAATCACTAATTCTCCATAAAACCTTTGTTCTTTTTTCCTATGTAAACGTTCTTCACGTTTCAAATGGGCAATAATTCTAGCATCTAATTCTTTCAAACTGAATGGTTTTAAAACATAATCATCACCACCAGACAACAATCCCATTACTCGATCCTGTTCTTCTACTTTTGCAGTCAAAAAAATAATCGGACAGGAAACCATATCTCTGATTCTTCTGCACACTTCAATTCCGTCCATTCCCGGCATATTTACGTCCAATAAAATAATATCGGGATTTGCACTTATCTTTTCCATTGCTTCTATGCCATTTTCTGCAATCATTACCGTATAATTCTTCAATGTAAAGTATTGATTCAGCATTTTTAGCAATTCTCTATCATCATCAACCATTAAAATTTTATAGTTCATAAATTTCACCTCTGGCTCTAATGTTATCTTTTCCTTATAGTATAGCTTATAAAAAACAACAAATAAACAACAATTCCTAAAAGGCAACAGCCTTTCTAAACTGCCGCCTTTTCTCCTTCATTTTATTTCCATTTTTGGGACAACATCATACAGGGTTGGTGCCTGATGACTTAATTTTACTCCATTTTCATTTGCATCTTTAAGCAGATTCTTAACTTTTTCTCTTGAATTCTCCGGTACTTTCATGTACTTCCACATAAATGCTACCACATCAGATGGTGTGTCTTTTTTTAGTGGTGGTAACTGAATATAATCATTGTTTTCACTCATTTTCATATTCTCCTCACGATATAATAAAATCAATAATACGTTCTCTTGTCATGTCCAGTACAGTATCTACGAACACTCCTGCAAAAAGGATCAGATACAGAATAACACTCAGCGAAAACAGGAATGCAACCTGTACCCAATCATGGTAACAGTATGCAGTCGCTATGATCAATAAAGTGAATATAAACCCAAGGATTCCTCTGACAACCGCATAAGTCTGTACTGTCATTTTTACTGCCAAGCCGATCACAAAAAGGATCAGCCATACCGGCAGTAATAATATCTTCCCAGCAAATTTTAAAATAAACATGTGCACCTCCTATCTTACCAGTCCTGGCATATCATGGTTCACCTCTGCCTGATAATACCCGTTCATCGTTGACGGTGCATTAAACAGGGCTGCTAACAAATATTTCTTGATATTCTTCACCTTTGTGGTGTTACCACTCATACAGTGTAAGACATACTCGATATGTGAATAGGTCAGCATCAGAAATTTTTTCTTCACCAGTGATGCCGGATACCAATTGCTGGCAATCAATATCTTGTCGTTTTTACACATCACAGTTTCTACGATCAGGTTCACGATTTCATCTACCTTTCGCATATCGTCATGATGGGTTACTTTCAGTGATTCATAATCAATGGTCTCTTTGACAAGGTTTTCATAAGCCTGATAATCCTCAGAGTGATTATCGCTATCAAATCTTTTCTCATCCACAGATATGATAGGATTAGATTTATTATCATTCATTTCAGTATCACTAAGATTAGTATTATTAGGGTTTGAAATGTAAACTTCTTGAAGTTTGTTTTCGGGACTTCTAGAAGTTTGATTTTGGGACTTCATGAAGTTTGAATTGTAAACTTCTGTAGATTCCTCATTTTCCACAGAAGTTTGTTTTTTAAACTTCTTTAATTCCTCTTCAAATTTTTTCTCATCTGTTTTCTCGGGCATAAAGGTTTTCACGTAGATAACGTTCACCTTTCCAAATCCCTGTCTGCGTTTTTCAATCAAACCAATTCCTGTTTCGTCATCCAGTTCTCTCATGGATTTGATGGCTTTATTTCTGCCACAGTTCAGTAATTCCATGATATCTTCGATGGAAAAATAGATATATGCTCTGTTTTTGTCATCAAACCACTGATTCTTGATGGAAAGAGACATTCGATCCAACATCAGTCCATATAAAATTTTAGCATCGCTCGATAAATCTTTAAAGTAACTGTCTGTAAATAATGCTTTTGGTATGCGGTAGAAGCTGAACTGATCAGCTTCGGTACCGTAAAAATAATTAAATGTCATTTTTTTCTCCATAATTTCCTCCTTTCATTTTCTGCTAAGAAGTCCTCTTTTTAAACTTCTTTGACTTTGTTTTCTTAGCTTTTTCTATCCTTAACAGGACTGTTCCTGCATCCACTTTTCTAATAATGATTCAATCACCTGCTCCATATCTTTGGCTGTATAATCATCCGGAAAGTACTTTGTCAGTTTCTTTTCTGAGAAAGTGAGAGACCTGGATACTTTCTTTGCCATCACACAGTTATTGAAAATTGATAACATCTGGATCTGATTGATTGGTCCATCATTCAGCTGATTTCTGAGTGCTGCAATCTGCTTTGGCTTAATAAATCCGGTGTCGCTGATATATTCGTAAATCCATTCCTGTACTTCCTTATCGATGTAGGAAATATCTACGGCAACCGTGAACTGAAGCTTTTTGTTATCTACCAGATCAAGAAGTTCTGGTATTAACTCTGTCAGTCGGATGTAACGCTGAATCTGCTTAGAACTTTCTCCAACTTGATCTGCAAGTATATTTCTCGATATTACTGGTTTCAACTTCTGGTCATTTTGACCAGAAGTTATATCTGTCCTGCTTCCTTGTCTTTTCATTGCCTCAAGTTTCATCTTATAAGCAAAAGCTTTCTCACTTGGCAACAGTTCCTCTCGCTGAATGTTAGCGTCCACCATGGCCACAATGGCATCATCATCCGATAATTCTCTTACGATTGCCGGAATAGTCGTAAGTCCTGCAAGATGTGCCGCATGCATTCTTCTGTGACCGGATACCATTTCATATTCTTCATTTTCATTCATGCGAAGTAGTACCGGTGTCAATACTCCATTGATCTTTACGCTTTCAACCAGGTCCTGCATCTTTTCATCATCCAGCACCTTGAACGGATGATTCTTAAACGGATGGATCTTACTGATCTCTATCTCCATTGCAGATTCTTCATTTACCACACCAAGCAGTTCATCTATGCTTGCCAGTTTAATCTTTTCGCCACTTCTATTTTTCATTCTTCAAAACCTCCTGTGTTAAGTTCTTATATGCCTCGGCAACTTTTCCTTTCGGACAGTGCATGTAAATACTTTTTCCCTCTGCACTGGTCTCAGCTGCTTTTACAGACATCGGGATCACATTTTCAAATACTTCTATCTGGCTTCCGTATGTTGTATGTACTCTCGATGCAATGTCCCTTGCGTAATTGGTTCTGAAATCAACCATAGTCAACAGAATGCCCTCAATCGCCAGTTTCCGGTTCAGCCTTTTCTTTACTGTAAGAATGGTCTTGATCAGCTGCTGAAGTCCTTTCACCGGCAGATATGCGGCCTGTACAGGTATCAGCACGGAATCGGAAGAGACCAGTGCATTGATTGTCATCATACCAAGACTTGGCATACAGTCGATCAGGATATAATCGTATCGGCCTCTTATCGCATCGATATATTCCTTCATGATCATTTCTCTGCTCATAACATTTCCCATCGTTACTTCCAGGGCAGAAAGCTCAATATTTGCCGGAAGTAGATCTACATTTTCCTGGTGATGTAAGATACCATCTTCCAGAGAGATTTCTTCTTCGTTAATGACATCCATCATAATCGTTGCCAGTGTGATGCGAAGATCATCCGGTTCCTCATATCCAAGACTTGCGGTTAAACTTCCCTGTGGATCCGCGTCGATCAGCAACACTTTCTTACCTTCTCTTGCCAGTCCAATGCCTACATTTACGGTTGTGGTGGTCTTTCCGACGCCACCTTTCTGGTTTACTACGGATATAACTTTACACATGATTTCTTCCTCCTTTAACTTTCCCATGATTCTTTTTTCCATAATTTCAACAGTGCCAGTATTTCCCGTTTCATCATTGCCGGTGTATAAGAATTTGGAAAATACTTGTGCAACTGCTCGTTTGTGAATGCCACTCTTGTGATCTCACCCTTTTTCACTTCACACATGATCTCTTCCATCTTTTCCAGTGACAACTGTTTTTCTTTACTCAGTTGCCGGATCCTCTGGGCCTGTGAGAGTGATGGGATTGCCTGTGCATACTCCATTGCTACAAGCAGTTCTCTTTGTTCTTTTTCACTTAATGCAGCTATCTCTACAGCCGGACAAAAAGAAATAATCTCATCATCCAGTTTCTGCAACATCTCCGGTATCAGTTTTGTCAGTGAGATATAACGCTGCACCTGTTTTGGGCTATCACCACAATCTTCACTGATGATTTCTATTGCCCGCTTTCTTGGTGTTTTGTGGTCAACTTGGCTCTTTTTTCGACCACTTTTTCTTTTTAATACGTCATTCTTCAGTTTGTAAGCAAAAGCTTTTTCACTGTAGCTGATCCGTTCTCTGTGAAGATTGGAATCTACCATGCTCAAGATGGAATCATCTTCACTTAATACCCGGATGATTACCGGTACTTTACGCTATCCCAGTTTCTCAGCAGCATGTTTTCTTCTGTGACCGGATATGATCTCATAGTATCCATCCGGTACCGGTCTGACGATCAGCGGATTTAAAATTCCATACTTCTCAATGCTTTCCTGCAAAAGAAACATTTCCTTATCATCTTTTACCTGAAACGGGTGCTCTTTGAACGGACGAAGACGCTCAATCTCAATTTCTATGATTCTTTCTTCGTTTTCTCCTGATTGTCTGTTTGGCTCAGTCATCTTGACTCCTTTCCTCCAGGATTCAGGAAATAAAAAATGCCTGCCTGGAACTTTTATAGATAGTAAAGTTCCAAACAGACATTGCTGTTTGACCATTAGCTGTAGCTAATAGAATTGAATACTGTTTCAGCTAATTCATGTTTGCAGGTTTGGGAGAGATTGTTTCTTTTCCCGCCTTTTTTCTGATTTACATCCCCGAATAAGGGGTGACAACGGAGCGGAACCCAAATGTTAGCTGGACTTCTTAAAACCCATGTTTGCAAACCGGTAATTTTGATTAGCTGTCAGCTAACAAAAATCGGATTTCGTTAGCTAGAAATTGATCATTTTGAATGGAATTTTGTGTCACGAACGTGATTTAAAAATAACAAAAGCGTTCGTTGTCAGCTAATCCAGCTAACATTTTCGAACGCTTTGAAGCCCGTCGCCAAGAGGATTTGAACCTCCGACCCCTCGCTTAGGAGGCGAGTGCTCTATCCAGCTGAGCTATGACGACACATGCCGCAAACCCTTGATTTTACTGGGGTTCTGGGATTTTTCCCTTCGGCCATATATAAGATTATCAACTCTTTTTTGAGTTGTCAATCTACAGATTTTTTTGAGTTGGTAACATTAGAACGTTCCCAAATTTGGGGAATGCTTTGTTGTCACCTTTGGCATTTTTCAGAATAGATTCGAACTGAAAGTTGTTTTTCATTTTTTCCTTTGGGGAATGCCTCGGCTTTCTCTTAGGAGGCGAGTGCTCTATCCAGCTGAGCTATATGGACATTTAATCAACACCCATAATATAAGTTACTGTTCACTCCGTTCTCAGTAACTTAACCAAAATTCATTCCAGATTACCTGCGACAATGGGATTTTGGCTTGTATGTCTCGGGACTTTGGCATATTTTTGCAAAAATACCTCGAGGAATAATGGTGTATGAACAGTAACTAATATACTATATTTCAAAGAAAATTACAAGTGCAATCTGGCTTTTCTTATCTAATTTTCTGCTTCCGGATTCCATGTATTATCTTCCAGCTTTTGAATCATCTCACCCAGTTCAACAGTATATGCTACTTTTACATCACTATCCTGTTTAACGATAAACTCAGACAACCCGTAAGCCTGTCCATTATCCGCCCAGTCATAAGTATATCCCAATCTTGTCCATGGATATTCGCCATCATAATAGCTGGAAATAATGTTCGCATCAAACCATGCTTTATAATCCGCATCAACATCTTCGGAGAATGAATCTGTCATTTCTACTGTTCCAATATCCGAAATATATGCCGGACGAAAAACATCTTCCGGTTTTACCCACATAGCTGTAACATAGTTAGATTCATTATCAGGAGTCAGACCAAGCAATTCTTTCATTCTTGTCTGCCAGTCTGTTACACCCTCTTTATTTTCCTGATACCAGTCTTCCAGTTCACCACCTGTAAATGTCCATACATTTCCCCATTCCAGTTTCACATCAGTGCCATCCGGATAACTGTCCGGATATTTATGGAATGTATATAGAAGAACTCTTCCCTCTTCATTATAAACTGCATAAGGCTCTCCCTCATCCAGGCTTACTACCGGAAGAATCTCACCATCCTCAGCAATCATCGCATCTTCAACTGCCTGATCAAAAAGAATCCGCAGATCATCTTCACTTTCAGCAGAGGAATCGGTTTCTGCTGCTTCTTCTGTCTCTGTTGTTTCTTCTGCCTGTACACTTACAGATACCCCGCATGATACAACCATTGCAGAAACCAGAACTCCACTTAACATCCATTGTTTCCATAATTTATTTTTCATATAATGTCATCTTCCTTTTTTTAGTTTTCCGACTTACCTGCCCCAAGTATATCATAGTAATTCTTTCTTTTCTTACCCTTGGAATAAATTGCAAATATCCGGCGTGAAATGTATATTACTGTTCACTCCGTTCTCAGTAACGTAGCCAAAATTCCAGATTGCCTGCGGCAATGGAATTTTGGCTTGTATGTCTCGGGATTTTGGCATATTCATGCCAAAACACCTCGCAGGATAGTGGTGTACGAACAGTAACAAATGTATATCTATAACACTCCCTCGTCAAGCGGATTGTTATAAGCATGTTTCACGTGAAACATATTCTTGTAAATCACAAGATGGCATAGGCGAAATATTCGTCCATGCCATCATAAATCATTTTAATTAATAGTGCAACTGTCCCTGGAGCCATATGATTCCTTTGAATCTACGTCCGATCTTTGGCTCCCCCAGCAAATCATTCTTATTGATACAAACATCAAACTGCATATCATTACAGTCTAATGTAAGCTGGCAGATTTCTTCTCCTGTTATAATGTTCTTGAATGTCATAAAATCCAGAATCTCACCCATGATACTATATTGATCACATTCAATTCCATATGGCATGAAATAGGAATCCACTATAGAAAAAATATCGTCTGTAACTATACGCTGAGAAATCATGGAATATGTATCCATATCCTCCATCGTGAGGCTCTCCATAGCCTCTTCATCACCGTTTCTGGCGGCTGCAATGAGATGATTTCTGTTCTTTGTCAGTTCACGTTCTGCTTTTACTGCTTCTTTATCTTTCTCTACAGGAAAAAGGATTTTTCCTTCCCTGGCCAGCCCGGAAAGGGTTAAAGGCTGGCCACCCGGAAGTATGTTGCCTTTTTCACGCTGTTGCAGATACTCAGCAGCATTCTGAAGATAGAAAATTAAAGTAACCCCAATTCTCAGATCGTCACAGGCACCTGCAAAAGATTCTTTGTCTGCATGTCTTTCTATCACAACACTCTCCTGTGTTGTAATGCCTGTTCCGCGAAAAAAAGGAAAATAATAATCCGGATAAAATACGTTGTTTTCATCATACTGCCCGCAGACAGTAATTCCACAATCGCATCCATAATTCTTGGAAAACTCTGCAAACATACCATCAGGGTAGTTCTCTATGACCGTTTTCTCATCATAAGTTTCAACCACATCCGTAATGATCTGTCTGATACTGCTTCTTTTGGTGATCCTGGAAAAACCAACTGCCCTCAGATAACTGTGCATAAGAACACCTCCCTGAAAAAGCTCACCCTCCATTAAGCGTGCTTTTTCTCAATCTTTGTCATACCACCCATGTATGGCTGCAGAGCTTTAGGAATACTTACAGAACCGTCTTCATTCAGGTTATTCTCCAGGAATGCGATCAACATTCTAGGCGGTGCTACAACAGTATTATTTAATGTATGTGCAAGATATTTCTTACCATCTTTTCCGTTTACACGGATCTTAAGACGACGTGCCTGTGCATCACCAAGGTTTGAACAGCTTCCTACCTCGAAATATTTTTTCTGACGTGGAGACCATGCTTCTACGTCAAGAGATTTTACTTTCAGGTCTGCCAGGTCACCGGAGCAGCACTCAAGTGTACGAACCGGAATGTCCAGAGAACGGAACAGATCTACTGTATTCTGCCATAATTTATCAAACCACATCGGACTCTCTTCCGGTCTGCAGACAACGATCATTTCCTGTTTTTCAAACTGATGAATACGGTAAACGCCTCTCTCCTCAAGTCCATGAGCACCTTTTTCCTTACGGAAACATGGAGAATAGCTTGTAAGAGTTTTCGGAAGTTCTTCCTCAGGAATGATCTGATCGATAAATTTACCGATCATGGAATGTTCACTTGTTCCGATCAGGTATAAATCTTCACCCTCAATCTTATACATCATGGCATCCATTTCAGCAAAACTCATTACACCTGTTACAACATTGCTTCTGATCATAAAAGGAGGTACACAGTAAGTAAAACCTCTGTTTATCATGAAGTCACGTGCATAGGAAATTACTGCTGAGTGAAGTCTTGCGATATCTCCCATTAAATAGTAGAAACCATTTCCCGCAACACGTCTTGCACTGTCAAGATCGATTCCATCAAAATTTTCCATAATTTCTGTATGATATGGCACTTCAAAATCCGGAACAACCGGTTCACCAAACTTCTCGATTTCTACGTTCTCGCTGTCATCTTTACCGATCGGTACAGATGGATCAATGATATTCGGAATTACCATCATATCTTTGAGAAGTTCTTCCTCTACCTCTTTTTCTCTTGTGGAAAGTTCTTCAATACGGGTTCCGGAAGCAGCTACCTGTTTCTTTACTTCTTCAGCTTCTTCTTTCTTTCCCTGTGCCATCAGTGCACCGATCTGTTTGGAAATTTTATTTCTCTCTGCACGAAGAGCTTCTACTTCCTGTTTGATTTCGCGATTCTCTTTGTCCAGTTCCAGAACTTTATCCACTAATTCCAGTTTATTATCCTGAAATTTGTTGCGGATATTCTGTTTTACAACTTCCGGATTTTCTCTCACAAATTTAATATCTAACATCTTGTTCCTCCTGAAATATTCTATTACATTATGTAATGATGTCAGGGTAAAATCTGGCAACAACTTTCCCCCTGATATCAATTTATCATATCATGTGCATTCCTGCACAAAACAGATTCTCTTTTAGTATGCTCTTATTTTCAGCTTTTAAACATTACTGTTCACTCCGTTCACAGTAACTTTTAAAAAACTTTATTCTTCAATATTATCCAGTCCAAAATTCACTGCCTTACGAAGTGCCTCTACTTCTTCCTGGCTGAGCATAACGTAGGATTCGCCTTTTACAATTTCTTTCATATACAAAAAACAATTGTCCCGGCTGTGTACTGCATTTAAGATAAGACCTGTATTCTCTTTGTCCAGCAAAGCCAGCGCAAAACTTAACTTTCCACCTACATCATCAAATGCGTCATACTTTTCTACACCATATTTATTAAACATTTTATCAAGATTCTTTTTGATAAAAAGAAGATCATGATCATGTTCTTCCTTCGCATCATAGAGCTTATCTATCTGAGCGAATTTTCTAACGAATACTTTTTCCAGAGACTGTGCATCTGAACCTTTCATGAACGTCTTATATTTACGTTCCAGACGGCTCAGGCGCATATTCATACTGATATTCCTTACCAGCAGGAAGATAGTAAGAATCAGCAGTATAATAATGATGATCCCGGAATCAATTCCAAGATTTTCAAAAATGCCACTCATATTACTGTCACTCCTAACCAATGGATTCGAAAAGATCTATGATTCTTTCCAGTTCATCCTTGGAATAATATTCAATTTCAATTTTACCTTTGTCATTTTTCTTTCTGTGAATCTGGACTCTGGTACCCATGATACTTTTCATTTTTTCTTCCAGACTCTCATATATTGCATCCTCAGCAGAACTGAATTTGCTCTTCTTTGCTGTTTTTGGCGGCTCCAGCATACGTTTTACAAGCGCTTCTGTTTCACGAACACTTAATTTCTCGTCAAAAACCTTCATTGCAATTGATTCCTGCTTTTCCTTATCTGCTATCGAAAGGATTGCCCTGGCATGACCGGCAGTGATCATCTCATCAATCAGCATCTGCTGCACTTTTTCGCTGAGTTTGAGAAGTCTCATTGCATTTGTTACTGCTGTTCTGCTCTTCCCTACACGCTCTGCGATTTCATCCTGTTTCAGATGAAATTCATCAATCAGTCGTTTATATGCCATCGCTTCTTCCACAGGGTTTAAATCTTCCCGCTGAATATTCTCAATCAGGGAAATTTCTACTAATTCCTGCTCAGAAAACTCTTTAACAATTACAGGAATCTCTGTCAGTCCGGCAAGCTTTGCCGCTCTCCATCGTCTTTCACCTGCAATTATTTCATAGTAGTCCTTTTTATCAGACACGAGAAGCGGATGGAGTACGCCGTACTGTTTAATAGACTCAGACAGTTCCATGAGTGCATCTTCATCGAACTGTTTACGTGGCTGATCCATATTCGGCTCTACACTTGAGATCTTTACGATCATTGCCCCTGTTTTCGAATCCGCTGTTTGCTTCTTTGCAACAGTAGGGTTTGTCTGTTTTTCAGCTACGTCAGATTTCTTCTCTGTTTTAACTGTTTTGGTTATTGTCTTTCTGGCAGGTTCTTTGACAACAGATGTTCTGTCTGGAAAAAATGCATCTAAGCCTCTGCCAAGACCGTTTTTTCTTCCTGCCATTAATTATCCTCCCTGTTGAGCACTTCCTCTGCCAGAAGCCTGTAGCTTTCTGCTCCTGCTGATCTCGGATCATAGATATTAATCGGCTGTCCATAGCTTGGAGCCTCCGCCAGTCTTACATTACGTGGAATAATTGTTTTATAAATATTCTGATTTAAATTCTCTTTTACGTTTTCCACTACCTGCAGAGACAGGTTTGTTCTTGCGTCATACATTGTGAATACTACGCCTTCCATTTTCAGACGTTTATTCAGTCTTTCTTTTACCAGATCAATGGTATGAATCAGCTGTGAAAGTCCCTCCAGCGCATAATATTCACACTGGATCGGCACTAATACAGATGTAGCTGCGGTTAATGCATTGATCGTCAGCATATTTAATGATGGCGGACAATCCAGTATTATGTAATCATATTTACGTCGAAGCTTATCTGTGATTCCCTTTAAGATAAATTCTTTATCATCGATTCCTACCAGCTCGATTTCTGCACCGGAAAGATTAATATTAGATGGAATCAGGTCAAGATTCTCAACAACATCTTTTACAATCGTGTCTTTCGTTTCTGCCTCTCCAAGCAAAAGTTCATACAATGTATTTTCTATGCCGTTCTTATCAACGCCGAAACCACTGGTAGTATTTCCCTGTGGATCCATATCAATTGCGAGAACCTTTTTCCCTTTTTCTGCAAGACATGCTGAAAGATTAATTGCAGTTGTTGACTTTCCAACTCCGCCTTTCTGATTAGCAACTGCTATAATTCTTCCCAACTTCATTCCTCCTTTATGAGGTTTTAATTGTAGTTATTCCTATTTTGCCTGTTACATTATTTTTTATAATGCCAACAGGCATATGCATGTTTATTATAACACTTTTATTTTAATCATGCCACATAATGTTTCACGTGAAACATAAAAAAACACATTATTTTTAACATAAATATTGTATATTTTGTGGTGATTGACATTTTCTTTTTCCATCAATCGTTACTGTTCACTCCGTTCTCAGTAACGCAGCCAAAATTCCAGATTGCCTGCGGCAATGGAATTTTGGCTTGTATGTCTCGGGATTTTGGCACATTCATGCCAAAACACCTCGCGGGATTGTGATGTGTGAACAGTAATCATCAAGTTACTGTTCACTGGTAATATCCCGCGAGGTGTTTTTTGTGAGTGAAGGTCACAGAAAACCCGAGACATACCGCGCGAATTTATGCGATTAGCATAAAGTCTGTGCATCGCGAAGCGTGTTGCTGTGAACGGAGTGAACAGTAACATCATCAATCCATATGGTTCTTTTTTTCGCATCATATTTTCTTGTAAAACAGACAGTATCGCGGTATAATATGGGTATATAATTTTAGCAGGCTAATCACTTGTTATGCTTGATAAAGGAGGCCGAAAATGAGTAAAAACAAGCACAAATTTCTTACATTTGCTGCTCTGATGACCGGCGCAACTGTTGCTGTTCATTTCATTAACCACACGATTGCTACTGCTGCACAATTAAAACAGATGCTCCACATTTCTAATGACAATTACTTTGAATGGCGCTTTGGGAACATTTATTATACCAAAAAGGGAACTGGGTCACCGATTCTTTTGATTCATGACACTTTACCTGGAGCTTCCGGGTATGAATGGAGCAAAATTGAAGACGAACTGGCAATTGACCATACCGTATATACTGTTGATTTGTTAGGATGCGGACGTTCGGACAAATCCAGCATTACCTATACAAATTTTGTTTATGTTCAGATGATCAGTGATTTTATCAAAAAAATAATTGGTCAGAAAACAGATGTGATTGCAAGTGGTTTTTCAGGCTCTTTTGTTACTATGGCCTGTCACAATGAGAAAGAACTTTTTAACAAAATCATGCTGGTAAATCCGCCCAGCCTGACTCAATTAAAACAGATGCCAAACAGAAAGGACCGCCTGTTAAAAGCAGCTCTGGAAATTCCGATTTTCGGAACTCTGGTTTATCATATGATCGTATCACGTGATAATATAAATAATCTTTTTATCGAGAAGATGTATTATAATCCATTCCATGTGGATAATCAAATGGCAGATGCTTATTATGAAGCAGCTCATAAAGGTGGATATTATACCAGATTTTTGTACTCCAGTCTTGCAGCTAAGTATATAAATATAAATATCTGTCATGCACTTAAGGCACTGGATAACAGTATTTATATTGTTGAAGGTGAAACAGAGCCAAACGGAAAGGCTGTCACTGATGATTATTGTGCCTCCAACCCGGCTATTGAAGTTTCTGTTCTCAAAGAAACAAAACATCTTCCACATGTTGAAGCACCTGAAGCGTTTCTTGAACAGGTTAAAATCTTCTTTTAAGCCTTATATTTAAGCCAGAATGAGTCGACGAGTTGATTTTGAGACAGTTTTGAAGGATAAATTTTTTTATTTCAAGTCGGAAGAAGGCGACGTTGCGGTGACTACAGCAACCGAATTCGGACAAAATATACCGCAAAATGGGGCGTGCAGATTGTGGGAATGATTTTTCAAACACGCTCTAATACAACAAAAAATGAGGCAGGCATATGTAAGAAATTCTATATGCCTGCCTCACTCTTTTATAGATTCGTTTATTCTTTTACTCTTCTGTACTGTCCGTTTCCTGAGAATCTGTATTCTCCTCTTCGGATGTATCAGAATCGTTTGTTATGCCGGCTGTTTCAGATGTACTGTCATCGGACTCTTCTATGCTCTCACCTGGCATATCTGTTGAATCTGATTTAGTATCATCTGTTGTTGCTTCGTCTGAATCTGTCTTATCTGAACTGTCTTCTTCTGTTCCGACAACTGATTCAAATGCTGTGAACAGTTCTTTTACATTCATCTTATTTACGAGATATACTTTATTATCCACCACTGCCGCATAATAGTTTGTATCGTAGCTATAGTATGCAACTTCCTGTGTATCACCGTCTTCTTCTGTAAATATAGCTGTCAGTTCTGCATCACCGTCAGGTTCATATTTATCTGTCAGACGTTTCTGAGCCGTCATGTTGATCAGTTTATTGTAGAATGTTGTAAATGTTGTTTCATCCAGATCAGAACCATTCAGTTTATAGGTAACTGTTTCTGTATCGTTTCCATCATCATCTGTGGATGTTTCACGTGAAACATTTACTTTATAATCACTGCCCTGATAATTTACTTTGAGGCTTCCGAGGCTGTTTAAAGATACATAACTTACTGTCATATCCCAGAAGTCTTCTTCTGATTTATCAGTTAGCGCGGACAGAGTATCCGTTGACATCGTATAGACTTCATTGCTGTCATTTACCATGACATATCTGCTGCTGTCATCTGTTTCATTTCCAACAAGAATTGTAAGCTGCTTATCTGCCATCTTAGTTTCTTCTTCCGAAGAATCCTCATTGTCTGATGCACTGTCTGAGTTTTCTGATGTTTCATCTTCTGCTTCTTCACCGTCAGTATCTTCAGCCTCAGATGTTTCATCCGTAGTTTCACTTACACTTTCGTCTGATTCTGTATCCTGTTCAGCATCGTCACTGTTTTCTTCCACAGATGAAGCATCTTCATCTGCCGTCTCACCGGAAGCTGTCGTATCATCTTGTGTGTCTTCATCAGTGTCATCATCAGCAACTTCTTCCTGATAATCTACTGTGATTGTTGCATATGGTTTATCCAGACCATATTTGCTCTTGTCGTCACATTTATAATCTGCAAGTGAACTATATGCCATGCTTCCGAATGAAGATACCAAAGAACTTACGGTAGCTGAGTCTGCTTTTTCTTCATCCTCGCTGCCTTTTACTGACCAGGTACTTGTATCTTCGTCTTTTGATAATTCATAGGAATTATCGCCGTCTACAGAAATTTTTGTAATGGTATCTGTATTGGAAATTGCAGGGAAATCTTCCATCTGCGCATAATCATTCAATGATTTGGCAAACGGCTCTACGCAGGAAGAATCTATCAGGTATACTGTCTTCTCATCATCATCTTTTCTTACATAATACTGACTGGTGGAGGAATTTTCATCTCCCACATACAGTGTAGTTGTTATGTCATCGCCATCTTCCTCATCAGATTTTGTTACAATCTTAATCGTGTTTGACGGAGAGTCCAGACCATATTCTGAAAGATCATCTACGTCCTCCAGAACTCTGTCTGAATCGACAGATGCAATAGCAGATGCTGCACTGTCCAGAGTAGTCTGATTTACCGGAAAATCTGTTTCGTCTTTCTTTACCCAGCTGTCATCATCTTTTTCAAATGTTGTCTCTGTATCATCAACCATAAAATCCAGAGATTTAATGTTATCTGTTGATGCAGTAAATACAGTTGTGCTTTCTTCAGAATCTTCTTCGGATTCTTTCTGCTCCTGATGGGCTACGTAGGTTTTTACACCTGCGTAAGCCCCGCAGCAGACACCAAGAACTACAACTGCAAGAACCATTTTTACAGTTTTATTCTTCATTTAAGCTTTTCTCCTCTTCATCCAAACTGCAAACCCTACAACAAGGAAGAATCCAGGAATCAGACCGATGGTGCAGATCTTCCAGAATGCAGCATCATAGTCTGTAAGTGTCAGATTAGATACAGACAGGCTCTTGGATGGGATAGATACGGTTGCACTGTCTTCTGTGTCTGTCATCCACTTCAGAGATTCGATGATCAGCTTCTCATTTCCGCCGGATACCATCTGATTTACCTGTGATTCCATCAGATTGGAAGTTGAATAGTATACGATCTGCGTTTCTTTGTCATCATCCAGAGTCTCTGTGATGCTTACTCCCAGATCAAATGGGCCAGCTTCGTCTCCGTCTTCTTTCTCCAGAGTATCACTGTTCAGATCTGTCTTGGAATATGCCTGGTCTGATGTGGTGAGGATACTGTTGATCGTTACGGTATCTCTTACATCATCCATTTTTTTGATTCCCTGTGCATATGGTACAAGTACATAATATCCTCCGGAAACAGTCTCAGAGCTTGCATCTGTGCTGTTTATAGTCGGAACCAGATAATATGGCATCTGCATTGCATAATGCTGATTATCACCTTCAAATACGATTCCAGCTTCTCTCTGAACACCATAGTTTTCCAGAACTGCATCAAAGTTTGGCAGGTCTTCTGTTGTATAATCAGAGAAAATCATCGCCTTTCCGCCATTTTCAAGATAATCAATAATAGCAGTCTTTTCATCTTCTGAAATATCTGTGGATGGAGAATCAATGAACAGGCAGTCTGCATCATCCGGAACACTTCCCTCTGTAAGAAGATTCAGAGACTGAATATCCATGTTTGCCTTCTCGATGTCTTCTTTGATAGTAGAATCCATCTCCTTCTCACCATGTCCCTCGAGTGTATAAAGGATCGGGAGATCTTCGGATGTTACATATCCGATCGCACTTGTGATCTGACCTTCACCGTCGAAACCGGTGGTCTGAGAGCTGTAGGTCTGATAATCAATTGTGCTCTCATAGATATTGTTGTAATCAATGACTTTATTTCTGTCGCCGCATACAACGATCAGACTGTTTGCAGAAAGATCATCACTTGTATATTCCGTTACAAATTTAGGATTTACTACAGGATCCTTCTGCTCTACTTTAATATACTTGGATTCATCTTCATATTTCTTAAGCAGATTGGTAATATTCTCATCTTCAGAACCGCTCTGTGCAATCTGGTAAATTGTTACGTCCTTGTCCAGATCTTTCAGCATTGCTTTTGTATCATCACCAATACTGTAGAGTTTCTGGCTGCTGATATCAATTTCTGAATATTTGGACGGAATCGCATTTACGATCATGTTGAGCACTACAACTACTGCAATAAATATCACTGACATAACCATTGTGTAAGAGCCGTTTTTGATATGCTTCTTACTGATGGTGCCAATCAGTTTCTTTTTGTCAAATTTTTTATGGTTATTATTTTTCATCTTTTCTTTCAGTTTCATTTTCTTTCACCTCCCCACTAATTCCAGCGTCTCTTCAAAATAGACTGTGTTGTAAGGAACAGGCATACTGCGATCACAGAAAGAAAATATACAATTCCTTTTATATCAAAGATGTTACTTGTAAAATTATCAAAGTGTCCGCTCAGATTAAACACATCCAGGACTTTCTGAATACCGCCCTCAAAAATACTGGATTTTACTACATAAATAATAATCAGTGCCACTTCTCCGATCACACCGATCACTGCTGAGATCAGAATATTCTTGATCATGGTATAGATAATGATGGCTGCTGCCAGGATCAATAACCCAAATGTCACGCATGTCGACATAGATGTCTGAGAGAAGAATGAAGAAATACCATTCATCATGTAAAATGCAAATAAGAAAACAAATGTGAGTACCGCTGCAATTACCTGGCTCTCAGTTAATGCTGACATAAATACACCGATTGCAATATTTGCACATCCCAGGAGAAAGAATCCCAGGACTGCTGTATATGCAGATGCAAACTCTACTGTGCCAAACCTGGACATAATCAGCGGATAAGTACACATAACTGCCATCGGAACAGCAAATACAGTTACCAGTGCAAGATATTTACCTATTACAATACCGCTCACAGAAACCGGTGCTGTCAGAAGCAGCTGATCTGTTTTCTGTTTTCTTTCCTCTGCAAGTACACGCATAGTCAAAATCGGTACTCCGATCAGGAATGCAAAGGTAATTGCACTTAAGGTGTATTCAAATTTCGGATATGCTGCTGAAAGCTGATATGCTGAAAAATAAATACCTGTCAGTACAAGAATGAAAAAGATAAATAAATATCCTACCATGGATGTCAGGTAACTTTTCAGCTCTCTTTTATATATAGCTGTCATGGTTATTTCTCTCCCCCTTTATCATTATTCTGTTCTTCCGGTATTTCTGCTGATGTCTGTTTTACGTTTGTCTCGTTTGATTTACCGGCATCAGTATCTTTATCTTCAGGTGTATTTGGGACTTCGTCTGCAGATATTGGTTTATCAGATGCAGTAAGTTCAAGGAAGATTTCCTCCAGTGATACTTTCCTAGACTTCATCTCATAGATTGGGCTGTTAATCTCCGACATTTTGTAGAATACTTCTTCCCGAATGTCATTCTGCTCCTCTGTTGAAACTTTCACACTCCAGAGATTCTGTTTCTCATCTTTTTCCATTGTTACGCTGTTGACTCCCTCGATTCCCTCGAGAGCCTGCCTGATCTGTGTTTTTTCACCTTTAATAAGCATCTCCAGAGTATTGGATCCTTCTGCAAGTTTTCCAAGATTCTCAGGAGTATCGCTTGCTACCAGTTTTCCATGAGAAATGATCAGCACGTAATCGCATACCGCGCTTACTTCAGAAAGTATATGCGAGCTGAGAATAACGGTATGTTTCTTTTTTAATTCTTTAATTAAGGTTCGGATTTCAATAATCTGTTTAGGGTCAAGACCTACTGTCGGCTCATCCAGGATGATCACCTCCGGATACCCCATAATCGCCTCAGCAAGACCAACTCTCTGTCTGTAACCTTTTGACAGGTTCTTTATCAGACGGTTTCTCATGTCTGAAATCTTTACCATATCCATGACTTCTTCGATCATGTTTGCTTTTTTATCTTTTGGGATTTTCTTGAGATCTGCCACAAATTTCATGTATTCCAGGACAGTCATATCAAAATAGACCGGCGGCTGTTCAGGCAGATAACCGATACATTTCTTTGCCGCTTCCGGTTCTTCGAGGATATCGTGTCCGTCAATTTTGACGGTTCCTTCGGTGGATGCGATGTATCCGGTTATCATATTCATTGTAGTGGATTTTCCTGCACCGTTTGGCCCCAGAAATCCATAGATTTTGCCTTTCTCTATTTTAAAGGAAAGGTGGTCAACTGCCGTATGGTTACCATATCGTTTGACCAGATTGTTTACTTCAATCAATGTGTTCTCCTCCTCTTAATTTTTGCCAAAATAAAATATAGAAAATGTCCCCAGGTGAAACAGAGAATGGGGGAACCCGAGGACATCTCTATAAAAATAGTTTATGATGAAGTTGTGATGAAATTAGGATAAAAGTGTGATTATTCTGTGATGTTTGTTTGAAAAAAATAGCTGTCCCGAAATCTCGGCATTTTTTGCCAGAAGATTTCATGAGACAACTATACATAGATTTATTATGACAATGGTTCTTTTAATGGTGTTCCTGCTTTACGCGGATACTTTCCAGGTGTAGATTTTTTCTTATTTATAATGACAAGGGATCGGTCAATCTCGGAGTCCGGCAATTTAAAGTATGTGATGTCTTTCACCTGACCACCGAGGATATTGATTGCTTTCTCTGCTTCTTCTGCCTCTTCCTGTACAGTTCCTGATTTATAGGAAATGAAAGTTCCTCCTATCTTTACATAAGGAAGACAATATTCTGACAGAGTTGCAAGGTTTGATACTGCCCTGGATACACAGAGATCATATTTCTCACGATACTCTTTATTTTTTGCATACTCTTCTGCTCTTCCATGAATCGCCTTAATCCCTTCTAATCCAAGAAGCTCAAAACTTTCCTCAAGGAAGTTTACCCTCTTTTTCAGAGAATCCAGCAGACATGCCTCCAGATGTGGAAAAGCAATTTTCAAAGGCACACCTGGAAATCCGGCACCTGTACCGATGTCCATAATTGTTTTTACTTTTGTCATATCAATGGCTTTTACACAGGCAAGACTGTCAAGAAAGTGCTTTGTAAGAACTTCCTCAAACTCAGTAATACCTGTCAGATTCATAACCTTATTTTTTTCTACCAGAAATTCATAAAACTGGATAAACTGATTTTTCTGCTTCTGGCTCAGCTCTATACCCAGTTCTCTGCATCCATTTTCCAATGTCGTCAGATTATACGGCATGTATTATTCTCCTTTTTCTACCTTTATTTATTATTTTTGTATATTTTACAGGGTTGTTTTATGTGCTTTTATGATTTTATCTGTTATTTATAGTCCGTTATTTTACTCTTTTATGTACTATTTTAATATTTTTTGCCAATTTCTTGTTTTTATAAGCACATTAAAGCGTATTATATTAATTATTTCGTACTGGAAAGATACACCAGTAAAACTGATATATCAGCAGGAGAAACTCCTGAAATTCGGGAAGCCTGTCCGATTGAAATCGGTCTGTATGCTTCCAGTTTCTGACGTGCTTCGATTCTCAGGCTTCCAACTTTCTCATAATCAAGATCTGTCGGGATTTTCTTTGCTTCCAGTTTCTTAAACTGTTCTACCTGTTTTAACTGTCTGCGGATATATCCATCATACTTGATGTTAATGTCAACCTGTTCCTGTACATCCCATGGCAGCTCCGGACGTTCTTTATCAAGTGGTTTGATTGCTTCATAAGAAAGTTCCGGACGGCGGATCAGTTCTGCCAGAGTGGTTCCGGATTTCAGCGGTGTGCTGTTATAGCTTTCCAGAAGGGTCTGAACCTCTTTGTTTGCTCCGATATTTGTATGTTCTACTCTGCTGATCTCTGTTTTTATCTGTTCTTCTTTCGTAAGGATTTTCTGATAATCCTCTTCACTGATGAGCCCTGCCTGATATCCCTTTTTACGAAGTCTCAGATCCGCATTATCCTGTCGGAGAAGTAATCTGTACTCCGCTCTGCTGGTCATCATTCTGTATGGCTCATGGTTTTCTTTTGTTACCAGATCATCAATAAGAACACCAATATAAGCCTCAGAACGGTCAAGAATCAGCTGTTCCTGACCTTTAACTTCCAGAGCAGCATTAATTCCTGCGATCAGTCCCTGCGCCGCTGCTTCTTCATACCCTGAGCTTCCGTTAAACTGACCGCCGCTGAACAGTCCTTTGATTTTCTTAAATTCCAGTGTAGGATATAACTGACGTGGATTAATACAGTCATATTCGATGGCATATGCATTTTTTACGATTTTTGCATGTTCCAGTCCCGGTACGGAATGATACATTTCTTCCTGCACATCTTCCGGCAGAGAACTGGACATTCCACCAATATACATCTCATTTGTATAGAGACCTTCCGGCTCAATAAATACCTGATGACGGTTCTTATCTGCAAAACGGACTACTTTATCTTCAATTGACGGGCAATAACGCGGACCGGTTCCTTCGATCATACCGGAATACAACGGAGAACGGTCAAGGTTTGCACGAATGATCTCATGAGTTTTCTCATTTGTATATGTCAGCCAGCAGGATTTCTGCTCTATCTGAACATCTTCCGGATTAGTTGAGAATGAAAATGGTACAACTCTCTCATCTCCAAACTGTTCCTCCATTTTGCTGTAGTCAATTGTATTTCCGGCAATACGGGCAGGTGTTCCTGTTTTAAAACGGAACATTTCAATTCCCAGCTCTTTCAGAGAATCAGTCAGATAGTTGGCTGCCTGCAGTCCGTTTGGTCCTGTATAATTACTTACATCACCGTAAATACATCTTGCTTTTAAATAAGTTCCTGTACAGAGGACCACAGCTTTACAGTTATAAGTTGCACCGGAATATGTTTTTACCCCTGTAATCTTTCCGTCCTCGACCAGAAGTTTTGTTACTTCTCCCTGTTTAATAGTCAGATTAGGTGTATTTTCAAGCGTTTTTCTCATTTCATTGCTGTATGCCTGTTTGTCAGCCTGCGCACGTAAGGAGTGCACTGCAGGTCCTTTGGAACAGTTAAGCATTTTGGACTGGATAAAGGTCTTGTCAATATTTTTTCCCATTTCACCGCCCAGGGCATCAAGCTCTCTTACCAGATGGCCTTTGGAACTGCCACCTACGTTCGGGTTACATGGCATTAATGCGATACTGTCTACACTTACAGTAAACATCACTGTATTCAGGCCCAGGCGCGCACCCGCAAGTGCTGCTTCACATCCGGCATGACCGGCACCGACTACAACAATATCATAATCTTCTACTAACGTTCTCATTTTGTCTCCTTTTATTTTACAACTGCTCATTCTATTCTTTCAAAAATCGCCGAAGGCGATTTTTTGATTTTTATTTACCCATGCAAAACTTGCTGAATATCTCATTTACCAGATCTTCACCAACAGACTCTCCGAGGATTTTACCCAGATTTTCATATGCATTCATAAGATCTATAGAAAAGAAATCTTCCGGCATTCCCCTTTCGATACTGTTTCTGACCAGATCAAGGCTTCTGTCAGCCTCTTCCAATGCTGCTTTATGACGGGCATTTGTAATATATACCTCATCATTAAAGGAAATCTCTCCTCCAAAAAACATATCTTTAATCTGTTCTTCCAGTTCTGTAATGCCTTTTTCTTCTTTTGCAGAAATCGGAATTACAGGATGTCCTGTTTTTTCTTTCAGGATTTCCGGCTGGATTTCCGGCTGAAGATCAGTTTTATTATACAGGATAATCGCCTTTTTTCCAGTAAGCATTTCCATGATTTCTTCATCATTTTCGTCAAGCGGAACAGAAGAATCCACTACATAAAGAATCAGATCTGCTTTCTGTGCCATTTCTCTGGCTCTGTCTACCCCTATTTTTTCCACAATATCCTTTGTTTCCCGGATTCCGGCTGTATCAATAATCTTCAGAGATATTCCATGAAGTGTGATATATTCCTCCAGAATGTCTCTGGTCGTTCCTGCAATATCTGTCACAATAGCCCGGTTTTCTCCGATCAGAAGATTTAACAGTGAGGATTTTCCGGCATTTGGTTTTCCAAGGATAACTGTCTGGATTCCCTCCTGGATCATCTTTCCGTCAGAAGAAGTTTTCAACAGGCGCTTCACTTCTTTCTGTTCATTATCCACAACTTCCAGAAGTTCTTGGGGATATCCATCCAGACTGATATGTTCCGGATCATCCAGTGCCGATTCTATATATGCAATGTGATAAATCAGCTTTTCTCTGATATCTCGGATTGCTTTCTGCACAGAACCTCTTAACTGATCCATGGAACTGCGAAGCGCATATTCATTTTTCGCCTGTATAACATCCATAACAGCCTCTGCCTGGGATAGATCCATCCGTCCGTTCAGGAAGGCACGTTTGGTAAATTCTCCTGGTTCTGCAATTTCGGCACCATTTTTCAGCACTGTATCCAAAACCCTCTGCATAGCATATACACCACCATGACAGTCTATTTCTACTGTATCTTCTCCTGTAAAAGTCCTCGGTGCATGCATGATCATTACCAGAACCTCATCAATCAGTTCCTCTCCATCATAAATATATCCATAATGAATGGTATGAGTCGGAACTTCTTTTATTTTTTTCTTCCCGCCTTTTGATCTGTAGATACGGGAAATCACATCCATGGCATTCTCGCCGCTGATACGGATGATTCCGATTCCGGACGCACTCATGGCTGTGGAAATTGCTGCGATTGTTGTTTCCATTTTTTTCTCCTCACTTGCCTGTTCTATAATAGTTCCGCCCCTGCGGAACAGTAGACTGTTACAATAATTCTGTCATCTTATATACATAACAGGAAAATCACACTGACTACTGTTATTTTTTTCTGCAAGTGTGTAATCTCTCTGGTATATATACAAGACTTTCCGTAAAATAAAAATGTTACTCCAGGCAAAAGTACACACGCAAAGTTACGTGCTATTCACGCTTTCACCTAGAATAACATTCTTTTTTCATATCTGCAATGAAGCAGTCATATTATTAATTTCTTTTTAATTTTACCACTACATGACGGTAAGGCTCTTCACCCTCACTGACTGTCTCAACGAATTTATTTCCCTGAAGAGCAGAATGGATAATTCTTCTCTCATAAGGATTCATTGGCTCAAGAATAACCGGCTTGCGGGTTTTTCTTACTTTATAAGCAATACCTCTTGCAAGGTTCTCAAGAGTTTCTTTACGGCGCTTGCGGTAATCTTCTGTATCAAGTTTTACACGAATGTAATTTGATTTACCTTTATTTACCACAAGACTCGTCAGATACTGAAGAGAATCCAGAGTCTGGCCTCTCTTGCCGATAAGGATTCCCATATCTTCGCCTTCAAAGTCAACTTCCAGACTTCCGTCCGTTGTGTTATATTCAGATGTAATCTCTACTTCTCCAAGATTCATGGACGCAAATACATCACGAAGGAATACCTTTGCTCTGTTTTCTACTTCTTTAATCTCTTCCGGATCTGTAAGGATCTCAACAGGCTTTACCGGTTTAGTCGTCTTTTCTCTGACTTGTTTCTCTTTTGGCTCTCTGAATTCTCTCGGCTGTTTTTCTTTTGCAGCCCTTTCCTTTACAGGTTTTGGCTGTCTTGGTTTCTCAGAAACAGCTTTCGGCTCTTTGATTTCTTTCTTTACCGGTTTTATAGCTTCCGTTTTCTTTTCTTCCTGAACCGGGGCTTCCTCTTTGAAGGAATCGAGTTTCACTGTCTCTACGATCTCCTTCATTTCTTCTTCCTCAGAAACCGGCTCAATCTTACGAACCTTAATTACTGCAGGCTTGCTTCCGATTCCGAAAAATCCGTTGCTGCCTTCACTTATTACCTGAATCTCAAGCTGGTCACTGGATACGCCAAGCTCGATACATGCTTTTGTAATTGCTTCACTCTTTGTTTTCGCTGAAAACTGGATATAATCCTCCATGCCAACCCCTCCGTTCCTGACTACTTCTTCTTATTACGCTCATCAAATGCTTTTACCAGATTGGCCTTTGCAGTAATGCTGCCAGGTTTTGCATTCGCAGCGTCTTTGTAAGCTTCTTCAACCTTCTTGGCTCTTGTCTCAACATTTGTATTGCTGCTGCCTTTTTCAATCTTATTGATATTCTTGGCGCTCTGATGGGCCTGATTTGTAATCTTCTGAGGTGGAAGTCCCGCTTTCTCACGCTTCTTTTCCATCTTCTTCATATTCTCACTGATCAGGTCTTCAATCTGGATCTTATCCATCTTTTTATTGATAACAACCTGCTGCACACTTCTTACTGCAGCACTTGCTACCCAGTAAATACCAAGACCTACAGGGAATGTGAAACAGAATACTGCTGACATCAACGGCATTACCATATTCATCGTCTTCATGGAGTTCATCATTGCATCCTGCTGTGAATCGCCGCTCTGCTGTGCTGCCTGAGGCATCAGTTTTAAGTTGATCATCTGTGTAGCCCACGCAAGAATCGGGATAAGAATCGCAACGATAGCAAGAAGAGCAGATCCACCTACAAAAGCTGCTTTAATATAAGTCAGTGGCTGATCAGCGATATTCAGACCAAAGAAATTCTGCACATGTGAAATCTCTTTTGCAGTGCTGTTCAGCGTATCAGTAAATCCTGCAAACTGGCTTGTCTCAGCAAGTGTTTTCCACTGGGAAGGTGATAATGCATACAAAAAGTCTGTGACTGAATTACTTGTAGCTTTACTTCCATCCATAATAAGCTGAACTCTTGTCATCTTATTATCTGTGATAAACTGCTGAAGGATATCTGTATATCCGTTTACACCTGTAATACTGGTAACTGCAGATGCAAGGATATCCCTTACACTTCCTACATATGCCGGAATTTTATAAATTACCTGATATAAGGCCATCAAAATAGGGAACTGGATTGCAAGCTGTACACAGCTTCCTGTAGGAGATACGCCGTATTTCTGATATACAGCCTGTGTTTCCTCCTGCATTTTCTGCATTGCAGCAGTATCGTTGTTTTTTCCCTTGTACTTCTTTTGAATTTTCTGAAGTTCCGGCTGCATGATTGCACTCAGCTTAGAGAATTTCTGCTGTTTGATCTGCAGTGGGGTCATAAGAGCATAAATAAGGATACTGAAGATGACAATACAAAGACCGATATTCTGAATTCCAAAGATATTCAGCAATCTGTAAATACCATCCATGATCCATCCCATAACGGTCGCAAGCTGACCAATGATAGGAGTGCTGCTCTTTGTCGCTAAAATCATTTCCAAGTTCATTTCCTCCTAGAATCCATAAATGACAGGAGGTTCCTTCGATCGATCAATATTCAATTTTCAAGTACATTCCTGTCTTTACGGTACAGGGTCATAGCCTCCGTGGGAAAAAGGATTACAGCGAAGTATCCTCCATACCGCAAGAAGACCACCCTTTAATGCACCATATTTTTCGATTGCTTCTAAACCATATTGAGAACATGTGGGAATATAAGGACATTTTGTTCTCTTCATCGGTGATATATACTTTTGATAGAGTTTAATTATTCTGATCAGAAACTTCTTTATCATTGTTCTTACCTGCTATGCAGTGCTTTCCCGCCAGATGCATCAGCGCACTCTCTATCTCTTGATAGGTTCTGTCCTTTGCCTGTGGGCGTGCAACTACTACAATGTCCAAACTGTTTTCAAATTCCGCTTCATTCAACCGATAACTCTCTCTTATCAATCTGGTGAGTCTGTGGCGAACCACACTATTCCCTACTTTTTTACTTACTGATATTCCCAGACGATTCTTCATGTACTGATTTTTCAGTACGTACATCACCAGATACCGATTACCTTTTGATGTTCCATTTCTGTATACTTTTTGAAAATCTTGATTTTTTTTTAAGGACTCTGATCTTTGCATAGAATCCCCTTTCCTGATCTCTTTTTTAAGAGAAGAAAAGACCACATAATTGCGGTCTTATTCTTAGGCTGATAAATGCTTTCTTCCTTTTAATCTTCTGGCAGCTAATACTTTACGACCACCCTTTGTGCTCATACGAGCTCTGAAACCATGAACTTTTGCTCTAGATCTCTTTTTTGGCTGAAATGTCATTTTCATAGGTAAAGCACCTCCTTTATCTATTATCCATGTTAAATTTTGTAACTTTTTAAGTATGACAGACACCGGATTCTACAGCTCTCCTGCCCGCCAACTTTACTTATTAGAACATCATTTCAATTATATTCATAAAGGGTGGATTCGTCAAGTATTATTTACACAAAGATTTAAATGGTTTTTTATGCCATTGTGGATTACATAATTGGTTTACGTAATATTATCCACATTTTGTGGATAACTTGTGGATAACTTGTGGAATACCTATATATCTTTCCACTTTCTCCTGTCTATTTTACACATATCTTCAAAAAAATGCTTTTATTTCTACTTTTCTTACTGTGCATAAAATTATCCCCATTTTTTATCGTTTTTAAAAGAATAACGTCACATTATGGTAACCTGAATTGGCTTTTCCACTGTTATCCACACTAATCCACATAAAAAGTGGGGATAACTTTTTTCCACATTTCCCTCAAATATACATTGCGAAAACAGGCATTTTATTATAATATATATAAGGATATTTATGTCTTTTTTAAGAATACGGTCAGAGTTTGTGGAAAACTCAATATTATCAATACACACTTAATATAGAAGTAATACGAACCGGGAGAACCAGAAA